>NZ_JASE01000005.1:1263384-1579230 GCF_000622325.1 Sulfitobacter geojensis
AGACTTTGCGCCGCTTTGCGAAGCAAGGTGCAGGGGCGTTTTATGGCGGGCAGATCGGGCGCGATATTGTGGCGACAGTGCAGGGGGCCGAAGGCAATCCCGGTGTTCTGGCGGAGGTGGATCTGGCGATTTATCAGGTCAAGGAACGGCCTGCCGTCTGTGCGCCTTATCGCGACCACGAGGTCTGTGGCATGGGGCCGCCATCATCCGGCGCTGTGGCTGTGGGCCAGATTTTGGGGGCGGTGGAGGGGTATGACCTGAGCGCGGGGCCGCAAGATTTGACTGTGCGGCGGCTGATGGGGGATGCGGCGCGGTTGGCGTTTGCGGATCGCGGGCGGTATCTGGCGGATAGCGATTATGTGCCGGTGCCGGTGGCAGGGTTGCTGGATCCTGCCTATATGGCCGAGCGCGCAGCGGTGCTGGACAGCGATATGGCTTTGCAAGAGGTCAGCGCAGGGGAACCTGCGTGGGATCACGCGCTGAACCGGGCGGATGACGAGAGCATCGAGTTTCCCTCGACCTCGCATATTTCGATTGTGGATGCGGTGGGAAATGTGGCGTCGATGACGACCACAATCGAGAACGGTTTTGGATCGCGTTTGATGGTTGGCGGGTTCCTGTTGAATAACGAGCTTACCGATTTTTCGTTTCGCTCGCATAAGGACGGCGTACCGATTGCCAACCGCATTGAACCGGGCAAACGTCCAAGGTCGTCGATGGCACCGACGATTGTGATGAAAGATGGCAAGCCTGTGATGGCGGTCGGATCGCCCGGTGGGTCGCGGATTATCGGATATGTGGCGCAGGCGATTGTAGCAGTGATTGATTGGGGCATGGATGTGCAGCAAGCGGTCAGCGTGCCGCATGCGGTGAACCGGTTTGGTACATATGATCTTGAGGAAGAAACGGCGTCTGTGGAATTGAGCGACGGTTTAACAGCCATGGGATACAAGGTGGGCGCACGCGGGTTGACGAGCGGCCTGCATGTGATTGCGATTGGTGATACCTTGCAAGGCGGTGCTGATCCGCGCCGCGAAGGCATCGCATACGGTCAGTAGGGAGAAACACGAGATGGCGGATGGGGGCATGCAGATGCGCAATGAAGACGGGATCGCCGCGGTATTGGGCGTGCTGAAGCAGCAGTTCGGCGAGCGGTTTCAGACGGGGGAGGCCATTCGCGCGCAGCACGGGCATACCACCACCTGGATCGCGAACCAGATGCCGGACGGCGTGGTGTTTGCGCAATCCACCGAAGAAGTATCGGAAATTGTGAAAACCTGTGCGGCGCGTAAGGTGCCGATCATCGCCTTTGGCACGGGCACCTCGCTGGAGGGGCATGTGAACGCGCCGCTGGGCGGAATCTCCATTGACGTCAGCCAGATGGACAAGGTGTTGGAGGTGAACGCAGGTGATCTGGATTGCCGCGTTCAACCCGGTGTGACGCGTGAGGCATTGAACACACATCTGCGCGATCAGGGCCTGTTCTTTCCGATTGATCCGGGTGCAAATGCGTCGATTGGCGGGATGACGGCGACGCGGGCATCAGGCACCAATGCGGTGCGCTATGGCACGATGAAGGACAACGTGATCAACGTTGAGGCAGTGATGGCGGACGGGTCGATCATCCGCACGGCCCGCCGCGCGAAAAAGACCTCGGCTGGGTATGATTTGACGCGGTTGATGGTTGGGTCAGAGGGCACTTTGGGCATCATCACCGAAATCACACTGCGTTTGCAGGGTATTCCCGAAGCGATGTCTGCCGCACGCTGTTCTTTTCCCAGTGTCGAAGCGGCGGCCAGAACGGTCATGGCGGTGATCCAATACGGGCTGCCCGTGGCGCGGATCGAACTGTTGGACGCGTCGATGGTCGGGGCGGTGAACAATTATTCCAAGCTGGAATTGCCGGTGTCGCCGATGCTGTTGCTGGAGTTTCACGGATCGGACGCAGGGGTGGCGGAACAGGCGGAAACCTTTGGCATGTTGGCCGAAGAGGAAGGCGGCACGGGATATGCCGCCACCAAGACGCTGGAAGAACGGAACAAGCTTTGGCAGGCGCGCCATGATGCTTATTGGGCTATGCTCCAGCTGCGGCCCGGGTGTGACGCGGTGGCCTCTGATGTTTGTGTGCCGATTTCACGGCTGGCCGATGCGCTGACGCAGTCAGAAGCCAAAGCCACCGAAATGGGGCTGGTGGCCCCCACGGTAAGCCACGCGGGAGACGGCAACTTTCATGCGACTGTTCTGGTGAACATGGAAGACGCGGCAGAAGTCGCCAAGGCGAAGGAATTCATTTCATGGCTCAACGATATGGCCATCGGGATGGAAGGGACCTGCACCGGTGAACATGGCATCGGCCAAGGCAAGCGGCCCTATCTTGTGCGCGAATTGGGGGCTGAGACTTTGGCCGTGATGGGCGCGATCAAAAAGGCGCTCGACCCCGACAACATCATGAACCCGGGTAAGATTTTCATGTAACGTAATTGGCTGGGGCGAGGTTGGGATGCCACGCCTTTGCCCCTGCCGTGCCTTAGAAATTGCAGAAAATACGGATCTGTTGCGCCTGACCCAACAAGGGGCGGAGCGATGCACAAACTTTTACTTTCCCTCGGGCTTTTGATGACAACCGGATCCGGTGCCGTCGGGTATGACTTCATGACCCAGAACGCGGCTGATCCGTCCGGTAAACTGACGCTTGAGCGCTACAGCGCACAATTGCCTGCACGCCTGGCCGCGATGGCACAGGTCAATGCGGCAAAGGTATCGACTGCAATCCCGCAAATCCGCGAGACGTGGACCGGCAAAGGCTGGTCCGACATGAGCAACGCAGAACAAATCGCCAATCTCACCGCCGACAGCCCGCAACTGCGCCGGATGCTGGCCGCCGACAAGGCTGCTGCTCATCAGGGGTTCTGGACCTCTGTCCGTCAGAAGTTCAGCAGCAAGGACAAGACAGCGGGCAACAGGCTGGGCGATATCAAAGCCCGCACTGCCGCGCGCAATTACAAACCGACCCTGCAACCGTCGGATTTGTCAGGGATGAGTGCCGCCGAAATCTACGCCAACCGTGGTGAAATTTCGCGAAGCTTTTCGGCAATTGCTGCCGAGAATATGAGTGCTTCCGCCAACGATTTCTAAGACGGCAGGGTTTATTAAATGGTGGGCGCTGGTGCGGAGCCGCAGGATTAGGAAGAAACGATGATCAAATATGCCATCTTTGCTTTGGGTGTAACATTGGCTGCGGGTTCCGGTCTGGTGGCCATTGGGGATACCGGAACGGGGGCGAGCCGCAGCGATCCGGCGTTGGACCTATTGATGCAGTGGGAAAACCGGGCGGCGCGGGCTGCTTATGATCAGGCCAACAGCGCAGATCAACGCCGCGCGTCCTTACCACAGAGCACAAACTCGGGCGCTGCGGAAAAACACTATTCAAGAATGACGGGCGAGGAAGAGCTGCGCGAGATGGCAAAGCACAATCCGCATGTAAAAGAATACGTTGATCTGCTGGACGCCCGTCAGCGGGATGAGAAATGGGGCCGCATCCGCCATAAAGCTCAGGGCGCTGCGGGCACCAAGCCGCGGCTTGGCGATATCCACAACCGGCCAACGGCAGATGGAAAGCCCAAAGACGTATCAATGGAAGAATACGACCGGATGGGCATGCTTGACCAAATCCGCCACCGCAGTTCGATCAAAAAGAACCGCAGCAAAAAGACGGTTCAACAGGGTGGCAGCATTCAGTGGAAAAAGAAGCGGGACTGAACCACCCCGCTGAAACGATTTGAAAGATCGCGCCGGTCAAAGACGAAAGGCGCGGTGGCCCAAGGCGCATGGCTTTGCGTCAATCACAAGGTCGGTTTTTTGATATGTTGGGTCGGCTGGTGCACCGTGATTTCGCCAAGTCCGCGTAAAACAGGGGCAACTCTGTCAGAAGGATTCGCGGCATATGAAAACGAACGTCAAAGCATTGGTTGTCGGCGGCGGTGCCGTGGGGACCTCGATTGCCTATCATCTGGCGGCTGCCGGTTGGGACGATGTCATGCTGCTGGAACGCGACGAGCTGACGTCGGGATCGACATGGCACGCGGCGGGTTTGCTGCCATATTTCAACATGTCCTATGCCACGACGCATATTCATGACTATTCCATCCGGTTTTATAAAACGCTGGAAGAAGAGACAGGGTTGAACGCCGGTTTCGCTGTGGTCGGCAACCTGCGCATGGCGCAAACAGATGAACGCATGGACGAATATATGCTCTATGCGTCAACGGCGGAAACCTGCGGTGTGCCGTACGAGTTCATGACGCCGGATGAGGTGAAAGCGAAATGGCCCCTGATCCGCACAGAGGATTTGAAAGGGGCGCTGTATCACCAGACCGACGGCTATATTAACCCCGCCGATGTGACCATGGCGATGGCCAAAGGCGCGCGCCAGCGCGGCGTCGCGATTGAACGCAAGTGGCAGGCAGATGCGTTTCACTGGAATGGCACGCATTGGGAAGTGACCGTGACCAAGATGGTCGAAAAGGGCGGCAATCTTGTGCCCTCCGAAGAGCAGATGTTGATCACCGCCGAACATGTCGTAACTGCATCCGGCAACCACGCGCAGCGCACAGCGAAAATGCTGGGCATCAAAATGCCGGCGATCCCCGTTGAGCACCAGTTCATCGTCATGGATCAAGACCCTGCATTGGTCGCCTTCCGCAAGGACGCTGGCAACCCCGAACATCCCGTCATCCGTGACGCGGATGCGCAGTCCTATGTCCGCGAAGAACGTGGGGGCTGGATTTTGGGCGTCTATGAAAAACACGCGCCCGCGCGGTTCGAATACGGTGTGCCCGACAGTTTCCGCGCAGATTTGTTCCAGCTGGATCTTGAGCGGATTGAAAGCCAGTATGAGGCGATGATCCACCGCATTCCGTCCTGTGAGGAAAGCGGGCTGAAGGATGATTTCAACGGTCCGATTTGTTACACGCCGGATGGCAATCCGCTGGTCGGGCCTGCACCCGGTTTGCGCAACATGTGGTTGGCCGAAGGATTTTCATTTGGCATCACGGCGGCGGGCGGCACCGGCTATTACCTTGCGCAATTGATGGTGAAGGGCGAGGCCGAGATCGACATGGCCTCGCTTGACCCCAAACGATACGGCGACTGGATGACGACGGAGTTTGCGGCGCGCAAAAACGAAGAGTGTTACGAACACGTTTATATTCTGCACCACCCCGACGAAGAACGCCCCGCCTGCCGTCCCTTGCGGACCTCGCCGGCCTATGACCGGCAGGCCGCACGCGGCGCGCGGTTTGGTTGGGTCAACGGCTGGGAACGGCCGAACTATTTTGCGCCCGAAGGGTTCAACGATCACGACGCGCGGTCCTTCCGCCGGGGCGGATGGTGGCAATATGCCGTTGAAGAAGCCAAAGCCGTGCGCGAAGGTGTCGGCTTGATCGATGCGACAGCATTCACCAAACATGTGGTCAAAGGCCCCGGTGCGACGGCGTTCCTTGACTGGTTCACCTGCAACAAACTGCCGTCGGTTGGGCGGATCAACCTGACCTATGCCCTGACCGGTGCGGGCACCACACGCACGGAATATACCATCGTGCGCATTGCACAGGATGAATATTACCTTGTAAGCGCCGGGGCTTGGACGGCCTATGACAGCGATTATCTGCGCAAGGCGATCGAGGATAAGGCGCCGGAGTTTGGCTATATCGAATGCCATGATGTGACCACGCAATGGGGCGTCTTTGCCATCGCCGGACCGAAATCGCGCGATGTGCTGAACGAGATCGTCAAGGATGGTGATCCCGAAACGGTGCTGTCCAACAAGCGGTTCCCGTGGCTGACCATGCGCAATATCGAACTTGGCATGTGTCCGGTGCGCGCGATCCGCGTGGCCTATACCGGCGAGTTGGGTTGGGAATTGCACCATCCCATTGAAATGCAGAATTACCTGTTCGACCAGCTTGAGAAAGCAGGCGAAAAGCATGGGATGAAACTGGTGGGCGCACGGGCGCAGAACTGGTTGCGACAGGAGAAATCTTACCGTGCGTTCGGGACGGAACTGGGCCGCGATGCGACGCCGCTTGAGGCCGATTTGCCACGTTTTGTCGACCTGTCCAAAGAGTTTCACGGCAAGGCCGCGATGGAGGCTCACGGGATCAACGCCAAATGTGTGACCCTGTTGATCGACGGACCGGAAGATGCCGACCCATGGGGCCGCGAGGTGCTATATGTTGAGGGCGAACGCACGGGCCGCCTGACATCGGGCGGGTATTCTGTCGCCTTCGGCAAATCCATCGGCATGGGGTACGTGAAGCCGGAACATGCGGTTGTGGGGACCAAAATGAAGGTCAAGATGTTTGATCAATTGTGGGACGCGGAGATTGTCGAGGACAGCCCCTATGATCCCAAGAATACCACGATCCGCATGGACGGCTAAGGGATTCATGTTTTGTTAATCTAGTTTTGGAAAGGTTAAGAAACCCTTCCAAACTTGGTGTTCAAATGGATGTCCTACTGAAAGAACGATCGGTTTCCGAGCTTCTTGCGTTACATGCGGAAGTTTCGGATTTGTTGAAATCGAGCGGGGCTGTGCGGTCGTCCAACAATCCGGCAGGCGATTACGCTGAAACCCTGTTTTGCAAGGTATTCGGCTGGGACATGGCGGCAGCGTCGGTCAAAGGATATGATGCCGTCGACGGGCAGGGTATTCGATACCAGATCAAGTCCCGTCGACTGACAGATCATAATACATCTCGCCAATTATCCGCCCTAAGAAACCTTCAGGAACGGCCCTTCGACTTTCTTGCAGGGGTACTTTTTGCCAGTGATTATAGCGTGTTTCGGGCTGCGATTGTACCTTATCGACTGGTTATGGAGAACACGCGCATCTCGACCCACACCAACAGCAGATTGTTTTATCTGCGCGATGCGGTGTGGGATTGGCCGGATGTGCGCGACGTGACTAAAACGCTGCGCGCTGTCCGGTTTTAGACCGCGAAACAGCCCTACTGCGCACGCCGCGCAAGCCACGCGTTCCATTCCGCGCGGCTGCCGGAAAAGGCGTTCAGATCGACATCCCCCTTGATACCGTGAATGGTTCCTGTGGCACTGTACTGCCAGAACCGCCAGCTTTGACCGGGAAACGCCTCGCGCGGGGTTTTGGCGGTGGTGCGCAACCAGTATTCATAGCCGCGAAACGACTTTAGCTTGTTCTCTTCGTAAAACCGCGGCGTGGTATAGATGATCGGGCGTTGACCATAATGGGCTTCAACAATCCGCAGCCAGACCCGCATTTGGCGCTGGACCTCTGCGGCGGGGGGGCGGACCTTGGCGCAGGTGGGTGAAAACGGGTTCCATTCCATATCCAGCACGGGCGGCAAGGCCCCGCGGCTGCGCGGTACGTTACGAATGAACCATTGCGCCTGCACCTCGGGTGTCGTGCAGAAATAGTAGAAATGATAGGCCCCGCGCACCACACCGGCGCGGCCCGCTTTGCGCCAGTGGTTTTTGAACTCGATGTCCAGCAAATCGCCGCCTTCGGTCGCTTTTAGAAACGCGAAATTCACGCCATTTGCCCGCGCAATGTTCCAGTTGATACTGGTCTGAAAGCGCGCAGCATCAATGCCATGAACTGCAAACCGGGCAGGTGAGGGTTGGGCGAAATCAACAGGTTTTGCATCGCGAAAATTAGGCGCGAACAACACGCCCGGCGCGGCAGGCGGTGCCGAGCCACTGCCACAGGCGGCGAGGGTAAGCAGGACAAACAGGGCAACGATACGGGCAATCATAAAGCGGGCTTTCTGGCGATAAAGACAAGGTTGTTGGCGGGCATTTCCTGTGGCGCTGCGGTAAGGCCGGCATCGACAAACCAACGCTGCATGTCGCGGGTATCCTTATAACCGATATCCGCATCGGCACTGCGCAGTTCAGCGTCAAAGCGTTGGTCCGCCGCACTTTTCAACACGCCGTCCTGCGCGAAGGGGCCATAGACCAGCAAGGTGCCAGCGGGGGCAAGTGCCTGCGCTGCCTGGATCAGGATCGTGCGGGCATGGCGCGCGGGGATGAGATGCAGCAGGTTGATCAGAACGATCAGATCTTGCCCCGCATAGGCGGCGGCCCAGCCGTCTGACGCCGCGTTCAACAGGCAGGCGGGTTTGACGTTTTGCAGGCCGCTGCTGCGCACATAGCTGTCGATGCTCCGCAGGCGCAGGGGATCAATGTCGGTCGGTTGCCAGCTGAGGTCGGGCAATACAGCGGCAAAGGTGACGACATGCTGGCCGGTGCCGCTGGCGATCTCCAGCGCATTGCCGCGCGAGGGCGCGTGGTCTTGCAGGACTGCGGCGATGGCGTCCGCATTTCGTGCGGCAGACGGGGCATGCAGTTTGGCATCCTCAAGCGGGGTGGCAACGCTGGCGCTGGGGGGTAGGTTGCGGGTCATGGATGAAACCTATCGGGGGTCAATTGTGTAACCAGTTCAGGCGCAAGTGCGAGACTGCGCCCCATGACAAGGTCGGCCACCAGTTGCGACGCGGCAGGCGCGGTTTGAAAGCCGTACCCTCCCTGACCCGCGCACCAGACAAAGGTGGCGTCATTCGGGTCCGGCCCCAGCACCAGTGCCCTGTCGGGCGCGAAACTGCGCAAGCCCGCCCAAGATGAAAGAAGGCGCGTCACTGGTGCGCTCACCATATTCTCGTAGCGCGCGATGCCTTCGGCGAGCACCATGTCGTCGGCCCAAGCGTCGTGTGGGTCAACGGGGTCCTCTTCGGCGGGGGAGACGATCAGCGCCCCTGCATCGGGTTTCGCATACCATGTTTCACCGACGCCAAAGAACAGCGGCCATTGCGTTACGTCCTGTCCGGAAGGCGCCGGAATGCGGGCCATGGAGCGGCGGTGCGGTGTGATCCCCAAAGGGGGGATGCCGGCCATTTGCGCGATCCTGTCTGCCCAAGCACCGGCGGCATTTACGAGGGTGGCACAGGTATAATCCACACCACCGGCAGTCACGCGCCATCCGTCAGCTGTGCGTGTGACTGCGGTGACGGGGGATTTTGTGACCACCCGTCCGCCATTGGTTTTCAGCATGCGGATAAAGTCTTGCATCAACCGGTCTGTGTCGATGTCCAGCGCGTCCGGGTGATACCCGGCAAAGGCCAGATTTGCGCGGTTCAAGATCGGCACGAATGCACAGGCGCGATCAATTGAAACGGCGTCGAGGCCCAATGTCGCCCTGTCCGCTTCATAGGCTTCTTGTTCGTCTGCTTGTGCAACGATCAGGAAACCGCGCGGGCTCAGGTAGCCGCCATTGGCCTCGTAGTGATAGGATTTGCTTGCCGTATTCAACGCGACCGTGCTGGGCAGACCATAGTTTTCCTCATAAAGCGCGGCGGAGCGGCCGGAGGCGTGATAGCCGGTGCTGCTTTCTTGTTCGAGCACCGTCACATGGGCATCAGCCGACAAACGGGCCGCGGCCGAGAGTCCCGCGATGCCGCCGCCAATGACGATAATGTCGCTCATATTTGTTCTTCAGTGCGATCGGTGGCTGGTGCGGGGCGCGGTGACAGGGCCGCGATCTGGGCATAAAGATCGGCCGGCATGCTAAACGTCAAAGCGTCCAGCGAGGGCTGCAATTGTTCAACGTTACGGGCCGAAATGATCGGGCTGGGACCGGTTGGATGATGGGCCGTCCATGCAACAGCCAGCGTGGCGGGGTGTACCCCTTGCGTGGCAGCAAGATCATGAAGACCTTGCGCCGCTTTGTGCATCACGTCCTGTCCGTAGCGCGCCCCGTAGCGGTCGTCTTCGGTCAGGCGTCCCCCGCCGCCTTGCGCATATTTGCCAGTCAGCAACCCACCACCGAGCGGAGAATAGGGAGCAACAAGAATGCCAAGATCATCGGCCATGGGCAGGATTTCAACCTCTGCTTGTCGTTTGACAAGGTTGTACATGGGCTGGATCACCGCGACATCCAGATCAAAGCGGGCGGCGATGTTTGCAGCCTTGACCACCTGCCACGCGGCAAAGTTGGACAGGCCGATGTGGCGGATATGCCCGCGCGCCTTGAGATCGGCAAAAGCCTGAAAACTCTCGGCCATATCCGTATCGGGATCAAACCGGTGTAAATATAGGACGTCCAGCGTGTCGATCTGCATCCGCTTGCGCGAGGTCTCTGCCGAAGCGAGGATGTTGTCGCGGGTTGCCCCACCGGTATACGCGGCCTTGGTCGCGATGATCAGTCGATCGCGCTGGTCTTGCACACATTGGCCAAGCAGCGTTTCGGACGCCCCGTCTGTATAGATATGGGCGGTATCGAAATGGGTAATGCCCGCATCAATACAGGCATCGAACATGTCGCGCGACTGGGTCGCGTCGGCGCGACCGCCGAATTGCATGGTGCCAAAGGCAAGGCGGCTGGCGGGTGTGCCATCGGGGGAGGTGAGCGTGTGTTTCATACGCCAATTCGTTGCACGGCTTGGCCAACAGTGCAATTGGCCGCGCGACACTGTTTTGTCACGGCCGCCGTAACAGGGAACGCGGCGCGCTTGTGTCAAGAACCGCGCCGCTTTGGCGTATTTCAGGAATTGCCGTTTTCCATTGCGCGCTTATAGGCCGGACGGCTCTGGATGGTTTCGACAAATTGCGCCAGCGCAGGGTAATCGGCACCGCGCCCAAGGCGTACGGCAATTTCAGCGGGAAAGCTGAGCATGATGTCGGCTGCGGACAGATCGTCCATCACGAAATGCCCGGACGGGCGCAGAACGCTTTCCATATAGCTGAAATGGCTGTCCAGTTCCGCGTTGATGCGCGGATGCAGCGGTGCACCTGCGTCCTTTAGACGTCCGACGTAAAGGTTCAACAGGATCGGCGTCATGGCAGAGCCTTCTGCGAAATGCATCAATTCAAGGTGGCTGAAATAGGCATCTGTATTGGCATCAGGGATCATCTGTGGCGCAAATTTCTGGCACAGGATTTCAACAATCGCGCCACTTTCGGTGATCAACCGTCCGTCCAATTCAATCATCGGCGATTTGCCCAAGGGGTGCACGGCCAGCAATTCCGGCGGTGCCAGATTGGTCGTGGCATCGCGTTCATAGCGCACGACTTCATAAGGCTGGCCGATTTCCTCCAGCAGCCAGAAAATACGATGTGAACGCGAGCGGTTCAGGTGGTGCAGACGGATCATGACGCGGGCTTTCCTAATGACGTTCGCCACAGTTTATCGGGTGGTTGGCGAAATGAAAGGCTGTGATGGAGGTCGCGAGATTTACGTCACGGCGGTTTTGCTCAGGTGCGGGCTGGTCGCTTTGGAACAGCTGACTTGTTCGAATCTACGAAACGCGGCAACATCTGCCTCAGGCGCGTATTTTGGTGCCGGATGAAAAGTTATTTTTACGCATAAGGAATTCTATCATGGCAGAAAAGCTAAGTGGTTCCGTTGGAAAAGGCGGAAAGAACAACGCAGCAGATGTGACGATTGTGCAGAAACTTCTGAACCCGTTCGCGGGGGAGGTCGGGTTTGCGAAACTCAAGACAGACGGTGCCAATTCCAAGAAACTGGAAGCGGCGATTGGTGATTTTCAGACCTGTGTCTGCAAATTCCGTGCGGACGGGCGGGTTGATCCGGGTAAGAACACCATCAAGAAATTAAACGCCGGTGTCGCAAAAGCGAAATCGGAAAAGAAGGCTGAGGAGAAGAGGGAAGAGAAGGCTAAGGAAGACCAGCGTCAACAGATGAAGGTCAAAATGAAAAAGCAGATGGAGGCTGAGGCAAAGGCGCAAAAGGTGCCGCCAACCATGTGGGAGACCCTTTGGGGCGACATCGAAAAGAAGGCCGACAGTTTTTATGACACCTATATCGCCTCTGCGCAGAAGAAAGGGGATGCGCCAAGCAAAGCCGCGCCCAAAATTTCCGAGATGTGCACTAAGGAGATGATGACGGACGTCAAGAAAGAGCTGAAAAAGATCGACACCGGCGGCACGCTGTATCCCGGTAGGGTCGAGGGCAAGACATCCGGCGTCAACAAGAAGATCATTGATATCCTGACGGAGGTTTCGTCCCACTACGAAGGCACGACGATCAAGGTCGTGTCGGGTCTGCGTAACAAGGCGGGGCAGGCCAGTGCGATGTACAACGGCTGGGCCAAGCATCTGAATAAATACGGCAAGAACGGCGACATCTACTGGTTTGTCCGTCAGTCCAAATATCAGGATTTATGGAAAGAGCTGGATGACTTTCACGCGGCAAAGAACAAGGCCGGTTTTGTCAAATGCATGAAGGACAAAGCGCCATGGGGGTCTGTTTCGCGCCATATGACAGGGCAGGCCGTGGATATTTCAACCTCCACCGACAAGAAGATCATCAAGGCCCTTGGCATGTGCATGCGTTATCTGGCCGAGACGGACGGCAATTCCGAAGGGATCAAATGCCACCATTTTGACGACAAGACCGGTCTTGTCTGGCCGATCCCGGAAAGCCTACGCAAGAAATTTCCCTAAGGGGTACTTTCGCAGCGTCGGAACGAAAAAGGGCCAGCAAAATGCTGGCCCTTTCTATTGTAAGGATATGCCGGCTTACTGCGGGATATCGCCCTCGATACCTTCGACGTAAAAGTTCATGCCGGCCAGTGTGCCGTCATCCGCGGTTGCACCATCGGCCAGAAACTCGGTGCCGTCCTGCTTGTTCAAGGGGCCGGTAAAGGCGTGGTAGGATCCGTCAGCGAGCGATGCTTTCAATGCCAGCGCCTGTTCCTTAACCTCTGCCGGAACCGCATCGGAAATCTCGCCAATGCCAACCATGCCGGCACCGATGCCGTCCCATGTGTTGCCGGAGGTCCATGTACCGTCCATCACTGCCTTGGTGCGTGCGATGTAGTAGGGGGCCCAATCGTCAATGATCGAGGACACACGTGGCATCGGGCCATATTGCGCCATGTCCGACGCCTGACCAAAGGTGATCACGTTGCCCGCTTCCTGTGCCGCCGCCTGTGGCGCGGTGGAATCGGTGTGCTGCAACACAACATCCGCGCCTTGTTCGATCAGAACCTTGGCGGCGTCCGCTTCTTTCGCGGGGTCAAACCATGTGTAGGCCCAGACGATTTTGAATTGTACGTCAGGGTTCACTTTACGCGCATGGATGAACGCAGAGTTGATGCCACGGATCACTTCGGGGATCGGATAGGACCCGATGTAACCGATGATGTTGGATTTGGTCATGGAGCCCGCGATGTGGCCTTGAATGGCGCGACCTTCGTAGAAACGTGCGGAATAGGTCGCGACGTTCTCGGCCTGCTTATAACCTGTGGCGTGCTCGAATTTCACATTCGGGAACTTCTTGGCGACGTTGATCGTCGGGTCCATATAGCCAAAGGATGTGGTAAAGATCAGGTCGGCACCGTCGAGTGCCATCTGTGTCATCACACGTTCGGAATCCGGGCCCTCGGCCACTGATTCAACGTAAACGGTTTCAACCTTATCGCCAAATTCCGCTTCAACAGCGAGGCGACCCTTGTCGTGTTCATGTGTCCAGCCGCCATCACCGATGGGACCGACATAGACAAAACCGACTTTGGTTTTGTCTTCGGCCATTGCGGTCGTGGCCAGACCCAGCGCCATTGCGGCACCTGTCAGAAGTTTGGTGAGTTTCATTTTATTCCCCAGTTGTTTCACCCTTGGCGGGCGTTTGCAGATTGGCCCCTAGGATGAGGCATGGAAAGTACGGCCAAGACAGGCCGGAGCGGCCGACTTGTCACGTGACAGGATCACCAGAACGATGATCGTGATGACATAAGGCGACATTGCCAGATACTCTACCGGAATGGCAACGCCTGCGCCCTGCAGATTCAGCTGCAATTGCGTAATGCCGCCAAAAAGATAGGCACCCAGCAACAAACGCCACGGCTTCCAACTGGCGAATACGACCAGCGCAAGGGCGATCCATCCGACACCGGCGGTCATCCCTTCGGTCCATTGTGGCACGCGGATCAGGCTGATGTAAGCCCCGCCAAGACCGGCACAGGCACCGCCAAACATGATCGCCAGGGTGCGGATGCGCACGACCTTATAGCCGAGCGCATGAGCGGCATCATGGCTTTCGCCCACCGCGCGCAGGATCAGTCCTGCACGGGTAAATTTCAGCACCGCCCATGTGGCGGCAACCAGAAGGATGCCCAGATAAAGGATGATGTCATGGGTAAACAGGATCGGCCCGATCACCGGAATATCGGCCAGCGGGCCAAAGTTGATATCGTTCAGGCGCGGTGGTTTGATGCCGACATAGGACTGGCCCAGCAGCGCCGATAACCCCAGACCAAACAGCGTCAGCGCAAGACCCGAGGCCACTTGGTTCGCCAGCGTGATCTGGGTGAGGAAAGCGAACAGCAGGCTCAGGAGTGCGCCCCCGACAGCGGCAGCGGCAAAGCCAAGCAGCGGTGATCCGGTTTCTACCGCCGTGGCAAAACCGCAAATTGCGCCGGTGATCATCATCCCCTCGACACCAAGGTTCAGCGTGCCGGATTTTTCGACCACCAGTTCGCCGATGGCGGCAAAGATGAGCGGGGTCGCTGCGACCAGAAAGCCGGCGATAAACAGCAGCGGGTTGATTGCGGACAGGTCCATCACGCCACCTCCGTCCGGCCAAAGCGCAGCCGGTAATTTGTGAACATATCCAGTGCGAGCAGGAAGAACAAAAGCATCCCCTGAAACACCTGAATGGCGGCGGCGGGCAGACCCAGTTGGCTTTGCGCGATGTCCCCGCCGATATAGGTCAGTGCCATCAAAAGCCCCGCTAGTAGGATACCAATGGGATGCAGCCGCCCCAGAAACGCGACGATGATGGCGGTAAATCCGTAGCCCACGTTGAAATCAATCGTGACCTGACCGGCGGGGCCGGAGACCTCGAACATGCCCGCAAGTCCGGCCAGCAATCCCGATGTGCCCAGACAGAACAACACCAGCCGCGTCGGGTTCACGCCGGAAAATTTCGCAGCGCGCGGCGCTTCGCCCGTGACGCGAATGGCAAAGCCGAGGCGGTGTTTGGTCAACAACACATAGGCAAATATCACCGCAATCATCGCGGCGACGACGCCCCAATGCATGCCCGATCCCTCGATCAGATCCGCATTAAACGCGCTTTCGTATTGTTGTAAATTGCGCGACCCCGGAAAACCGAAGCCTTCAGGGTTTTTCATCAATCCCAATGACATAGAGGCAAGAAATTGCTCGGCCACATAGACCAGCATCAAGGAGACAAGGATTTCGTTGGTGCCGAATTTGACCTTCAAAAGCGCGGGTATCATGGCCCAAACCCAGCCCCCTAAAGCGCCTGCTAGCACCATCAGGGGAAAGACATAAAACCCCTCAACCGGATAGAATGCGAGGCCGACACCGGCGCCAAAAAGCGCGCCCATGATGTATTGACCTTCTGCACCGATGTTCCAGATCCCCGCCTTGAACCCCAGCGACAGGCCGATGGCAATCAATACCAACGGCGCGCCTTTGATCATTAACTGGGGGCGATAGAAAAATGAAAACTCGCCAAACAGCGGTTCCCAGAAAATCGTTTTGATCGCCAACAGGGGTTCTTTGCCCAAGGCCATGAACAACAGCCCGCCAAAAAACATCGTTGCCACAACCGCCAGCAGGGGCGTCGCCAGCGAAAAGACACGGCTGGCCTGCGGGCGTTTTTCTAACCGGATCAAGCGCCGACCCCCGGCTTTTTCTTACTTTCAAACGCACGGCATATCTGTTCAAACATGCGCAACCTCCATCCCGTGAGCACCGCCCATCATCAATCCGATTTCGTCCACCGTTAACCCTTGCGCGGGCCGTGGTTCTGACAGGCGGCCCTCGTTTAGCGCGGCAAACCGGTCCGATATTTCCATCAGCTCATCCAGATCCTGCGAAATCACCACCAACGCCGTGCCGCCCTCCGCAAGGTCAAGCAAGGCTTGCCGGATTGCCGCCGCGGCAGAGGCATCCACGCCCCATGTGGGTTGGTTCACGACCAAAAGATCGGGGCGCTGCAATACTTCACGGCCTATCACGAATTTCTGCAAATTCCCGCCCGACAACGACCGCGCGGCATTCGCAGGACCCGGTGTCCGCACATCAAAGGTTTCGATGATTTTTTCGGCAAAGGTTCGCGCCTTGCCCCAGTTCAACATCCCGCCGCTTTCCAGTTTCTCACGCGCTGCCGCTGTGAGCATGGCGTTTTCGGTCAGCGACATATCGGGGGCGGCGGCATGGCCCAGACGTTCCTCTGGCGCGGTCAGAATACCCATCGCGCGGCGTGGCGTCGGCCCTAGCAGGCCAACTTCGCGTTCTTGAAACCGGATCATACCGGGTGATGTCAGCATTTCACCCGACAGCGCGGCCAGTAATTCGTCCTGCCCGTTGCCGGCAACGCCGCCGATGCCCAAAACCTCGCCACGGCGTACTTCAACCGAAATATCGCGTAACGGCATGCCAAAGGCGCTGGGCGATTTGGCTGAAAGCCCTTGGAGCGTCAGCACAACGTCACCCGGTGTCTTTCCCGCCCGTGTCGGCGTTTGCAAAAGCTTGCCCACCATCATTTCCGCCATATCGCGGGCGGATGTTTCGGACGGTGTGCAATGCCCCACCACCTTGCCAAGGCGCAGAATGGTGGCGCTGTCACATAAAGACCGAATTTCTTCGAGCTTGTGCGAGATATAAAGGATCGCTGTCCCCTCCGCGCTGAGTTTGCGCAGGGTTTTGAACAGGATTTCAACCTCTTGCGGGGTCAGGACCGATGTGGGTTCATCCATGATCAACAGCTTGGGTTCTTGCAACAAACAGCGGATGATTTCGACCCGTTGGCGTTCTCCGGCAGATAAATCGCCGACAATCCGATCCGGGGCCAACGGCAACCCATAGGTATCGGACACATCGCGGATTTGCTGGCTCAGTGCCCCCATCTTGGGTGCGTTTTCCATTCCCAAGGCGATATTTTCGGCAACGCTTAATGCGTCGAACAACGAGAAATGTTGAAACACCATGCCGACGCCGGCCGCACGTGCGGCGCGCGGTTCAGATGGCGCGAAAGGCGCGCCAAACATATGCATCGTACCCGCATCCGGTTTCACCAACCCGTAGATCATTTTAACCAAGGTCGATTTACCGGCCCCGTTTTCGCCCAGCAGCGCGTGCACTTCGCCGGGTGCGATGCGCAAGGACACGTTGTCATTGGCGACAACACCGGGATAGGCCTTGGTCAGGCCGGAAAGGTCAAGAAGCGGTGTGTCGGTCATGCGATGGCCTTGGGTTGGGTCGAAACGAGCAGAGCTTTGATCACACCTTTTGCAATCTGGTCGGGTGATTTGCCAAGCGCTTTGTCCCCAATGGGACAGGTGACGGGCGCGGGGTCAAGCCCCGAGGCCGTCAGCCGTTTGCGAAAGCGGGCCCATTTCGTTGCCGATCCGATCAATCCGATGCTGGCCGCATCGCGCTTCAGCAAGGCAGCGCAGAGCGCAAGATCGATGTCATGCGCATAGGTGAAAATCAGGTGGTGGGCATCCTGCGGTGCGTGACCTGCCAGACGGGGCATATCATGGGTTGGCACGGCCGTCGCGTGGGCCGGGATATGCGACGGGAAACGGTTCTGGTCACTGTCGATCCACGTGATTTCGAACGCCTGTGAAGGTGCGGCGCGCATCACGGCCCGCCCGACATGGCCCGCGCCCCAAAGCCACAGTTTTTGCCGGGTATCCGACAGGCGAACCTGCGGCCAGTCCGGCACTGATACAACGTCGGTCTGTCGGGGTTCATCGGTATACTGAAGGGTCACAACACCGCCGCAGCATTGGCCAAGGTTGGGGCCCAGTGGCAAGGTTTCACTGTGCCGCGTCTGCCCGCTTTCCAACATCTTGCGCGCGGTTGCGATGGCGCGATGTTCCAGCGTTCCCCCCCCGATGGTGCCTGAAATCGACCGTGGCGTGACCCGCATGGCGGTGCCGGCATCACGCGGTGCTGACCCGCGCGTGGCGGTGATTTCTACCCAAAGCGCCGTCATGCGCGGGTTCTTTGAACAGCGTACAGGACGGCTTCGGCGGTGGCGGGGGCTTGCAGGTCGCCGTAGGCAGGACCGCAGGCGGCAACCGCATCGCTTAAAGCCATAAAGGCGGAAATGCCCAGCATGAACGGCGGTTCGCCCACCGCTTTGGAGCGATAGATCGTTTGTGCCGGATTGGGCTTGTCCCAGAGGGCCACATTGAAAATATCGGGCCGGTCCGAACAGGCGGGGATCTTGTAGGTAGAGGGCGCGTGGGTTTTCAGGTGGCCGTGATCGTCCCACACCAGTTCCTCAGTGGTGAGCCATCCAGCCCCTTGCACATAGCCGCCCTCGATCTGGCCGATGTCGATGGCGGGGTTCAGGGATGCACCGGCGTCATGCAGGATATCGGTGCGCAGGATGCGGTTTTCACCGGTCAGTGTGTCAATGACAACTTCGGTGCAAGCGGCCCCATAGGCAAAATAGAAAAACGGCCGGCCCTTGCCCGCGATACGGTCCCATTGAATGTCAGGGGTTTTGTAAAATCCGGTGGCGGAAAGGGACACGCGGTTTTCATAAGCAGATGTCGCGGCTTGGGCGAAGGTGATTTCGTCGTTGCCTATTTTTACGTGGCCATCGGCAAAGGTGATGTCGTCGGTTTCGTATTTCTCGGCGAGGTGCGCCTCAATCCGTTCGCGGATTTCATCGCAGGCATTCTGCACCGCCATGCCGTTCAGATCCGTACCGGAGGACGCGGCGGTGGCCGAGGTGTTGGGCACTTTCGCGGTATCGGTTGCGGTGATCTTGATCGCCTTAATCGGGACGCCGAACCGGCTGGCCGCCACTTGGGCGATTTTCTGGAACAGTCCTTGGCCCATCTCGGTGCCGCCATGGTTCAGATGGATCGAACCGTCCTGATAGACGTGGACCAAGGCACCTGCCTGATTGAGATGGGTCAAGGTAAACGAGATGCCGAATTTCACGGGTGTCAGGGCGATGCCGCGTTTCAGGATCGGGTTGTCCGCGTTCCATGCCGCAATGGATTTGCGCCGTTCGGCATAGTCACAACTTTCCGCCAGTTGATCGGTCAGCGCATTGATGATGCAATCGGTGACAGGTTGGTCATAGGGCGTGGTTTGCACATCTTCAGGGGGCGTTGGGACACTGGAAGGGCGCGGCTTGTCCGCACCGCGAGAGGCGCTGTCCGCATCGGGGTTTGATGCGGCCTGAGTAGGGGCGACTGCGGGTGGTTCGACATCCGCGATCCGGTCGGCGTAGTAGTTCGCGCGCCGGACAGTCAATGGATCAAGGCCCAGATGTTGCGCGACATGGTCAATGATTTTTTCGATGCCCACCACACCCTGCGGTCCGCCGAAGCCGCGAAAGGCGGTTGCCGATTGCATGTTGGTTTTCAAGCGATGCGAGGTGATGCGGATATTGTTGAGATGATAGGCATTGTCCGCATGCAGCATCGCGCGATCCGCCACCGGCAAGGATAGGTCCTGCGCCCAGCCGCATCGGGTGTAATGGGTCACGTCCAGCGCCGTGATGTGCCCTGAACTGTCAAATCCAACGGTATAGTCGATCTGGAAGTCATGGCGTTTGCCAGTGATGATCATGTCGTCGTCACGGTCATAACGCATTTTGCAGGGCTTTTGCGTCAGTTGCGCGGCGACAGCGCAGGCGACTGCCAAAGCATTGCCCTGACTTTCCTTACCGCCAAACCCCCCACCCATACGGCGGGTTTCGACCCGCACCGCGTGCATGGGTTTGCCGATGGCATGGGCCACCTTATGTTGGATTTCGGTCGGATGCTGGGTGGAGGAATGGACCAGCATATCGCCACCTTCCAATGGCAGAACAAGGGCGGCCTGTCCCTCAAGGTAAAAATGTTCCTGCCCGCCCAAGGTGATCTGCCCCGCGAGGATGTTTTCGGCGGTGGACAGCGCGGCTTCAGCGTCCCCTTTCTGATAGATGCGCGGGCCATCTTCAAAACGGGAATTGGCGGTCAATGCATCCTGCACGGTGAGGATCGGCTTGGTCTCTGCAATGTCGATGCGGGCTAGCGCGGCGGCGCGGCGGGCGGCAAGATGCGAGGTTGCAATGACAATAAACAGCGGCTGGCCAGCGTAGTGTACGGCGCCCGTCGCGAGCAGCGGTTCGTCGTGGTTGGACGGCGAAACATCGCAGTCATTCGGCAAATCATCTGCCGTGAGGACGTGCAGCACGCCGGGGGCGCTTTTTACCTGTTCCAGGTGCATCGCGGTGATTGCGCCTGCCGCGACCCGACTGGTACCAAATGCAAGGTGCAGCGTGCCAGTGGGCGTTGGAATGTCGTCGGTATAGCGGGCAGCGCCGGTCACATGCAGGCGTGCGGCGTCATGGGGCAGCGGTTTGGCGATGCTCATGGTGTCACCTCCGACACATTTGTGGCGCGGCCTTCGGCCTCGTGCAGGTAACGCAGCAGCATATTCTGCGCAGTTTGCAGGCGGTAGCCGGCAGAGGCGCGCATGTCGCTAAGCGGTTGGGAATCCTGTGCCATTGCTGCCATTGCGCGCTGCATGGTGGTTTCGGTAAACGGGTTGCCGATCAACGCCGCCTCAGCGGTGCTGGCACGTTTGGGGGTGCCTGCCATGCCGCCATAGGCGAGGCGAGCGGCAGTGATCATATCGCCCTCGCGGGTCATCGACAGGCATCCGCAAACGGCAGAGATGTCCTGATCAAACCGTTTGGAAAGCTTGTAACAGCGCAAAGTGTCGGTCTGTTTGGGGATCGTGATGGCTTCGACAAATTCACCGGCGGCGCGGTCCTGTTTGCCGTAGTCGATAAAGAAATCTTCAAGCGCGAGACTGCGGCGGGTGTCACCGTGTCGTAAATGCAATGTAGCACCAAGGGCGATCAGCGCGGGCGGACCATCCCCAATTGGCGAGCCGTTGGCGATATTGCCGCCGATGGTTGCGGCGTTACGCACCTGCACAGAAGCATAGCGGCGGATCATCGCGGCAAAACTGGGGTGATGCGGGGCGATGGCGGTTTCAAGGTCGCTGAGAGTTGTCATCGCGCCGATGCGGATTTCTTGTTCGGTATGCGTAACGCCGCGCAGATCGGTACAGCGGTTTAAAAAGGCCACTTTACCCAGATCACGGAACTGTTTTGTGACCCAAAGACCAACGTCGGTGGCACCGGCAATCAGCGTCGCGTCAGGGTTGGCCGCGTACCACGTGGCGAGGGCGTCGCTGGTATGGGGTTGGACCTGCGTATCATCGTTAGCGGGCGCTGTGGCGGGCTGGCGCGCTTCAGTATTTTTAGCCAAAAAGAGCAGATGATCGGGGACCGGTTGTTCAGTGATCGCCTCTGCGGCGCGGATGATGGGGGCATAGCCGGTACAGCGGCACAGGTTGCCGGCCAGTTGGATGTCGTGATCGGTAGACCCGTTCAAATGTGCAGAGGCCATGGAGACCACAAACCCCGGCGTGCAGAACCCACATTGGCTGCCGTGTGCGTCGATCATTGCCGTTTGCGCGGGGTGCAGTGTGCCGTCGGGCGCGGACAGCCCTTCCACGGTGGTTACATGTTTGCCGTTCACCTGCGGTAGGAACAGGATACAGCCGTTCAGCGCCTGCGTGCCGCTTTCATCAGTGACCATCACCGTGCAGGCACCGCAGTCCCCTTCGTTGCACCCTTCTTTGGTGCCGGTCAGCTGGCGGTCTTCGCGCAGCCAGTCCAGCAGTGTTGTTGTGGGGGGGACGTCTGTAAGAGACACGGGGTTTCCGTTCAGGGAAAACGTGATGTCCATGGGATCAACCTGCCGCGGTACCATTTGCCAATAAGTTGCGCGACGTTCGATGCGGCGTAGAACGGGGTGCGCGGGCTTTATCGCTACAAGCTATGCGGGGCAGGTGGTGTGTTGCAAGAAAAATGATGCCATAAGCCGCGCGGGCTCTGGCCGAGGCGGTGCGTGTCGCCTATTCCTTGGGCATGACCCAGTCCCCCCGATTCATTCACCTGCGCACCCATTCCGAGTATTCCTTGCTGGAAGGGGCGTTGCGGCTGAAAAAGCTGCCCGACATGTGCCGTGCCGCCGGCATGCCTGCGTTGGCACTGACCGACACCAACAATATGTTCGCAGCATTGGAGTTTTCCGTCGCGATGGCAGGGGCGGGGGTGCAGCCGATCATGGGCTGTCAGGTCGATCTGGCCTATGTGGTCGGGCAACCGGGCGAGCGGGAGAAAGATCCGGCCCCCGTCGTTTTGCTGGCCCAAACCGAAACCGGATATGAACACCTGATGAAGCTGAACTCCTGTCTGTATCTGGACAAGGGGAGCGCCCTGCCTGCGGTCAAGCTGGAGGAGCTGGAGGCGCTTTCGGGGGATCTGATCTGTTTGACCGGCGGGCCGGACGGGCCGATCGGGCGTCTGTTGCAAAGTGCCCAGCGCCCCGCCGCAGAGGCTTTGATGGCGCGGTTACAGGCAGCGTTCGGGGACCGGTTGTATGTGGAGTTGCAGCGTCATCCGGGGGAAAACGGCCAGCCCGAGGCTGAGCGGCTGACCGAACAGGGTTTGGTCGAAATGGCCTATGCCATGGACATCCCGCTTGTGGCGACCAATGACGTCTATTTCCCTAAATCTGAAATGTACGAGGCGCATGACGCATTGATCTGCATTTCCGAAGGGGCCTATGTGGATCAACAAGCCGACCGGCGCCGCTTGACCGCACAGCACTATTTCAAATCCGAAGCCGAGATGGTCACCCTGTTTGCGGATTTGCCAGAGGCGCTGGAAAATACTGTCGAAATCGCGCGGCGTTGTGCGTTTATGACGTATCGCCGTGATCCGATCCTGCCGAAGTTCGCCGATGACGAGATTGCCGAATTGCGCCGTCAGGCGCAGGAGGGCCTAAAGGCGCGGCTGGCGATTATCCCCCATGCCACCACTGTCGAGGAATACGAGAAACGGCTGGAATTCGAGCTGGGCATCATCGAGGGCATGGGGTTTCCCGGCTACTTCCTGATTGTTGCGGATTTCATCAAATGGTCCAAGGATCAGAATATTCCGGTCGGGCCGGGACGGGGATCCGGTGCGGGGTCTTTGGTGGCCTATGCTCTGTTGATCACCGATCTTGATCCGCTGCGCTATTCACTGCTGTTTGAGCGGTTTTTGAACCCCGAACGTGTATCCATGCCCGATTTCGATATCGACTTTTGCATGGACCGGCGCGAGGAGGTCATCCAGTACGTTCAGCAGAAATACGGGCGCGACCGTGTGGGCCAGATCATCACTTTCGGTGCGCTTTTGTCGAAAGCGGCGGTACGTGACATCGGTCGCGTGTTGCAGATGCCCTATGGTCAGGTGGACCGCCTGTCCAAGATGATCCCTGTCGAAGGCGTGAAACCTGTAAGCATCGAAAAGGCGTTGGCGGACGAACCCCGCTTGCGCGAAGAGGCCAAGAACGAAGAAGTCGTGGCGCGTCTGCTGAATTATGGCCAACAGGTTGAAGGTTTGCTGCGCAACGCATCGACCCACGCGGCGGGTGTGGTGATCGGCGACCGTCCACTGGACGCGCTTGTCCCCCTTTATCAAGATCCGCGCTCTGATATGCCCGCGACCCAGTTCAACATGAAATGGGTCGAACAGGCGGGGCTGGTGAAATTCGACTTTCTTGGCCTGAAAACGCTCACCGTGATCCAGAACGCCGTTGACCAGATCAAAGCGTCGGGGCGGCATCTGCATATCGCGGCGGACGGCACCGAATTGTTCACCCCGCCCGAGGGCCTGCTGGACGACATATCGACCATACCGCTGGATGATGAGGCATCTTACAAGCTTTATGCCAGCGCCAAGACGGTTGCGGTGTTTCAGGTGGAATCCAGCGGCATGATGGATGCGCTCAAGCGCATGAAGCCGACCTGTATCGAAGACATCGTGGCCTTGGTGGCGCTCTACCGTCCCGGTCCGATGGAGAACATTCCGACCTATTGCGAGGTCAAGAATGGCCAGCGCGAGATTGAATCGGTGCATCCGTCGATTGATTATCTTCTGGCCGAAACCCAAGGCATCATCGTTTATCAGGAACAGGTGATGCAGATCGCGCAGGTTATGGCGGGATACTCCCTTGGCGGGGCCGACCTGCTGCGCCGTGCGATGGGTAAAAAGATCGCCGAGGAAATGGCCAAGGAACGTCCCAAGTTCGAAAAGGGCGCAATGGCCAATGGCGTCGACAAAAAGAAAGCCGCCGAGGTTTTCGACCTTCTGGAAAAATTCGCCAACTACGGTTTCAACAAATCCCACGCCGCTGCCTACGCGGTGGTCAGCTATCAAACAGCGTGGCTCAAGGCGAACCATCCTGTCGAATTCATGGCCGGCGTGATGAACTGCGATATCCATCTGACCGACAAGCTGTCAGTGTATTTCGAAGAGGTGCGCAAGCGGCTGGAACTGCCGTGGGTCCCGCCTTGTGTGAACCGGTCGGATGCAACCTTCAAGGTTGTGGATGGGGCGCTGGTTTATGCGCTGGGCGCGTTGAAAAACGTCGGTGTCGAAGCGATGAAGCTGATCACCGAAGGACGCAAGGTCGAAGGTGTCGACAAGCCTTTTGCAACCCTTTTCGATCTGGCGCGGCGGGTCGATTTGAAACGGGTGGGTAAACGACCTTTGGAAATGTTGGCGCGCTCCGGGGCGTTTGACCAGCTCGACAATAACCGTGCGCGGGTATTCCGTTCACTTGATCCTCTGGTCAGCTATTCCGCAGCGATCCATGAACAAAAAGCGTCAAATCAGGTGTCCCTGTTTGGCGAGGCGGGCGATGACCTGCCAGAGCCGCGCATGTTGCCCTGTGATGATTGGGAGGCGGCGGAGCGGCTGACCGAGGAATTCAAAGCGGTGGGTTTCTACCTTTCCGGTCATCCGCTGGATGACTACATGACCGCGTTGAAACGCAAATGGGGGCGGGACGCGGGCGTGCCGTTCCTGACGTTGGACGAGTTGACGGAAAAGGTCACGGACCGCGGCGCGATGAATGCGCGGCTGGCGGGGATCGTTGCGGGACGGCAGGAACGCAAATCGGCACGCGGCAACCGCTTTGCCTTTGCGCAGCTGTCCGATCCGACGGGCGGCTATGAGGTGACGCTATTTTCGGATACGCTGGAGGCTGCGCGCGACCATCTGGAAACCGGATCAAAGGTTGTGATCACGGTTGAGGCAACGATGGAAAGTGACCAGCTTAAGCTGTTGGGGCGTTCCGTGTCATCGGTGGAGCTTGCTGTCGAAGATGCAGGCAGCATGGGCTTGCGCGTGTTCATTGACGGCGCCGAAGCGATTTCAGCGGTCGCTGACGTGCTGGACGGTGCGCGTAAGGCGGCTAAATCAAGCGGGCGCGGACCTGTGCAGCTGTGTCTGATGGACCCGGCATTGCCCGGTGAAGTGGAGGTTGATCTGGGGCTCGAATTCCCTGTGACACCTAAAATCAAAAGCGCGATCCGGTCCTTGGGGGGCGTGCTGGAGGTCGAGGAGATTTAGGCACGAACCAGCTTGCCCTCTGATCATGCGTGGACGGACCCAGCGGGATAAGGTAAACAACCCGTTAACAGCGTGGGCTGTTAAAACTATGGGGTTATCGTGCATAAAATTGGTGTTTCACTGGGGTTTTTGTTGGTTTTGTCTGCCTGCGGCGATCCGCTGAGCGGTGTCATGCGGATCTCTGACGTGGACCTTGTCGAGAATGATCCAACTGCCCAAGCTCTTCCGAGTGAAGCAGAAGTCGCCCGTGAAGGGTTCTTTGGAACGCAGGCGGCCAACCCGGTTGAGGGTACGGTATCTTCGGACACGACACTTGGACAGACCGCAACAGGGGCCGCCCCTGTCGTAAGTGAACCGGCACCCCAAGGCGGGCTGTTCGGATTGCTGCGCCGCGCGGTGCCTGCCCAACGCCCTGTTGCGGGCGGTGCTGAGGACACCCTGTCGGCTGATGCCTTTGAAGCGGCAAAGAGTGCCGAGGCGGTCGCCGCTGAACCAGCAACCCAGCTGGCCGCGGTGTCACCGGAGCCGGAAGCCCCCGCGTCCGCCCCCGAACGGCGCGGATTCTTTGCGCGTCTGGGGTCGAAATCTGCGGCCAAGGCGAGCGAAAGCGAACTGCCGGAAGTCGATTATGGCACGATGCTGCCTTACGGCGTGATGGCCCGCAGTTGTGCGGCAAAGCGTCAGCCGCTGGGGCGCAAGGTCGATGCGGTGAGCGCCAGCGGATATACGTTATATGATTCCAATCCGGCGGCTTCGGGGACGCGCATTTTTTATATCACCGGTTTTGACGACGGATGTCCGCGTCAGGTGACTGCCGCACATGTGCTGCTGGGTGAGCCGTCTTTTTACGAACAACTGCATTACGGTCCTGCAGGCCAGCATCTGACCTTTGGTGAAACAGACAGAGCCTATGAAAAAGTGAAGGGCAGCGTTTGTGGCGTGCGCAAGGGCAAACCTTGCGGGGCCAAGATGAAAAAGCTGGAGCGTGAAGCGGTGTTCATCAACGCCTACGAACGGCTGAGTGACAACAAGCGCTGGTCGGAACAACTGATCCATGACGGCACAGTTGTTGCAAGTGAAATGAAATCAAGCGGCTAGGACAGAGACGGAATTTTGTGAAAATTCCGATTGGTTTCTTTGAAAGAAACCACGCCCGTTGCCCATGGTTTGCTTAGTAATGCGGGGGGCGTTCGTCGCCCATCACCACTGCACCGCCTGTTGACGCCTCGCGTTCACCTTCGCGCTGCATCAACATGTGGACACGGCGGTTCAGATGCGTGATTTCGTCTTCCTGACGGGTCACAATATCGCTTAGGTCGTCAACCGCGCGGGTCAGATGCGCAATCTGTTCTTCAAGTTTTTCCATGTCGGGGCCTTTAGCACGGGTTTTGCGCCACTGTAAGGGGGCAGGGACAGGTCGGCACCTTGCCCCGCGCGGCCCCATCGGCTAGACGCGCAGCAACTCCAGATTGCCCCCAGAGGTGCCCAATGGCCAAGCAAAAAAAGTCCCCCCGCCCCAAGGCAGAGACCCCGAAAGGGTTTCGCGACTATTTCGGCGCAGAGGTCACCCACCGCACCGAGATGTTGGCCAAGATCGCCGCCGTCTATCACCGCTATGGTTTTGATGCGCTGGAAAGTTCCGGCGTGGAAACTGTGCAGGCGTTGGGCAAGTTTCTGCCCGACGTGGACCGCCCCAACGAAGGTGTGTTTGCGTGGCAGGAAGATGCCGACAGCGACAAGCCGGGCGACTGGCTGGCCCTGCGCTATGATCTGACGGCCCCGCTGGCGCGCGTATATGCGCAACACCAGAATGATTTGCCTAAACCTTACCGCCGGTTCGCGATGGGGCCGGTCTGGCGCAACGAAAAGCCCGGCCCGGGGCGGTTCCGCCAGTTTTATCAATGTGATGCCGATACGGTTGGCGCGTCGAGCGTGGCGGCTGATGCCGAGATTTGCGCGATGCTGGCCGATTGTTTGGAGGAAGTCGGGATCGAGCGCGGCGATTACATCGTGCGGGTCAACAACCGGAAGGTGTTGAACGGCGTGATGGAGGTTGCCGGCCTGTCGGGTGACGACAAAGAGGCCGAGCGCGGTATTGTGCTGCGCGCGATTGATAAGCTGGACCGGCTGGGCGTTGAGGGCGTTCGTGCGCTGCTGGGTGAGGGCCGCAAGGACGAGAGTGGTGATTTCACCAAGGGCGCTGGGTTGGATGACGTTCAGGCGGATGTTGTCATGGGATTTATGCAGGCCAAACGCGACAGCGGGGCCGAAACTGTGACGCGTTTGCGTAAATTGGTTGCGGATTCCACAGTGGGCGCGGAAGGTGTCGATGAGCTCGAATTGATTTCGGATTTGATGTCGGCTGCGGGGTATGGACCCGATCGCATCGAAATCGACCCCTCTGTTGTGCGCGGCCTCGGCTACTACACCGGTCCCGTTTTCGAGGCGGAACTCACCTTCGAGATCAAAGACGAAAAGGGGCGCACCCGCAACTTCGGCTCTGTCGCAGGGGGCGGGCGGTATGACGATCTGGTCAAACGCTTCACCGGACAGGAGGTGCCAGCGACCGGTGTTTCCATCGGGGTGGACCGCTTGCTGGCCGCATTGGACGCCAAGGGGCGCTTGGACAAAACGGCGGATGGGCCGGTTGTCGTCACCGTCATGGATAAGGCCCGCATGGCCGATTACCAGAAAATGGTTGCCGAGCTGCGCGAGGCTGGCATCCGCGCCGAAGTCTACCTTGGCAATCCCAAGAACTTTGGTAACCAATTGAAATACGCGGATAAACGCGGATCGCCCGTGGCCGTGATCGAAGGCGGCGACGAACATGAAAAAGGTGTGATCCAGATCAAGGATCTGATCCTGGGCGCCAAGATGGCAGAGGGAGCGACCTTGGAAGAATACAAGGAACTGCCCAGCCAATACGAGGTCCCGCGCGATCAACTGGTCGCCAAGGTGCGCGCCATTCTGGACTCGCAAAGCTGATGCCGACACGCTCTGAAACACTGGCCCGCGCCACCGAACTGCGCATGATGTTCGAGGCGCAAGGTGCCACCTTGGTTGAACCACCGATCCTGCAACCGGCGGATACGTTGCTGGACCTTTATGGCGAGGATATTCGCGGGCGGGCTTATGTCACCTCTGACGCGCTGCGTGGTGAACAAATGCTGCGGCCCGATTTCACCGTGCCCGTGGTGCAGATGCACATGGCGCATGGGGCGGAACCGGCACGCTATACCTACGCTGGCGAAGTTTTCCGCCGTCAGGAAAGCAATGCCAGCCGCGCCAACGAATTTGTGCAGGTCGGATACGAGGTGTTTGACCGCGAGGGACCGGCGGCGGCAGATGCAGAGGTGTTTGCCCTGATCGCGGAAGCGCTGCGCGATTTGCCAGTGACGCCGGTGACCGGTGACATCGGGGTGTTGATGGCGGCTGTGGCGGCGCTGAAAACCACCAAAGCGCGCAAGAACGCACTGATGCGCCACATCTGGCGGCCCAAGCGGTTTCGCCAACTGCTTGATCGTTTTGCGGGGCGTGCACCGGTGCCTGCCTCCCGCAAGGCTTTGCTTGCGGGCAAGGCGACAACGGATGCGCCTTCCATCGGGAAACGCAGGGAAACAGAAATCCAGCACCGGATCGCAGCGCTGCGGGCGGATGCCAAGGCTCCGCCAATTTCCGCGAAGGAAGTTGACTTGATCGGGGTCCTGCTTGATCTCAAGGGGACGATGCCTGTCGCTTTGGAACGGCTCTATGATCTTTGTGTGGACCTGCCACAGATTACGGATGCGGTGGATCGTGTTGCCGCACGCGAAACCGCATTGGCTGCCCGTGGCGTAGATACGCAATCGTTGCAGTTTCAGGCCAGCTTTGGCCGTGCGTCGATGGAGTATTACGACGGTTTCGTCTTTGGTTTCCGCGCAGACAGCCGCGCCGATCTGCCGGCCATCGCCAGCGGTGGGCGCTATGACGCTTTGACACGGCAGCTGGGGCAGGGCGGCGAGATCCCTGCGGTGGGTGGCGTAATGCGTCCCGATTTGATGCTGGAACTGGAGGGCGCGACATGACGCTCAAACTGGGTGTGCCGTCCAAGGGGCGGCTGATGGAAAAGACGTTCGAATGGTTCGGCGCGCGCGGCATTACGCTGGAGCGCACGGGATCGGAACGTGAATATGCCGGACGTGTTGACGGGATCGACGGTGTAAACCTGATCCTTCTGTCAGCCGGTGAAATTCCGCGCGAACTGGCCGCGGGTCGTATTCATCTGGGCGTGACCGGCACGGATTTGATTCAGGAAAAGCTGGCGCTTTGGGAACAACTGGTCGAACCGGTCGAACCTTTGGGCTTTGGCCATGCGGATCTGATCATTGCGGTGCCACACTGCTGGGTGGATGTGGATACGCTGGACGATCTGGATGCCGCAGCAGCAGCGTTTCGCGCGAACCACGGTCACCGGATGCGGATCGCGACAAAATACCACCGTCTGGTGCGCGAGTTTTTGCAGGCCCACGGTGTTGCTGATTATGCCTTGGTTGATAGTCAGGGTGCGACCGAAGGCACTGTTGCTAATGAAACTGCGGAAGCGATTGCCGATATCACCTCAAGCGGTGAGACATTGCGCGCCAATCACTTGAAGGTGCTTGGGGATGCTTTGGTTTTGCAATCGCAAGCGACATTGTGGCGCAGCCGCACCGCCGATACGGATAAAGAGGAAAGCGCCGTGCTGGAGACGTTGTTGGCACGGCTGACCTAACGCGGCCGATGTCGCCTAGAGCACGCCGATTTCAGCAAGGGCCTGGTTTAATTCGACGGGCAGGGCCTCTTCTGCCTCGCGGCCTTCCGGCAGGTCCATCGGTGCATCCTGCGGTGTCAGGTAACGCCAGCCCTGAAACGGGCGTTTCAAACTGGATTGCGTGCGGATCAGTTCGGGTTCCAGCACGATTGCGCAGCGGCGGATGCCATCGCTGCCGATCACCTCGTCTAGGCGTTTGATGACCTGACGGCATTGGATCGATCCTTTTATGACCCAATAAATCGACCCGCCATTTAGAATTTCGGCCTCGCGTTTTGGCCACATTCGTGTCACGTGACGGGGCAGCCCGTCTGGCGTTTGAGCCTGCTTGCTGGCATGCCATTCGGCCAGGCCTTCGACGCTTTCGGTGCCAACGGAAAGTTTGATCAGGTTAACAGTTTTGCTCATTACTTTCTGTCGCATTTTCTGAGAAGGTTCACAAGTGATACAAATTGAATTTTTCCCGCATGTTGTGGTTGATCGAGCCCAATCCACAATATATAGCGGGATTGGATCAATTGTTACTCACCCAACATCTTCTCGTTTTGCCGTTCCCGAATCTCCTGCGCGTGCCTATGCTAATGCCTCAGCCCGCCCCATAGCTTGGAAAGACTGCCCCATGACCCGCTTTGCCGCCCCCATCGCCGAACAAATCTGGGATATGAAGTACCGCTTCAAAGACGCCGACGGCACGCCGCGCGACACAACGGTGGAGGACACGTGGCGCCGTATCGCGCGCGATCTTGCACAGGTCGAGGATCAGCCCGATCACTGGGAGGGCAAATTCTTTGAAGCTTTGGAAGATTTCAAATACCTGCCTGCCGGTCGTATCACGGCAGGTGCCGGCACCGCGCGCCGTGTGACGCTGTTCAACTGCTTCGTCATGGGCACCGTGCCAGATAGCATGGGCGGTATTTTCGACATGCTGAAAGAAGCGGCGTTGACCATGCAGCAGGGCGGCGGCATCGGTTATGATTTCTCCACCATCCGTCCGAAAGGGGCGGATGTTCTGGGCGTGTCGGCAGACGCTTCCGGTCCCTTGTCGTTTATGGATGTATGGGACGCCATGTGCCGCACGATCATGTCGGCCGGGTCGCGTCGTGGCGCGATGATGGCGACCATGCGCTGCGATCACCCTGATGTTGAGGATTTCATCGCCGCCAAATCCGACCCCGCGCGCCTGCGGATGTTCAACATGTCCGTGCTGATTACCGATCCCTTTATGGAAGCCGTTAAGGCGGATGCATCATGGGATCTGGTGTTTGACGGCAAAGTGTACCGCACCGTGCAAGCGCGCGTCTTGTGGGATACGATCATGCAGGCGACCTATAGCTACGCCGAACCGGGGGTGATTTTTATCGACCGGATCAACGAAGCGAACAATCTGAGCTATTGCGAAACCATCGCCGCGACGAACCCATGTGGTGAACAGCCGCTGCCGCCGTATGGTGCTTGCCTGCTCGGCTCAATCAACATGGCGCGGATGGTGGCCAAGCCGTTTGAGGCAGACGCGCATCTGGACGAGGATGCCCTGCAAGATCTGGTCGCTACCGCCGTGCGCATGATGGACAACGTGGTCGATGTGTCGAAATTCCCCCTGCCGGCGCAAGAACGCGAAGCGCAGGCCAAACGCCGCATCGGCCTTGGTGTGACCGGTCTTGCCGATGCCCTGCTGATGGTCGGACAGCGGTACGGATCTGATGAAGCGGCAGCGCAAACCGAAAGCTGGATGAAGGCGATTGCGCGGGCGGCCTACCTTGCCTCTGTCGAACTGGCCAAGGAAAAGGGCGCATTCCCCCTGTTTGACGCCGAAGCTTACCTTGCCTCCGGCACCATGGCGCAGATGGATGACGACGTGCGCGACGCGATCCGCGAACACGGCATCCGCAACGCGCTGTTGACCTCCATCGCGCCCACCGGCACGATCAGCCTGTATGCGGGCAATGTCAGCTCGGGGATCGAGCCGGTTTTTGCCTATGCTTACACCCGTAAGGTTCTGCAAAAAGACGGCAGCCGCACCGAGGAAGAAGTTGTCGATTACGCGGTACAGCTGTGGCGCGAACTTAACGGTGACGCGCCTTTGCCAGACTATTTCGTCAACGCCCAGACCCTGCCACCGCTGGAGCACGTTAAAATGCAGGCCGCAGCACAAAAGTGGGTGGATTCAAGCATTTCCAAGACGATTAACTGCCCCGAAGACATCAGCTTTGGCGATTTCAAAGAGGTCTACATGGAAGCATGGGACACAGGGTGCAAAGGCTGTACCACCTACCGTCCCAACGATGTGACAGGATCGGTATTGAGCGTGTCCGAAGACACCAAGGCGGACAAGCCCGTACCCGTGGAAGAGGGCGGTGAGGTCGTGTTTTTGTCCGAACCCCTTGACCGTCCCGAAGAGCTGGAAGGCAACACCTACAAGGTGAAATGGCCCGACAGCGAGCACGCGATCTATATCACGATTAACGACATTGTGCTGAACGGCCACCGCCGCCCCTTCGAGGTGTTCATCAACTCCAAAAACATGGAGCACTTTGCCTGGACCGTTGCCCTGACCCGCATGATTTCCGCCGTGTTCCGCCGGGGCGGTGACGTTTCCTTTGTTGTGGAAGAATTGAAAGCGGTGTTCGATCCGCGCGGTGGCGCTTGGATGGGTGGAAAATACATCCCCTCCATTCTGGCCGCCATCGGCGGTGTGATCGAACAGCATCTGATCGCCACCGGCTTTATTGCGGGCGAGGGCATGGGGTTGAAAACAGACCCTCAGGCGAAGGTCGTAGGTTTGGACGCGCCGCGTGGAAAAGCGTGTTCGAGCTGCGGGCAATTTGATTTGCGCATGGTTGAAGGGTGCATGACATGTGGGTCCTGCGGTTACTCCAAGTGCGGGTGATGGGGCGTGAGCGTTGTTGTTATCGATGCGGGCATAGTTATGCCAAAACCCCCGGTTTTGTTTGCCACGAAACGGGATTAGTTTTGCCGTAGGTGCCTAACGCACTGAATCTAAATGGTTTTGGCCGAATGGATAATTTGGCCAAAACAGACCTAAAAAGCGTGAATTGGCGGGACAAGAGGCAGTGGGCATCGAGCAGATGGCCGTGTCAGTGTACCGTAAACAGCAGTGACTGGGGTAAATGGCTGCAAGTTTTGTAGCGTAAATGCCTCATATACTCTGATCGCTGCCTTCCCACCTGATTTCCAGATCTTGCGCGGGCCCCCTTTTGAGCCCGCGAAGATCCGGAAACTCCGGTGAGGCCGAACCAAAACAAACACCAACAAATGCCAGACTGATAGACGATGCTGCTGCTACAGCGTGTCTGGCCAGATTGCCTTTTGAAAGGAGGAAAGCTGACCTTCGCCGCGGTTTGTACCGATGTCTTCTGTCGAGAAACGCAGACCTTGCCTGTGCAGATATCATTGGCAGCCCTCAGACCACGGTACCTAATGCGGTTTCTGTACATTCATCTTGATTGCCCAATCACACGACCCGGTTCCTTGACGCTATATCCATTAATAGCATCACGACCTAAGCGCAGCCGGGAATTCGAGCGATCACCTTGATTTCAAAGTCAAACCCGGCGAGCCAATTCACACCTACGGCCGTCCAGTTCGGGTAAGGCTTTTCAGGAAAAGTGCGGTCCTTCGCCTCCATGATATCACCGAACTGGGCCTCGGGATCTGTATGAAAACTTGTGACATCGATGATATCGCTGAGGGAGCAGTCTGCGGCGTGCAGCACCTCGGTCAAGTTATCGAAGGCGCGCTGAACTTGTGCCGCGAAATCGGGCTCTGGTGTTCCATCTTCACGGCTTCCCACTTGGCCTGAAACGAACAATAAGTCGCCTGATCGGATGGCCGCAGAATAGCGGTTGGTTTCATACAGGTCTTGGCGGCCTGACGGGAATACGGGGTCTGGTTTGGTCATTTGGCATCCTTTGGGTTGAGAAATCTGCAACGTGCAGGGCGGCAATCGCACAGGTATTGCGGGTTAGGTGCCTAAGGCGCGTCGGCGTTCGATCTTGGCCAGCAAAACGAGGGCCGTGATCAGCAAAAGGCTTGCGTTGAACGGGTGCAGCGCAAGCATGGTCGCGCTGCCCGCGGCCAGCGTAATCTGAACCCCGTAGAGCGCCAGAGCGCCCAAAGCCCACCATGCGAACCCGCGCAGATAGCCAATGGCGAACGCCATAGTGGCTATGACAACGATTGGCACACCGGCCAAGCCGCCGACCGTGCCGTGTATGGACCACGGCAAGTCTGCGAAGAGCGACTGTCCGGCGAGAAAGAACTGAGCCGCGAGGGCGACGGGAAGCAATCGGGCCGACCACACAAACAGGGCGGGCGTGCCACGGTCGAGAGCGACGAAGGTATCGTGTGTGTCTGCGGTCATGGCTCAAGCCTCTGCCGACTGGGCAACCCGTGGGGTCGCGATGAATGCTTGAAGCGCACGGGTGTAGCTCTGTGCTGCGGCTGCCAATGGGGCGTCATCGAGCTTGTCCGCTGAAAACGTCAGATGTGGCGCATGCCATGGCAGGCCACAGCGATGCGCCATCGCTTTCAACGGGGTGAAAATTTCGTCGACCGAATAATGATTTTGCCCTGACCGCGTATAGGCTTCGGCCACGTTGCCAAGAGTCGCGGCCACCATCAACGGCGTCCCTGCAAGACGGTCGCCTTCGGTCTCAGGGAAAATGTAATACATCCGCGTCAGCACGGCGTCTTGCCAAGCCTTCAAAATGGACGGCGTCGCATACCATTGCACAGGAAACTGTAGCACAATGCGGTCGGCCCCGAGCAGCAGTTGGGCATCAGCCGCGGCATCCGTGAACATTTCGATATGCCCATCGGGATAGCGTGCCTGCACATCGATCGCGGTCACGCCTTCAATGCCTTGCGCCGCGCGAAACAAAGCCGCATTGGCAACAGATTTTCCAATATCGCGGTGGAACATAAGTAGCAGAGTCTTGGTCATTCTCGCAGTCCTTTTGCGTTCGTTTGACCAAGACGTAGATCCGAAAAACAAATAACTCCAACTGATATAAGATATAGTCTATTATTGATATTATGAATTTAAGATCAATCGACTTGAACCTGCTCGTGGTGCTGGATGCGCTTTTGGACGAGGCCCATGTCAGCCGCGCGGCGCATCGGTTGAACCTCTCTCAACCCGCCGTATCGAATGCGCTGCAAAGGTGCCGTGATCTGTTTGACGACCCGTTGCTTGAACGCGGACGCGGCGCAATGCGGCGGACCGCGCGCGCGGAAGCGCTGCGGGGGCCTCTTAAATCCGTTCTGGGCGAGTTGAATGACCTCGTTGATCCGCCGGAAACGCCTTTGCATAGCTTGCATCAAACCGTGCGGCTCACGATGGCAGACGATCCGACTTTCCTGATCGCAGGGCCGCTTCTGACCGCCTTACAATCCACTGCTCCGGGGGTGACCCCCATTTTCCAACCCTGGAACGGCAGCACGGCAGCGGCGCGTGATTTGCTGAGTGGCGAAACAGACATTGCCGTCTCGGTCTTTGCAGATCAGATTGAGGGCATCGAACAGATCACACTGTTTGATGAGACATATGTTGTTGCGATGCGGCGCGATCATCCTGCCGCACAGGCGTTTGATCTTGATGCGTGGCTGGCATACCCGCACGTCCTGATGTCCGGGACAGGCGACGCGCAATCCCCTTTAGATGCTCAGCTTGCGGCGATCGGGCGGTCGCGCCGTGTCGGTGCGGTTGTGCCCTCCTTCCAACTTGTCCCGTCGCTGTTGGCGCACACAGATCATATCGCGATGTTGCCCAAACACGGGTTTGATCAAAACGCGCATCCGCTTTTGACCAGCTTTGCTCCGCCGATTGAGGTCAGTGGCTTTCCCTTGCATCTGGCCAGCCACACACGCCAATCGAACAATCGCGGGGTCCAGCATGTAATTGCCGCGATCAGAGAGATTTTTCTCGTTTGAAACCAAGGTCGGCATGAATGTCCGCATATGTGGTGTCGTGCCCTACACGCCTCCAAATGGCGACACATTCTTGATCATAATCCTATTGCTACAGGCTGTTTCGATCCATGAACCGACTATGTCGCATTCATTCTGCTTCCCACAAGTTGGACACAGAACGGCCCTTCAATGCGGAAGCCGACAAGGTCCGCCATGGGCCGTTCGGGCGCCATGTAGCCCCATCAAGGTGATTTCGCGGCGCGCTCCAGCGCCGCAAGGCACCTTCGAGCCCGTACTTACCTGCAAGCGGAAGTTTCCGTCATCACACCTTCAGTCTAATCTGGCCGTCCTTCCTAAGGCAGTCAGGCCAGCTATGATCGCGCGGCTCTGCGTCTCCAGGTTCGCAATCGTCGGTGTTTTACCCCGGACAACCATCCTCCAGTACAGAGGAGCGACGAGCAGATCGAGCGCGAGGTCCCGGTCAAGGTCTTCAGGCAGTTCACTTCGGTGCACCCAGCGGTCCAGAAGAGCCTCTGCCCGCTCCCGCCGTGCTTGCGCCACCCGGTCGTTGATTGCACGCATCTCGGACGATCGCGCGGCTTCGGCATGCAGATCCGGCAGGATCCTACGGACCAGAGGATGCCGAAGCACCACGCGCGTCTGTATTAGCAGATTAAGGATGTCCTCTTGCAACGTGGCGCCCTCAACTTCCGGTAATGTGATCCGCAGACCAAGCGTCGAAACCGCCGCCTCGGCGAAAGCCAGGCGCGACGAGAACCGTCGATAGATCGCTGCCTTGCCAGCGCCCGCGCGCGCAGCGACCCGTTCAAGACTGAGGGCCGCGAAGCCGCGGTCGGCCCACTCTTCGAAGAAAGCGCGGTAAAGCGCCTCTGTCAGTTCGGCACGCGGGACAGCCGCCCCAGACGGAACGCGTCGTATTTTTTCGTCGGAACGGTTGCGTTTCATCCGTGGAACTCCTAAATGGTCGATACGATAGCGTTCCATCCATAGGGGCTTTTCCGATGAACGACAAGTTTGACAGTTTTTCCGATCTTCTACGGGGAGCCCTTGGCTCCCGCCTGACAATCAGCCAAGAAATGGCGGATTTCTTTACTCAGGACGTCGTCTTTGAATTTCCCTATGCCCCGGAGGGGCTTCCCCGGCGATTGGACGGCATGGCAGCCCTTGCCGATCATCTGATGCGGCTTGAGCCGATGTTGAAGCTGAGCGAGTTCACGCTGCATGCGGTTCACCCGTCGGGCGACACCGTGATCCTCGAATTCTCCTGTGAGGGATCCGGCATTTCCACCGGGTTGCCCTATGATCAAAACTACATTTCCGTGGTAACCCTCCGCGACGGTCGCATTAGCCGCTATCGCGACTACTGGAACCCGCTGGTTGCGCTTTCCGCCCTCGGGGGCGCGCAGGCGGCAGCAATGGCCTATGCCGGGGAGAAAGCGAATGGGTAAGGACATTCTCGTCATTGGCGGCAAGGGTAAGACGGGACAGCGAGTGGTGGATCGTCTGACCGACAGCGGGGCCGAGGTCGCCGTCGGCACCCGCACACCTACAGGGGCGCGGGATCGTTTCTTCGACTGGGCGGATGCGGCCTCCGCGGCGTCGTTCGAGGGCTGTTCCGCAGTCTATCTCGTGGCACCGACGGATCGCACCGACCACCTCGACGTCATGCGTCCCAACCTCGAAAGCGCGATGGAGCGTGGGGTGCGCCGCTTCGTGCTTTTCAGTTCATCTATGCTGGACCGTGGTGGCCCAATGATGGGCGGCGTTCATGCCTGGCTGGCCGATACCGCCCCGGAATGGGCAGTGCTGCGCCCTTCCTGGTTCATGCAGAACTTCTCGGACGGGCCGCACGCCCACACGGTCCGCGAGGAAAATGCGATCTACAGCGCCACAGGCACTGCCCGTGTCGGCTTCATCGACGCCGAAGATATCGCGGCCGCCGCTGTGGCCTGCCTGACCTCCACCACGCCGCTCAACGACGACCGAATTCTCACGGGCCCCGGGGTTCTGAGCTATGAGGATACGGCCAGGATAATGTCGGACGTGACGGGCCGGACGATCCGTCATGTCGCACTCTCTACCAAGGAGCTGGCCGATCGTTTCGAGGCACAGGGATTGCCGACCGATTACGCCCGAATGCTCGCGAATATGGACAAGACGATCCGCACGGGGGCCGAAGATCGCACGACGGCTGGCGTCGTGCAGCTGACTGGAACTGCGCCGGGGTCGTTTCGGAGTTTCGCGGCTGAAAGTGCTGGAGCTTGGACGGTTTGACGTTCTAAGATCTCCTACTCCCTTGCATCCGAGATGCGGCGGAAAGAATACTGATCTACAGAGGCCGCTGCTGTCTAATGGCAGCAAAGTCCGCAAAGCAGACCCTCGCCTTCCGGAAATGCTGCGCGACGCACGAACGGCTGGTATGGTGAAGCTGCGGTGCTGCATCTGCGAGGCGGGTGGAAGGCGGCTCTGGGCCGCTCCCTACAGGGGCGGATCAACCCGCTGGACGCAAATGCTGCGACTGATCTAATGGCGGCTGTGAGCCCAAATTCGACAGTGCCTGAGGATTGGTGACAGGCGTCGGGGGCGGTATCCAGCTTAACTGCTGCCCTTGTTCGCAAACGCGCCGGGCGACAGGCCCTCGTGACGGACAAAGGCCAGGCCGAAGGCGCTGGCGGACCCGTATCCGACCTTCATGGCGATCTCCGAAATGGTCAGCCCGCCCTGCCGGAGCAAGGTCTTGGCCAGGGCCATGCGCCATTCGATGGCGTATTGCAGTGGCGCGCGGCCAACCTGCCTGCGGAACCGCTCGAAAAAGCCGGAGCGCGACATGCCGGCGGCCTTCGCCAGTTCTGAAACGGAAAGCGGGCTGCCCGGCTCGGCGTGGATGCGTTGCAACGCACCCGAGAGCTGCGGATCCGACAGGCCGCGCAGTAGCCCGGGCGGCAGGGTCGTCGCCTGATCAGAGCGCAGGGCCTCGATCAGAAGGACCTCCAGCAATCGCTCAAGGATCAATCCGCGCCCCGGACGGTCGGCGCGGGTCTCCTCGTGGATCACGGGCACCAGGGTCGTCAGGCGGTTCTGATCAGAGACATGGATCATCTGCGGTAGCAGTGACACCAGAAGGCTCCTGGCCGGCGTGTCAAAATGGCAATGCCCGACGAGGGCGCGCATATCGACCGGGGCCTCAGTCGCGCCAAGCCGGAACTGTCCGGGACCGGTTTCAAGCGGCAGGCGGGGCACGTGGGGCGGCGGGGGCACCTCGCTGGACATGGTAAAGCCCTGCAGATGGGGGATCAGCACGAAATCACCAGCCCTCAGCGTGACCGGATCGCGCCCGGCGACGTGCAGCCGGCACCGCCCCTCGACCATCGCGCAGTAGAATGGGCTGACCATGTCGTGACGCTCCACCAGCCACTGGCCACCGGCTTCGACCATCTTGGAGATGGAGACCGCAGGCTTGAGCAGGGTGACGACACTGGAAAGAGGATCTAAGGGGCTGTCGAGCATCTGTTCGGACGATCTATTAATGATTTTGGACTTCTATGTATACCAAGGCCGAACGCTGCCGTCTATCTCTCTGTCACACAAGACAAGGAGACCTCAAATGTCCCGTATCCTCATCACCGGTTGTTCCTCCGGTTTCGGTCAGGCCATCGCCGCGCAGTTCCTCGATCAGGGCTGGGAGGTCATCGCCACGATGCGCAATCCCTCCGTCGAAGGGCTGCCTGAGTCCGACCGCATGCAGGTGATGGCCCTGGACGTCACCGACCCCGAAAGCATTGCGGCTGCGATTGCCGACGCGGGCCAGATCGATGCGCTGGTGAACAACGCTGGTGTCGGCATGCTCAACGTGCTGGAAGGCGCTGACATCGCCCGGGCCCGTGAGCTGTTCGAGATCAACGTGCTGGGTGCCATGGCCATGACCCGCGCCGTGATGCCCGCCATGCGCGCGCGGCGCAGTGGCGTTATCGTCAACGTCAGTTCCAGCGTGACGCTGCGCCCATTGCCTGCGCTGTCGATCTACAGCGCCAGTAAGGCCGCGCTGAATGCCTTTACCGAAAGCTTCGCGCTTGAGGCCGCTGAATTCGGCATACGTGCCCGGCTGGTCCTGCCCGGCAGTGCGCCGTCGACATCCTTCGGACGCAATGCAGTGGCGCGAATGGGCATGGATGTGCCCGAGGCCTACGGCCCCTTCGTGCAGGCCTATTCTCAGAGCCTTCAGTCCGCGACCGAGAAGACCGAGGCGCAGGATGTCGCTCAGGCTGTCTGGCGTGCCGTCACGGACGAGACCGCGCCCATGAAGCTGCCTGCGGGCGCGGACGCAGAAACCTGGTTCCGCGAAGCCGGACTCGCCACGGCGTAACGCGTCCGATGCTGATATCCCTCTCGAACGAAAAACACCCATGAACAGACTGATCACTCTCTCCGGCTCCCTGCCGACACCAGAGCCTGAGATCACCGTCGCCTATACGCCGATCGTTCTGCCGATGCCCGGCCGTCAGCCGCTTGAGCTGCGCCTGACAGCACCTGCTGCCGGGAAGGACCTGCCCATCGTGATCCTGTCGCATGGCTTCGGTCCCTCGAACTACATCCCGTCCAAGGACGGCTATGGACCGCTTGTTCAGTTCTGGGCCGAACGGGGCCTGGCCGTCATCCGAGCATTATCAACCATCGCGCGTTATTCAGGGCAGCAGGTCAAAATAGTTTTTCTGACAGGTGTGGGCCTGCCTGACGTCAGCGGGCCAGAAGCACCTCTGTCGCCTTGTCAAACGCGGTGAGGTTTTGCTCTGCATGCGCGGCGAGATGTGCTCCTTCGAGCGTGGCGAGGGTTGCGTGTGCTTCCGCTTCAGGGGCGCTTATCGCTGAAATTGTGCCATCTTGTTTGCCCAGCTCAAACAGGGCTGTGATCCATGTGGTCATCATGGCGCGAAAGGCGACGATCTTGTCTTTCACCTCATCCGCAAGGCTATCACGGCTGATGGTGAAAGCCACGCAAAGACATAATGTTTCGCCGCCGCCCAAGGCATTGCGATAGAACGCCACTAAAGCGGCCAACCTGTCGGCGGCGTTTTGGTGCGTTGCCTCTATCTCAGTACAGACCTGTTCGACCGATGCGTGATAGCGATCCATCAGCGCGGCGGAAAGCACCGCCTTGGTGGCAAAGTGGTAATGGATGGATGCCTTGCGGATGCCGGCAGCTTGCGCCAGATCGCCGTAGCTGAACCCGTCGAAGCCGCGACTACGCGCTGCTTTTTCAGCGATATCCAGCAGTGTTGTTTTGGTATCGGGTTGCACGTTTGGTTCTACCTTTAAGGCCTGTTCAATTGGGTTAACGCATTTTCGGCGGCTTCCAAAGCCCCTTCAAGGTAGCCGCCAAATTCCGGCGCGACTTCTGTACCGCCAAAGATCAGTTTACCGTCCCATAACCCGCTGAGTGTTGTCGGCAGGCCGTAATGCGGATGGGCGTAGAGGGGCCTTTGATCCAGCGCGGTGGCGGTAAAGGGATCATAGGCCCAATCCTTGATCGCCAGGCGCTGCGGCGCGCCTGCATCCGGTCCGAAAATACGTATCAGTTGTGCCGTAATTTGCTGGCGCAGCCACTCTTGATCCTTTCGCGCCTGAGAGGGCACGCCAAGAAAACCGAACAGCGCAAAGGGGCCGCCTTGCGGGGGTGATGCATCGTGGATTTCTGCCAGAGGACCAAAGCGGCTCATGGCATCGCCCGACAATCCGGCTTCGCGCCAGAAGGGGCGGTCGTAGATCGCGACGGCCTTGGCATGACCTGCCATCCATGTGGCGATATTTTGCATCGCCTGAAGCGCTTGGTCGGGCAGGGCGGGGGTGTAGGTGATCTGTGCCGCCAGCCGCGGGGGCAGCGCCAGCACCACGCGGCTGGCCCTCACGGTACGGCCATCGCGATAGGTCGCGGTGATGATGCCGTCCGCGCGGGTCAGCGTCGTGATCGGGGCGGATAGATGCAGATTGTTTGCGTCTACCTTGGCGGACAGGCCGTCAATCAGCCGGATCAATCCGCCCTCAAGACGAAAGGAGCCTTCCATCGAGGCAAACCCCTGACCACGTTGGGGCTGCCCCTGCGCGTTCTCAAACATCAGATCGCCTTGGGCGTATTGATCAAACCGCGTCAGCCCCAGATCACGGATCAGTTTTGCGATGCGCGGCTGACCGGGCCAGAACCACGTGGGCCCCGTATCGAAAGTGGCACCTTCATGCCGGATTGCCGCGATCCGCCCGCCAAGACGGTCTCGGGCCTCGGCCAAGATATAGCTGTGGCCGAGATCCGTCAGGCGGCTTGCAAGGGAGAGCCCTGCAAGCCCGCCCCCGATGATAAGGGTATCGGTGTGCATCCTTTACGCCTGCGGCGCCTTTGCAAAGGGCAGGTGGCCCGTTTTGATCCACAATTTGGTACCCTCGGGTCCGCCGACCGCCGACAGGGTTTCCCCATCCGGCATGCGCAGCCAGTCGTTCTTGTGCAGCACGTCGCCGCCGACAGTGATGCTGCCGTCAATAACCAGCACCTCAATGCCGCCCTGTGCTTGGGATGTCAGCGTCGCCTCCGCATCAATGTGACTGTAGGTGACGACCTCGCGGTCATCCTTATGCAGGATTGCAGTGGCCACGCCATTAACGGGTGCGGCCAGTTCTTCCGCCATTGTTTTGCGAAACTGCGTGCGGTCGTCCATATCGAACTGCCACAGTTTGACGAAGATCGTGCAGCCCTCGGCCGAACTGGGGGTGTGGGATGTGGTGGGGGGATTGCGCACATAGGTGCCGGCGGGGAAATCGCCATGCTCATCCTGAAACACACCTTCCAGCACGATGAACTCTTCACCGCCCGTATGTGTGTGCGCCGAAAATGCGCTGCCGGGGGCATAACGGACGATGGTGGTGGCGCGTGCCACCTCGCCGCCGATACGGTCCAGCATACGCCGGTCCACGCCCTTCATGGGCGAGGCCTGCCATTCCAACTGGTCAGAGTGGACAATTACGGGACTGTCGAAATCTGCATTCAAGTTCATTGATCAATTCCTTGTCGTGAAGGCGCGCGTTTAACCCGCGATGGATGGCCGCTTGGCGACTTTTGCGCGCCAAGCCTGAAGGTGTTTTAGAGATTGCGGAATGTCTACTTTGGCAAAATCCGCAAAGGCCAGCCCCGCAAACGCCGTTATGTCTGCCGACGAAAAACGATCACCCGCAACATAGTCATTATCGGCCAAAACGCCATCGAGGTAAGCCATCGTCGTGGCTGCGACCTCTTTTTGCTTATTTCCCCATTCAGCGCATTGGTATGTCTCCAACTCGGCACCCAACCCTGGTGTCGCATGATGGAAATAGGCCCCGACAGCGTTCAGCAAGCCAGCCTCGGCGCGGGCGTTCATCATTGAAATATGCGCGCGTTGCTTCGGCGTTGTGCCGGTCAGGGAAGGGCCGTCATAGGCGCCGTCGATATATTCGATAATCGCATTGCACTGCGCGATGTGGGACCCGTCGTCCAGTTCGAGGCAGGGAACAGTCGCATCGGGGTTCATTGCTTTGAACGCGTCGGTGCGGTGCTCGCCGTTCATGACGTCTACGGCGATGAACTCCGCGTGATCGGAAACGCCTTTCTCGGCAAGCGCGATGCGCACGCGGGCCGGGTTTGGAAATCCTTCGATGTCGTAAATCTTCATGGGTATGTTCTCCTGAGTTTCATGTCTTGACCTATCAGTAGGTAGGCAGATTGCGCAAGTCACGAAATTGAGAGCACATGAAAGAGGGAAGGCTATGCAAGCATCCCGTCGTGTTTAGGTGCATACGCAAAACGGGCATGGGCGAATTTTATGAAAAGTAGCTGTCAGGCATCGGGCCCCGCCGAAAGTCGGGGTGCTGCCTTGACATGACCCATCGCACTCAGGCAAATGGGAAATGAATATTCATTACTCCAATGGTTCCGATTTGAAACGCCTAACGCCCGAAGCCACACAGGCAAAAATACGCACTGCACTTGTTGAGGAGGTTGCGAAACAGGGGATCGGTGCAACCTCGGTCGGGGCCGTTGCCAAACGCGCTGGCATGTCCGCTGGAACGATCTACCTGCACTTCGAGAATAAAGAAGATATGCTTCGGAAGGTCTTTCTTAAAATCAAGGCCGAAATTCATACCCTTATGATGTCTTCGGCGGGCGACCCTGACGCCAAATCCATGATCCGCAAAATGTGGTTTGATCTGTTCGGATTTGTGGCGGCCCATCCGATGGACTTTATGTTCGTCGAATATGCAGGCGCGGCGCAGATCCTGAGCAAAAAACAGGCGCGAAAAGTAGCGGATATGCAGGTTGAAATCGCAGCACTGATCCAGCGTGGCATAGATGAGGGCGCGATCGTGGGCATGCCCGTCTCGACGGTTACGACGCTGCTGATTGCCCCGGCAATGCAATTGGCCCGCGCAGGCGTTTTGGCCAGTGAACAACCTTCTGAAGAAACGCTTGGACTGGTGTTCGAGCGTGTTTGGCTGTCGGTCGCGGCAAAGCCTTTCTTTGGAAACTTACCCGACTGACAGTTCAAAAAGGACGTAAGACATGAAGAACACTCTAACCTCCCTCGCGCTCGCGACGGTTCTCGGATTTACCACCGCAACAACGGCATTGGCAGATGACATGACAGCGACACAGATCAAAAACGGCTATTTGGAACACGGCGCGCTGGCGCAATATCACCGTTGGTATCAGGTCTATGAACGCGCTGAAGGCGGGATCGACAATGCATTGGATATCCTTGCCGAAGACGTCGTTGTGACCTCGGGTTTGGGGGTTGCAAACGGGCATGAGCAATATGCGCAGAGGGTAAGCCAGCTTCCACAAAGCTGGCAAAATGCACACCACGTCCGCGATGTTCAGGTCAGCATCAATGATGACGGGTCAATGGCCCTGACCGCAGATATCACATACCTTAACGCGGGCCTTCTGGAGGATGGCGGCATTCGGACGGCTGACCTGACCTACACAATGGCACTGGCCCCTACCGATAGTGTGCTGCCCAAATTTACCGAGATTACAATCGCGCAAAACTCGGATGGTACAGCTGATGAATTCGTCGATGCCTATGCCGAGAATCGCCTGCGTAGTCTGGTACACTATTGGTTAGCGCTGATCGAAGATCCGTCCCGCAACCCTGAACCCGTTCGTGAAATTTTGGCGGATGGATTTGCTCTTAACTTCTCGTCTGGCGCAATCACCGACTTTGCGGGATTTGAAGCCTGGCTTGCAGGTCCTGGGTCGCAAGTTGCGGCCAGCACGCATGTTATCAGCGAATTTTCAGTTATGGAAAATGCTGACGGCACGTATGAAATGACTGTTGATTTCGATTGGGCCGGCATCTTGCCCGATGGAAGCGAGCTGGTGGCGAAGACGCGGCATAACTGGACCGTGAACAACGACGACACTGAACGGTTTGCGCGTATCCTGACCGTCGATGTCGAAGTGCTTGAGCCGTTCCGGCCAGGTACTGACTGATCCGCCGAACGTAGGTCTGACCCCCATTCCCCGGATGTTCTGATTAAGGCCCGTGGTGAAACTGAGCGATAATGCGAGATGCGGTCGCTTCGTTGATCGCCAGGATCGTGTTGTAAAGAGTTGCAATTCTTAGCAAGGACTTAACGTCGACGTCGTGGGGCATAGCCGAGAGTGGGTCGATGAAGAAGAACAGAGCATCGAGGCGCCTCTCGGCTATCATCGCCCCAATTTGTGCGTCCCCGCCGAGAGGCCCGCTTTTAAGGCAGGTAACGTCCAAATCCACTTCGCGGGCAAGCCGTCCTCCGGTGGTTCCCGTGCCGTAAAGATCGAATACAGCCAATGTCGATCTGTGAGAGCGTGCCCACTCGATCATGGTGTCTTTTTTCAGATCGTGGGCGACCAAGGCGATTGATCGAAAATTCACATCCCGTGTTTCAGAGATGTTCATCGTTTCGCTCCGTATCGTGTGCCCAGTTCCGTGCCAGTGGGGATTTGCGCTTGAGGGCACCACTCAGGTGTTGTCGCATCCTGTAAGACGCATCTGCGACATTGCCTGATTCCAGATATGACAGGATCTCCAAGTGCTCGGTGCATTGCTCAATCAGACGCTCGCAGTTCACTTCGGCGCGATACTCCATTAAACGGCGCATCCGGTTCACCCTTTGAAGGGCCATGTAGAAAAAGGGATTTCCCGATAGTTTGATAAGTTCCTCGTGGAAGAGCGCACCGTTTTGAAGAAGAGCTTCGCCAGGTGTGCTGCTTAAATCCATGTTTAGCATGCCTTCCTGAATGCGTCGCTGTTCATCAAGGATCTTGTGATCAAGCTGAAAAGAAGGCTCCAGCATGGCCGTGGGTTCGATAGCCATTCTAAATCTGTAAATTTCGTCGAATGCCTCTGGTGTCTTGGCCACGGGCAGAAGGCGCCACCCGTATCCCTCTTTGCGTTCTGCCCAACCTTCGCGAACGGCCCTGACCAGCAGATCTGCGGCTTTGGCTTTGGTCCAGCCGTATCGCTGCCGTAGGAAATGTTCAGCTACCTCTTCGGGGATCTGGTTCGTCAGCCAGTCATTCGCAAATGTTTGATAGTCGTCCGTATCTGTTGGTGCCGAATCTGCCAATCCGTCCTGATACGAAGCCGGAAGACTGTCTGCGACAAAGTAACCTCGGTTGGGCTGTCGGATTAAAACGTCTTGGATCGCCAGGCTTTCAAGTGCCTCTCTTACGGGGGTGCGCGATACACCATAACGATCTGCGATATTCTGGGCGCTGATATGTTGACCCCCAGACAGGGTTCCAGAGACGATGTCGTGCAACAACCGATTGGATATATTCTTGGAAAGCTCGCTGCTTCGTGCTGCCATCATGATCTCCAGTGCCGGTCGTAGCTGTTTTGCAGATTGTATCGGTGCTTAAGTATAAGTCCAATTTTTTGGTTTTGCACATGGTAAAAACCGAAAGGTGGCCGAAGATGGGTTGTTTTCGCCAAGTATTTGAGTCCGCTACGGCTCTCTCGGGCCGGTTTCGTGGGCGTCTTGGCGTCGAGAACGGCAGCATGAATCCCATGGGTTTACGAATCTCTATGTATTTCAACGTATTAGGTGCCCTTGCTGAGTTGTGGATACCAGAATTTGGCTTTTTGGCATCAAAAGAGCAAATTTCATTTGGCTTTTTGTGTGCAAATAAGCAATCATAACCCCAGTGCGAGATTCGCACTACGGAGGACAAAACATGGGAGGACACAAGATGTTCGCAAAATACACTCGTATTGGCGCCGTCGCTTTGGCAGTGACTTTTTCTGCTGCAACAGCGTCTACAGCACAGGATTTTCAACCGGAAAGCCCCCAGTGCATCGCACCATCCAACCCGGGTGGGGGTTGGGATTTTATCTGCCGCACTACGGCACGCTACTTGTTTGATCTTGGCGTTATCGAAGATTCCATGCAGGTCACAAACATGTCCGGTGGCGGAGGCGGCGTAGCCTTTGCGCATGTCACCAAAGAGCGCAACGAAGACAATAACCTGATTGTCGCCGCCTCTATGAGCACCAGCGCCCGTATCGCGCAGGGCATTTATGAGGGTGCGACCCAGGACGACGTTCACTTCCTTGCTACGTTCGGCGCGGAATATGGCGCGATTGCTGTTCGTGCTGACTCCGAATTCGAGACATTGACGCAAATGATGGACGCGATCCTCGCAGACCCGCGCTCCGTTGGCATTGCAGGCGGTTCCTCTGTTGGTAGCTTTGACCACATCAAGCCGATGCTTGTCGCGCGTGAGGCCGGCTTGGAAGATGTGACCCAGATGAAATACGTCTCGTTCGATGGCGGTGGCGAGGCAATGACGGGGCTGCTTTCGGGTTCTGTTGAGGCGCTTTCGGGTGACTTCTCCGAGATGCTCGGTTTTCTGGAATCTGGTGATATCCGCATCATCGGCATCATGGCCCCCGAACGCCTTGAGAACTTTCCCGATATCCCGACAGCACGCGAGCAAGGTTATGATGTCGTGGGTGCAAACTGGCGTGGTCTTTACATGCCGGCGGGTGCATCGGATGAGGCCAAAGAGTTCTGGTCAAATGCGATCCAGACAATGGCGGAAGATCCTGGGTTTCAGGCCACATTGGAAGAGGCTGCAATCGCGCCCTTCAACAATTTTGGCGATGACATGCACAACTTCGTTGCAGGAAGCATTGCCGATATCGAAAAGCTGTCCCGTGAGATCGGCATCATCGAATAAAATCTGAAAAATCCGGCCCGGACGGCTTTGGCAGTTCGGGCCAATCTCACATCTTGGGGAGGCAAGCATGAGTGATCGCATATTCGGCGGCTTTGGATTGGCCTTGGCCATTTTCTACATCTGGGCCGCATCAATAATCAAAGACAGCTTTATGGTCGATGTGGTGGGGCCGCGAGCGTTTCCCTATATCGTTGGCACAATCATCGCGCTGTGTTCGCTGTATTTTATCCTGCGCCCCGATGACGAACCCGACTGGCCACACATGCGAGAATTCACGGAAATCGTTTTCGCTGCGGCGGTGATGTTCGCCTACTGCTTTGCATTGCCAGAGCTTGGTTTCGTGATCTCCACGATCTTTGCTACGGCCTACCTGACCTGGCGTTTGGGGACCGCACCGCTTTGGTCGCTTGTCGTTGGCTTGGGCACATCTGTTGGCATTTACGTCGTATTTCACCTGATCCTCGGCCTCGCGTTGGCCAAAGGTCCACTTGGTTTCTGAGGAGGTCAGCGCATGGATACCTTAGCACTTCTCGCCGATGGCTTTGCCATCGCCCTAACCCCGCAAAATCTGTTCCTTGCAGTCATGGGGTGTTTTCTTGGCACGCTTATGGGCGCGCTTCCGGGGCTTGGCCCCGCGAACGGTGTGGCCATCCTTATCCCGATCGCATTTTCACTGGGTCTGGGGCCTGTTGCGTCGTTGATCCTATTGGTCAGTGTTTACTATGGCGCGATGTATGGTGGCCGGATCAGCTCGATCTTGCTGAACATTCCCGGCGATGAACCGGCCATGATGACCTGTCTGGACGGCTATCCGATGGCCCTGCAAGGCAAAGCGGGAGAGGCACTGTCCCTGTCCGGTGTTGCATCCTTTGTCGGCGCGTTCTTTGCCACATGTGGGTTGGTTATTCTTGCACCGCAGCTGGTCAAGGTCGCCCTGCTGTTTGGCCCAGCCGAATATTTCGTACTCTTTACTGTCGCCTTTGCGACGCTTGGCGGCATCTCATCGACAAATCAGGCAAAGTCGGCTTTTGCGGCAGCTCTTGGCCTTGGGATTGCAATGATCGGCAGCGACTCGCAGACAGGGTCGCAACGGTTCACCTTTGATCATATCCATCTATATGACGGTATCGATTTCCTGATCGCCATCGTGGGCCTGTTTGCCCTTAGTGAGGTGTTCATCTTCCTTGAGCATCACCGCGGTGGGGCTGTTGGTTCGGCCAAGGCCACAAAGGTTGGCCGGATCATGCCTGACTTTGCTATGATCAAGCGTTGTATACCCTCGATGGCGCGGGGCACGGGCATTGGTTTCTTCTCTGGCGTCCTACCGGGTGCGGGTGCGTCCTTGGGATCATTCCTGGCCTATTCCCTCGAAAAGCAGACCGTCGATCGGGATGGCAAGACCTTTGGCAAAGGCGACCCGCGCGGCGTTGCCGCACCAGAGGCGGGTAACAACGCAGCCTCGGGCGGAGCACTTGTTCCCATGCTTGCCCTTGGCGTGCCAGGTTCCGGCACCACAGCCGTTCTGCTTGCCGTCTTGTTGCAACTGAACATCACGCCCGGGCCGCTGCTTTTCCAGAAAAATCCGGATGTTGTCTGGGGGCTTATCGCGTCGCTGTTCATCGCTAACTTTATCCTATTGGCGATGAACATTCCACTGGTTGGCATCTTTACCCGTGTATTGATGGTGCCAACGCGCATCCTGATGCCCATCGTCGCGATGATCTCGTTCGTTGGCATCTACAGCATCACGGGCTCCAGCTTTGATGTGATGTTGATGGTTGGCTTCGGCATCATGGGCTGGGTCTTGCGCAAGCTTGATGTCTCACTTGTTCCGGTGATCCTCGGGATCCTGCTGGGCAACCAGATGGAAGTGAACCTGCGTCGTGCCATGACAATCTCGGATGGCGACTGGTTGATCCTTGTTGGCAGTCCGCTTGCCATCATCCTTTGGGGCGTCGCGATTACCGGTTTCGTCCTGCCCATGCTGATGGGCCGCCGGATGAAAAAGCGCATGGAAGCTGCACGCAACGAAGAAGAATTCGTCGGCGACTAAGCCGGCTTGTAAATGACAACGGCCACAGTGCCGATCTAAGGAGACTAAAGATGCGTATTATGACACTGCCCTGTGATGGCATTGGCCCTGAAATCATGGCAGCGACACTTGAAGTCGTCGAGGCCGCCAACACGCGGTTTGATTTGGGGCTAACTTTTGAAGAGGTGATTTCGGGTTTTGACAGCCTAAAGAAGCACGGGATTACCCTGCAAGAAAGCGTGCTGGACCGCGCACGCAATGAATTTGACGGTGTAATCCTTGGTACGCAATCGCACATGGACTACCCAGCCTTGGCCGAAGGGGGGCGCAACGTCTCTGCCGGGTTCCGGATCGGGCTGGACCTTTATGCCAACGTCCGTCCGGCGCGGACCCGCGATTTCATCCCGAACAAGGCACCGGGCATGGATCTGGTGATTATGCGCGAAGCGACCGAAGGTTTTTATCCCGATCGCAACATGTTCAAAGGGGTCGGTGAAATGATGCCTGACCCTGATATGGCGCTGTCGGTGCGCAAAATTACCCGTCACGGGTCGATGCGGATCTGCCGTGAAGCTTTCAAGCTGGCTATGCAACGCAAAAAAAAGGTCGCCGCGATACACAAGGCCAACTCCTTCTTGATGACGGACGGGTTGTTTTTGGAATGCTTCCGCGAAGTCGCCAAAGACTTCCCCGAGGTTGAGACCGAAGAGATCATCGTCGATGCCTATGCAGCACTGCTGGTGCGCAAGCCCGAAGCCTATGATGTGGTCGTCGCGACGAACTTTTATGGCGATATCCTGTCCGATTTGGCATCAGAGTTGTCTGGGTCACTCGGACTGGCGGGTTCGATCAATGCCAATGCTGAAACAGGCCTGTGCTGTGCCCAAGCGCAACACGGTTCAGCGCCGGACATCCAAGGCAAAAATGTCGCGAACCCGACCTCGTTGATCCTTTCGGCGGCGATGATGCTGAGCTGGCTGGGCGAACAGCGCGGTGTTCAGAAACTCATGGACGCGGGGCAAGCCATATCCGAGGCCGTCGACGCAACCATCGACGATCCATCCAAGCGGACACGCGACCTTGGCGGGAACGTGAACTGTGACGCGTTTGGCTCTCTTGTGGCGCAACAACTCGTGGGCGCAACCATCGCGGCCTAAGGATCCTCCCCGCGGGTTGAAGACCCGCACCAACTGGTGGCGTTGCATCATGCGACGCCACCACCCTTTGCAAGCAGAAAATGATGACACCTTCACCACGCATTGCCCTGATCCATGCCACGCGGGTCGCGATCGAACCAATTGAGGCGGCAGCAGCATCCATTTGGCCGGAGGCAGAAACGATATCAATTCTGGAGGAGGGGCTTTCGGTTGACCGTGCAAAAGCCCTGTCGCTTTCGACGGAGTTGTCAGAGCGCATCAAGGCGCTTAGCCAATATGCACAAGCAATCCATGCTGACGGGATTCTGTTTACCTGCTCGGCCTTCGGGCCTGCGATTGCCCAAGCAAATGCGCAAAGCGATATACCAGTGATGAACCCAAACGAAGCGATGTTTGATGCCGCGCTGGCGCAAGGGCAGCGCGTTGCGATGATCTATACTTTCCAACCGGCCGCAGACGGTATGGAAGAAGAGTTTCGAGAAACGGCCGCGGCACGAGGGATTGCCGCCCGCATCACATCATATTTTTGCGACGGCGCGCTGGATGCAAAACGGGCAGGCGACAATGACCGGCATAATCAGCTGATCGCCCAGACTGCTGCCGTTATCGAGGGGGCTGATGTCATCTTGCTGGCGCAGTTTTCTATGGCGGGTGCCGCAGAGGCAGTTCGGCAATCTGTCACCCTTCCTGTGCTCACCAGTCCAGAGTCGGCGATTCAGGAAATGCGCCGTCGCATTGCCGCGAAATAGAGAGGACAAATGATGCTGATTGGCGTTATTGCAGACGACTTCACGGGGGCGAGTGACATCGCCAACACCCTTGCCAAAGGCGTGCAGCCCGAAGGTGGGTTGCGCACCGCGCAATATCCAGGTGTGCCTAATGGTCCGGCGGATCCGCAAATCGAAGTGGGCGTTGTCTCGCTCAAGAGCCGCTCGGCGCCTGTGCAAGAGGCGGTGCGTGAAAGTCTGGATGCGCTGAATTGGCTTAAGGCGCAGGGCTGCAAACAGATCATCTTCAAATATTGCTCAACGTTTGATTCAACACCTGCGGGCAACATAGGGCCGGTGGCTGATGCATTGGCCGAAGCGCTTGACGCGACCGGGGTCGTGGTGTGCCCGGCTTTCCCGACCACGGGGCGAACCGTTTACCAAGGACATTTGTTTGTCGGCGACACGCTGCTCAGCGAGTCGGGTATGCAGCACCATCCGCTCACCCCGATGACGGACCCGGACTTGCGGCGTTTCTTGCGCCTTCAGACGAAGTCTCGCGTCGGGCACATCCCGCTTTCGATCGTTTCCCAAGGTGTTGAACCCACCCGCGACGCGATCAATGGCGCGACGGATCGCTATGTTGTCGCGGACGCTGTCAGCGACGCAGATTTGTTGACGCTCGGGGCGGCCCTTGCTGATGCCAAGTTGATTACCGGTGGATCGGGAATTGCCTTGGGGCTTCCTCGCAACCTGATTGAGAGCAGAAAGTCGAACGCACGGGCGGCAGATGCGGCCCATGTGAGTGGGCCGGAGGCCATTCTGGCCGGGTCATGTTCTGGCGCAACCCGTGGTCAGGTTGATCTGCACGCGCAGGCGCATCCGACCCTGGCCATTGATGTCCCCGGGGTGATGGAGGACCGTGTTACGGTCGAAACATTGGTGGCGTTCTACGATGCAAATCAGGGGCGGGCACCATTGGCCTATTCCTCCGGCTCACCTGATGAGGTCCTCGCGCTCCAGTCGCGGTATGGGCGCGAAGCCGTTGCTGAAAAACTGGATAACCTCTTTGCCGATACCGCTAAGGCGCTTGTTTCAAAAGGATACCGGCGCATTGTTGTCGCGGGTGGAGAAACATCCGGTGCGGTCGCCCAAGCGGTCACCGACGCTCTGGGCACAGCGGCAATGACGGTCGGGGCAGAGATCGACCCCGGCGTTCCGATCCTGACCTTGGGGGATGGACCATCTGTGGTGTTGGCGCTCAAGTCGGGCAACTTCGGGGCAGCGGATTTCTTTGCCAAGGCCCTACGGATGATGGAGGGGCGATCATGACCGAGCAGGAAACAGAACTTCGGCATCAGATGGTGCGCCTTTGTAAGTCGTTGTTCGACAGGGGATTTTCGGTAGGCAGTGCAGGCAATGTGTCTGCCAAACTGCCAGATGGCATCCTTATGACGCCAACCAATTCGACGCTTGGATCGCTTGAGGCCGACCGGATTTCAAAGGTTGATACCTCTGGCAAGCATGTGTCTGGGGATCGTCCTTCAAAGGAAGTCTTCTTGCACCAGGCGTTCTATGAAACGCGGCCGCAGGCTGGGGCGGTTGTGCATTTGCATTCCACATGGGCGACGGCGCTGTCATGTCTTGCGGATACCGATCCTGATGACTGTATCCCGCCCCTGACACCCTATGTTGTGATGCGTGTAGGGCGGGTGAAACTATTGCCATATGTCAAACCGGGGGATCCCAAAATGGGGGATATGATCCGTGATCTGAAGGGTGATTTTTCCGCAGCCTTGCTTGCCAATCACGGCCCTGTCGTCAGCGGTAAAGATCTGTTTTCAGCCGTTTGTGCGGCAGAAGAGTTAGAAGAAACCGCCAAACTTCTGATCGCACTGGAAGGGCGTAAAACGCGCCTTTTGACACCCGATCAGGTGACCGAGCTTAACAACACATTCAAAGGACTATAGTGCATATGAAAACTGCTGATCTGATCGATGATCACGCCGCCGATTTAACCTTGGTTCATTTGCCGTTCCGCCAATTTGGCACCCGCAGTCATTTCGCGGGGCAGATACAGACGGTCAAATGTTTTGAGGACAACACCGAAGTGCGTGCGCAGTTGGAAACTCCAGGCAGGGGCCGCGTTCTTGTGATTGACGGGGGCGGTTCGACCCGGATTGCTTTGTTGGGGGATATGCTGGCGGAGCTCGCGATCAAAAACGGTTGGGCGGGCCTGATACTGAACGCCGCAATTCGTGATAGCGCGGATATCAACACGATGGACACACTGGTTTTCGCCCTTGGAACGTCCCCTGTCAAAAGCGCCAAGGAAGGCTGGGGCAAGGTAGGCACGAAGATCAGTTTTGGTGGCGTCGCCTTTGAGCCTGATGACTGGGTTTATGGGGACGCCGACGGGGTGCTTTTCAGTAAAAAGAAACTGGTTTGAAGTCGCATCTTGGTTCATTCGGCGCGATCTTGGCGACCGTTATTCTGGCAGGTGCCGGCGGGTGGCTCGTTTCTCTGACGGGCATACCTTTGGGGTGGATGATCGGCTCTATGATCGTGACCGCCAGTGCATCATTGATGCAGCTGCCGATACGCAAGCCTGTGCTTTTGCTGGACGTGGTCCGTGCTGCCATCGGATTGATGCTGGGCGCGGCCTTCACGCATGAACTGTTTGCGTCGTTAGGCGCATGGTGGGTGACCCTACTTTTCCTGATACTGTTGCTCGGGGTTATGTTCGGTGTCGGTTTTTTTGCCCTTCGCCGCGTTGCGCGTTTCGCCCCGGTGACGGCCGCCCTCTGCGCCATGCCGGGTGGTATCGCAGAGATGGTCCTGCTTTCAGAGCGTGAAGGCGCAGACCAGGCACAGGTGGCCATTGTCCACGCGCTGCGCATTTCGCTGGCGATTTTGGTGATCCCGCTGCTGATTGGCCTGATCGCCACGGTTGAGCCAGCGGCGGGGGCTTCGACCAAGTCTACCGGGCTAAGTTTGACGGACGGGTTTTGGATCGCAATCTGTATCCTTGCGGGTCTTTTGGCGCGGGGCAGGGTGCGGATTCCAGCGCCGATTGTGATTGTACCGATGCTGGTCAGCGCAGTGCTGCACCTTAGCGGTTTGACGGCATTCGACGTTCCCCCAACGATCACCATCGTCATTCAGGTATTCATCGGGATCAATGTTGGTGGGCGGTTTGCAGGGGTTTCTGTGAAGAGTCTGATGGCAGCACTTGGTGCGGCTATTCTGGTTGTCACATTGCAAATTGGGATCGCTTTTGGCGGGGCGTTGCTGGTCGCGGGCACAGTCGGGGTGAATCCTGTCGGTCTGGTACTTGCGTATTCGCCGGGCGGGTTGGCGGAAATGTCGATCATCGCGCTTAGCATCGGAGGCGACGTTGCCTTCGTTGGGGTCCACCACATTTTTCGGGTCATGCTTGCCTTGGTATTGGCCCCTCTTTTGCTGTCATGGATCATCAAAAAGTCTGAGGGTGGATAATGAAGAATGTATCAGTCGATGCAGGGGATTCAGGCCTGCAGGTCATAGATCTGCCCGGAATTCTGGGCGAGGCGCTGGTGAATTTACCAATGGTGTTGAGGCTGTTGTGCGAGAACCACGTAAGGAAGGGTGGCGCGGTTGAGCCGATGCTGGAAGCGATGCGTAATCCGAGCAACAGGGGGTTCGAGTTTTCCTTTCTGCCCAATCGGTTATTGATGCATGACACGACCTGCACACCGGCGCTAGCGGATATCGCGGCGATGCGCGATGCGGTCGCCGCCGCTGGTGGTAACCCCGCTATATTGAGCCCGACTTTGCCCGTTGATGTATCGGTGGATCATTCGCTTGCCGTAGATCAATATGCGAGCGCAGGCGCTTTCCAGACAAATGCCAAGAACGAGTATACCCGCAATGCCGAGCGCTATGCTTTTATGAAATGGGCGTCTGAAAGCATGGAGGGGGTGCGGGTGCATCCGCCCGGGACCGGGATCATGCACACAATCAATCTCGAACAGCTTGCCACCGTGTTGGAGGTTGGCAAAGACGGTGTTGCGCATCCCGACATGTTATTGGGAACAGACAGCCACACGCCGATGATCAATGGCATCGGGATCATGGCATGGGGTGTCGGCGGTCTTGAAGCCGAAAGCGTCATGTTCGGCCAGCCGGTATCGCTCGCTGTGCCGAAAACAGTCGGCGTGCGATTGATCGGGTGCCTGCCCGCCGGAAGCTTCGCAACTGACCTTGCGCTGGAAGTGACGCACAGGCTTCGTGAAATTGGGGTGACTGGCGAATTCGTCGAGTTTTTTGGCCCCGGGGTTGCGACCCTAAGTGCCGATGCGCGCGCGGTTGTCGCAAACATGGCGCCGGAATACGGCGCATCAACCGGATATTTTCCGGTGGACAAATCAACGGTCGATTATCTTGCACGAACAGGCCGGGGTGCGGACCGTTATGCGCTCATCGAGCCCGCGTTTCGTGCCATGGGCCTTTGGTTCGATCCGGATGCCGCACCGGATTTCGACAGGGTGGTAGAGATCGATCTATCGACCATTGCGCCGATCATCGCCGGCCCACGTCGGCCCCAAGACCGATGCGCGCCCCGCGATGCCCAAGCGCGGATAGAGAATGCAATCGGGCGACCTCTTGGACACATCGGCAGGGATGAAAGCTGCCCCCCCGACGGCGCAGTGGCGATTGCTGCGATCACCAGCTGCACCAATACGTCTGATCCATCGCTTCTTGTTGCTGCTGGCATTCTGGCACGAAATGCACGGGAAAGAGGACTGACTTCGGCGCCATGGGTCAAAACATCCCTCGCCCCCGGTTCGCCCTCAGCGCGGGCGTTATTGCAACGGGCCGGTCTGGCCGATGATCTGTCAGCGCTTGGGTTTGATGTCGTCGGTTTTGGCTGCACCACATGTATCGGAAACTCAGGCCCGCTGCCGGACGCAATCGAGCTTGCGCTAAATGACGGAAAGGCGGTTTCCGCTGTTCTGTCGGGCAACCGTAACTTCCCCGGCCGGGTGCACCCCAAGCTTGATCTTGGATTTCTTGCGTCTCCGCCCTTGGTCGTGGCCTATGCCGTGAAAGGCGATTTGAAAGGGGATATTGCGAGGGATTCATTAGGGGTTGGAACGGACGGGGAGGACGTCTTTTTGGCCGACATCTGGCCTGATGCAGAGGATATAGCCGTGGCTGTGGCCAAGGCGCAAAGTGCAGATGATGTGCCCCGCGCCTTTGCCGGTGCAAGCCAAAGTGCGGCCTGGAACAAGATAGATGCGCCAAGACAGAGCCAATTTCCGTGGAACGCGGCTTCGCGCTACCTCAGGCCCCCGAAATTCGCATCAGCCGTGCAACAATCGCGTCTGGGTCATTACCAGGCAAAGCCACTGATGGTGTTGGGCGACGACATCACGACTGACCATATCTCTCCGGCGGGGGCGATCTCTGCGGATAGCGCCGCGGGCAAGTGGTTGGTCTCTCACGGTGCCAAGCGTGATGACTTGAATGTTTACGCAGCCTACCGCGGCAATTGGGAGGTGATGCTTAGGGGATTGTTCACCAACAAACTGGTGCGCAACTATCTACAGGATGGGTTGGCCCCTGACGATACCGTCCTCGAAGATGGACGTGTTATGCGGGTGTTTGAAGCTGCGGAGGCGATGGCACAGCTCGGGCAAGATGCAGTGCTGCTCGCGGGGGAGCGGTATGGTACGGGATCGAGTCGCGATTGGGCGGCCAAAGGGGTGGCGCTTTTGGGGGTCAGAGCCGTCATCGCACGAAGCTTTGAGCGTATCCACCGTACTAACCTGATCGGTATGGGAATTTTACCACTACAAATTGCCGACGATTTTGTCCCGCAATCTGCTGGCGTTTCAGCGTTGGACAACATGGAAATCGATGCGCCGATTGCGAGAATAGGCGTCCAGCAAAAGGTGACTGTTCGACGTCATAAACCAAATGGATCAGTGCAGAGTATTTTGTGTCGCGCCGCCGTGGAAACTCGACATGAAGTCGAACTCCTCCGAGTGGGTGGTGTGTTGTCTGGTATCCTGACATCTTGCTTGCGGTAACATGATATCCATCGTTCATTAGTTAATAACGCAGCCAATTTGTCCTGAGAACCTGCTGCGGCGGCCAAAGTTCGTCAATTGCTTTACCTAATTTATTGAATGACCATGATATTGAAGTCACTTTGCGGCAGCGCAAGGTTGCGGCAATGTCGGCTCTGGGTCGTTAGCTACGTAGCCCTTTCGTCGCCACTTAACCTTACAACGAGCATTGTTTGCGAGTCACCGCCTCGTCAGTTGAATGATGAAACCCGCTACTGAGGTTGTTGTGACTTTTGGAGCAGCTGTTGCAGACCCTACCGACCAGTATTCTTCTGACCAGTACACGTGCCCCAAGATAAAACTCAGCCTCGTCACATTTTCTTCTTCGTGCTTTTGGAAACTGGCCAATGTTCTCGTTGAAGCCGGAATGCGGCTGGTGTGAAGGTGGCAAAATCGGAAAACCTCACAATTTTGCAAATGCAGATGAGTTTCTGAGATTTGCTGCGGTGTGTATGTAAGTAATTGATTTTATTTCTCTATTGATCGCTGTGGCGGGCAATTTCAGCATTTTCCTACCTGCGAGCCGCAAAAAATTCTATGCCGCCGGGTATGGCGCGTTTCCGCAGTGAGAACATCGAACGCACATTCCGAATACGAGCCGGTTACAGGCCTCTGAAACGGCCTCCGGTCAACAGCAACTTTTTCTTTTCGGAGAACCTCAGAATGACACGTGAAAACCACGCTGCGCGCAACAGCCCATTGATCTCACCCCAGTTTTCAGGAGCACAAGCCATGGAAGATACGACAACCCCCGCTGCGCAGATCCAGAAACTGCGCAAAATCCATATCCCCACAGAACGCGACCATCAGCTCAAGCAGCACATCTACCGCCTGTTCGAAGTCGATAGTGAGGGACAGCAAACAGCACAGCCTTGTCGCTACACTGCAGGTCAGAAACCGGCGGGGTCATTTTGATTGAGGAACCCGGGGGAGGCAAAACAACCGCCGTACGTACAATTCTCCAGGAAGCTCAGTTCCTTGCGCGCAATCCCGAGACGGGCGCGCCGAGATACCTCGAAACCGCAGACTGTCCGTCGTCATATAAAATGGGACATCAGAGCGGTTTGAACACTAGAGGCTCTGGCTCGTATGTGTGATTGATTATGCGGCTTGTTTTAGATGTTGCAAGCGGCGTTGGCGGATTGTCTGTTTCTTAATCTTTTCCCTTTCTCTGAGAATGGCCTTGTCGCGGCCGAAGTAGACGTCGGCTGGTGTGACGTTGTTCAGGCTCTCGTGGTAACGTTGGTTGTTATAATATTCGACGAAGGCACCGATCTGGCGCTCAAGATCGCCGGGCAAGTAGTAGTTTTCGAGCAGAACCCGGTTCTTCATGGTCTGGTGCCAGCGTTCGATCTTGCCTTGGGTCTGCGGATGGAATGGTGCGCCCCGAACATGCGTCATTTTTTGATCCTCCAACCACTTGGCCAGATCGCCGGAGATGTAGCATGAACCGTTGTCGCTGAGCAGGCGTGGCTTGTGACGCACAACCGCCTGGTCGCAACCAGACGCCGTCAGCGCCAGTTCGATCGTGTCTGTCATGTCCTCGGCACGCATGTTGGTGCAAAGCTTCCACGCAATGATGTAGCGGCTGTAATCATCGAGGATCGTGCTCAGATAATACCAACCCCAGCCAATGATCTTGAAGTAGGTGAAGTCTGTTTGCCACATCTCGTTGATGGTCGTGGTTTTGTCTTTGAACTCCTCGGCCGCTTTAATGACCACATAGTCAGGTGCTGTTATCAGGTCCGCTGCTTTGAGAATGCCCCTCTCGGGGTCATGCTGCGCATAACCCTGTCGGGCAGTGGATAAGCTGATGATTCAGAAACAAAATACCGTTTCTCATCAGTGTATTTGACGGCCAGTTCCCGCGTGGTCAGCGCTTCATGTTCCAGCGCGAACTCGATCAGGTCATCACGACGGGCATCAGGGATGCGGTTCCAGACCGATCCTGGACGTGGGGATCGGTCTGCCAGTCCATCCAGGCCGCCGTCAATATAGAGATCATACCATCGATAGAATCGTCGTGCGCGGGATGCCCAGCATGTCGAGGGTTTGTTTCACCGGCAAGTGTGATCCCTCAACGGTGCGGATGATCTCCAGTTTCTCGGACGCAGGGTATCTCATTCCTCGAACTCCCCAGCCCCTGTCATGCTTTTTTTGAGCAGACGGTTCTCAAGGGTGAGATCGGCAACGCATTCCTTTAATGCTAGCGACTCCGAGCGCAGCTCCTTCACTTCGGGCGACGTAGCCTGTCGTGCCGTATCACCAGATAACCGGCGCTTGCCAGCTTCCAGAAATTCCTTCGACCAGCTGTAATATAGGCTCTCAGCGATACCTTCCCGGCGACACAGCACCGAGATGCTTTCCTCGCCACGCAGGCCCGCCAAGACGATGCGGATTTTCACTTCAGCTGAATAGGTTTGCCGCGTCTTGCGGCGGATGTTCTTAACCACCTTGTCGGCGGCGTCTTTCGATGTCTGGGGCTTCTTCGTCATCTTGATCTCCTAATCGATAAGATGAACCAGAAATCCTCCGTTATTCAAATCCTCAAATCTGTCCCACGGGTGCTGACGTCAGACAAAAGGAGGCATCAAAGGAGCACGAGATGAACCGCAGAATACTACTGAAAACCTCGCTGGGCGCATCGCTCGCGATCATTCTTGGACAACACGCAGGAGCACAGACAATGGACGAACAGACACAAGCCAGCTTTGATACCGTCATGGCCTTTATGGGCGCTATGGGATCGGGTGACATGGAGACCATGGGTAAGCTGATGGCCGATGATATGGTCTGGCACAACGAAGGCGACGCCTCCCTGCCATGGATCGGCGGCGCGGAAGGCAAAGAAAACATCTTCGCGTTTCTCGGCGTGTTCTCCGAGAACCTGCAAACAACGCTTTGGGAAAACACGGATGCCTTCGCCTCGGGTGACACGGTGGCCGTCTTTGGCAAGATGAACGGCGTCACGCCTCATTCAGGCAAAGAGATCGGTGAATTCAACTTTGCCCTGCGCTCCAAGGTCCGCGATGGTCAGGTCGTGCTGTGGCATTGGTTCGAGGACAGCTTTGCGGTGAGCCGCGCCTATCACGGCTAAACGAAAACCCTGTGGCAGAGCCGCCCGAGGCTCTGTCTTCATTCCGAGTAGTGAGGACTTATCATGACGACATATGCTGTAACCGCCGTATCCGGCCAGCTTGGCCGCGAGATCGCCCGCATGCTTATCGACCTGGCGGGCGATGTACCCGTGATCGGGCTTGCCCGCACGCCCGGGAATGTCACCGATCTGGCGATCAAAGTGCGCCCGGGCGATTATGACGAGCCCGCACAGTTGGAAACCTCGCTCAAGGGTGTCGATGCGCTGGTGATCGTCTCCGGCATGGCCCCGCCCGAAGACCGCATCCAGCAGCACCGCAACGTGATCAACGCTGCCCGCGTGGCGGGCGTGCAAAAGCTGGTCTACACCAGCATCGTCGGCCCCGAAGAGGGCACGCGGTTTTCGCCGGTGGTTCAAAGTAACCGCCAGACCGAAGAGGATATCAAGGCCAGCGGTCTGGAGTGGGCCATCGGGCGCAACGGGATCTATATCGAGCCGGACGTTGAGTATATCGAGAGCTACAACGCGCGCGGCGAGATCGCCAACAGTGCGGGGAGCGGCAAATGCGGATACACCACGCGCTCGGAACTGGCCCATGCCTATGCCGCGCTGCTGACAAAGGATGACCTGAACGGCGGCACATTCGACCTTAACGGTACGCCGATCACGCAGGAAACGCTGGTAAGCTATCTGAACAGCGCCTTCGGCACCAACCTCAGCTACCGCGAGATGACGGCCGAGGATTTCGTCGCCGATCGCAGCGCTGAATTGGGCGACTTTATCGGCCCGATCATCGGCGGCATCTACGAAGGCATCCATAAAGGCGTCTACGACCGCTCCGGCGATTATGCCGCTGTCACCGGGCGTCCACATCAATCGTGGGACAACTATTTTACCTCGCTGACAGCCTGAACGCGAAGGAAACTGCGCACAGACCCGTTCAACGACGAAACCCTGATCAAGCGCGCACAGCCGCGCCCCACGAAAGGCAACTGACATGCTTTCACGTCTCTCTCCTTACTGGCTTTGGGCTCTGCTGGCGCAAGGCAAGGTCATGGACGATACATCCAACCCCGCTGCGTTGATCCAGAAATTGCGTGAAATCCATATTCCGACCCAACGCGACCATCAATAGTTGGCCAGCGGACCCGAGCCGATGGCCATTTGACCGCCAAGTCGCGTCCATCTCAAATTCTGAGGGTTCCTTGCAGCTGAATTGAGTGAAACAAGCGAAGTTTCAGCAAAGTATCCCGCGCACGCCGAGCCAGGTGCGGGGAAGACAGGGTTACTCGATAGCGTGGCTGACACGCTTGGCGGTGCGCGCGTCCGGGCCAGCGTTGTCTGGCCATCAGAGCGTGACACGATCCTGGTCGTCAACGCTTTCAATGAAGTGGCTCGGCTTGTGAAAGTGCTAGAAGTTTGTGAATATGCAGGGACGATTGCGTCTTAGAGGGTGTTACGGGAGGTTGGAGTGTGAGCGCACTTTCTTTTGGACCATTGCGTAGCCGTGATACACCGCAGCAAGAACGCGCCATACGCCGGGTTCATGATATTCTGCGGGCAACGGCCGACTATCTGGCGACGGACAAGCTGCAAGATTTGTCGACGACAGTTATTGCGAAACGTGCCGGCATTCCTGTCAGTTCGATCTATCGGTACTTTCCCAGCCTCGACGACCTTTTGCGGGAACTCTATCTGCAATCGGCAACAGAACTGCGCGAGGCGCTTTTTACAATCTTTGCGGACGAACAGACCTATCCGGGGTGGCGCGACAGGCTTGGTGCCGTTTTGACCACGCAACGCAAATATATTGCGCGGCATCCTTATTATCGCCCCCTGCTGATGCGCTTCATGGCCAATCGGGAGACGATCGCTGTCGAAGATGACGACCACGATGAGCTGGTGGTATTCTTGCAGGCCCGCTGGGCGCAAGGAGGGGACGGGTTTCACGGTGGCGATCCAGCCGTTGTCGCAAATACGACCGTACAAGTTGCGCTTGCCATGGAAGATCTGATCGCGGCCCAGCCGGACCGCGATACATCGCGGCCCTATTCAGCCGAACTTTTCACCATGCTTGAGGGATATCTCGCGCACTACCTGACCGACGATTAGGCAATTGTGTCCGCGCGGCCGGCCTGCCGTCCCGAGAAGATGCATCCGCCCAAGAACGTCCCTTCAAGCGCGTTGTAGCCGTGATAACCGCCACCGCCAAACCCCGCGACTTCGCCCGCTGCAAATAGACCCGGAATCACAGCACCCGATGTATCCAACATCTGACTGTTGAGGTCGGTTTGCAGACCGCCAAGCGTTTTGCGCGTGATGATGTTGAGTTTCACACCGATCAATGGACCATTCGCCGGATCAAGGATTTTATGCGGCTTTGCCGTCCGCTGATAACGGTCACCTTTGTAATTGCGCGCGGCGTGGATCGCCATCATCTGCACGTCTTTCGTGAACGGGTTATCTACCTGCGCATCGCGTGCGCGAATTTCGGCTTCGATCTTGTCGAGCGACAACAAATCGCCCGGGGTCAGGCCGTTCATCTTTGCAATCAGTTCGCGCAGCGTATCCGCCACAACAAAGTTTTCCCCATGCTCTTTGAACGCCTCGACAGCGGGGGTCGCAGCCTTGTTGAAGATGCGCTGCTTCAGGACTTCCTTCCATGATTTATCACGGAAGTCGGGGTTCTGCTCGGAGCCCGAAAGGGCGAATTCTTTTTTGACGATCTTCTGTGTCGTGATGAACCATGAATAATCAAAACCCGTATCTTGGATCATCTTCAATGTGCCAAGGCTGTCAAAGCCGGGCAATCCGGGGGGCGGGAAGCGATTTCCGTTGGCATCAAACCACATCGACGACGGCCCTGGCAAAATGCGAATGCCATGGTTTGGCCAGATCGGGTCCCAGTTTTTAACGCCCTCGCAATAGTGCCACATGCGGTCCGCGTTGATCAGGTTGCCCCCCGCCGCCTGACTGATTGAAACCATACGTCCGTCAACATGTGCCGGCACGCCGGCCACCATTTCCTTTGGCGGCTGGCCTAACCGATCCACCGGCCAGCTTTTGCGTACCAGATCAAAATCGCCGCCGATCCCGCCGGACGTCACAATCACCGACGCGGCGCGTAACTCGAAATCTCCTACGATGTCGCGGTTGGTCTTTTGACCGCGTTGCGCTGTGTCAGGGGCCAGAATTTCACCTGCGACACCTTTGGCGGCACCATTTTCCATGATGATGTTGGAGCAGCGGTGCCGGAATTTCAGGGCGATACGTCCGGCCGCTTCGTGCTCACGTACGCGTCTTTCAAACGGTTCTTGCGTGCCGGGGCCCACGCCCCACGTCAGATGGAACCGCGGCACCGAATTGCCGTGACCTGACCCAAAACTGCCGCCGCGTTCAGCCCAACCCACAATGGGGAACCAACGCATGCCCTGTTCATATAGCCAAGGGCGCATTTCGCCTGCGGCAAAGTCAACATAGGCCTCTGCCCATTTGCGCGGCCACATATCTTCTGGGCGATCAAACTGTGCGCTGCCCATCCAGTCTTGCAGGGCCAACTCACGTGAATCGCACACGCCCATGCGGCGTTGTTCGGGGGTATCAATCAGACACAATCCGCCGAGCGACCAAAAGGCTTGTCCGCCCAGAAAACCCTCGGGTTCCTGATCAATAATCGTGACCGATTTCCCGCGATCAGCCAGTTCTGCAGCGGCGACCAAACCGGCCAGCCCGCCGCCCACAATGATGACATCAGAGGTTTCCATTGAATTTCTCCTGCTTAGTCCAAGCGACGATAGATAAAAATGACCGGTATCAGGATCACGTACATCAAGATGCTATACACAGCCGACGGTAACGAATAGGGGCCAAAGCCTTCCGCGCCGCCGATAATGATCGCGGCAATCGCAATGCCCAAGGTGCCGTTCTGAATGCCGGTCTCGATCGAGACAGTTTTGCATTCGTTCAGGCTCCGGCCAAGCAAACGGGGCACAAAGAACCCGATCGTGGTGAGAACCACCACAAGTACCAATGACGCTGGCCCTAGCGCTGGCAGGTTAGCGACGAAAGCATCCCAGTTTGATGCCAAGGCTGCGAAGATGATGATGATGAATAGCACCGTCGCAATCCGTGTCAGCGTCGGTTCGATCCGCGTCATCGTATCAGGTGCCAAGCGGCGAACCCCCAGCGCCAGGAGAATGGGCACCACAGTCAGCAGAAACATCGTGAACGCAGTCGAGGCAATGTCGAGATCCGGCGCGTCTGCCCCTAGAAATGTCATAAGCGCAAAGCTAATGATGATTGGCACCGTCACAACGCTCGCCAGGCTGATAACAGCGGTCAGGGAAACCGACAGCGCAACATCACCCTTTGCCAAGCGCGAGATGATGTTGCTCGTGACACCGCCAGGGCAGGCGGCGAGGATCATAAAGCCGACCGCCAGTTCGCCGGAAATCCCAAAGGCCCTCATGACAAAGTATGCCGCGACCGGCAGCAGAATAATCTGATGCATGGCACCGATCAGAAACGCGACAGGTCTTTGTCCGACACGCAGAAAATCCGCGCCGGTCAGCCCGACCCCAAGTGAAAACATGATAAAGGCCAGCCCAAGTGGCAGCACCACCGATATTAATATGTCCACGTTTGCACCTCCCAATGCGACTCGCTTTCGGAATCAGAATATTATTCCGTTTTTACGACAACATCTGTTTCCACGATATATCTCATGTTGAAAAGCGGGTGTTACGTCACGTTCCCAATGAACGCCTCCTTTCTCTTTGGTCGCCGTCTAAGGAAACCGCAGAAGTCTCCTTTCGCTACATCGCAAAACCGCATGTCTGGAAGTTTGCCGCTCCTTTTTTTCGGCGGCGTCTGTGGCTTGGAATGAAACACTCATTTCCGATGCCGCAACTGGCACGGCATAACGATGCCTGCATCGACATGTATGCCCGCGCAGGATATGATTTTGTTCGGGGTCACACAGGATTAAAAAATGCGGGGGCGTAGGATGTGGTGATCCCACACCAAAAGGAAACGCAGGGTACTGTGCGAAGGGCAAGGGGTATTACCAAGCTCGTCGGTTTGGCACTGGTTTGTCTGACCTCGGGCTGTGCTGTCCTTGAGGATCACATCGCCTTTTCCAATGCCGCACCGGTTGGAGCAGTTCAGGAAATTTTTGTCTCCACCGGCCGTTTGCCCAGTGCTACGGATGTCGACATCAAGCAGGATCGCAGTGCGGCGGTAAAATTCGCCAAATACGAGGTGTCGATCCCGCCCACCCATGTTCTGGGACAGATCGAATGGCCCAAAGGCGTGGTTGATCTGCGGTCTGATTTTGCTGTTACCGGCGTTGAGGACCTGCGATCCAGCGCGAGAATGATCGCTGCGATCAAGGCCCAGAAAGGCGATGAAGTCGTTGTGTTTTTGCACGGCTACAACAATACCCCATCAGAAGCGCTGTATCGGTTTGCGCAGATTGGCCACGATTTCCGGATCGAAGAACCGCGCGTGCTTTTCGCGTGGCCCTCTGCCGGGACCGCCACTGGATATGTCTATGATCGTGACAGTGTATTATTCTCGCGTGACCCGCTTGCGCAGCTTTTGACGGCGATCAGCCAGCACACGGACAAAAAAATCACTCTGATCGCACATTCGATGGGCGGGCATCTGGCGATGGAGGTTATGCGCCAACTTGCCCTCACGGGCCAGCGCAGCGTTCTACGCGACATTGGCACCGTGGTGTTACTGGCACCGGATATTGACCCGGATATCTTTCGTGCGCAGGCGCATGCCATTGGTCGTCTGCCCGATCCCTTTATCATCATGTCCAGTAGAGGAGATCGCGCACTGAACTTCTCGGCAATTCTTAACATCGGCCGTCATAAGGTTGGTGATCTAAGCCAGGCGGAAGATGTGGCTGGATTGAATGTCACTCTTTTTGATTTCACGGCGCTGTCTGACGGATCGAACTTGGATCATCTGGTCCCCATGACCTCGCCTGCGGCGATCATGGTCCTGAGAGACCTGATTTCCTTTGGTCAACTCGCAGAACCTGATTTGTCCGCTTTCGAAATCGGCGACGATGGCGTCATAAACGCAAGACCGCCAGTCATACCAGCGAACGCATATTCGTCGTTATCGCCGTGACGCGGGGCTTGGGCCCCGCCAGACACACTCATATGCATGGTTTTTCAGACCGGGGTGACGTCGATCGACGTGCCGGTTTTTGACTGTGCGGGTTGCAGTAAAACCTGCGTGAGGCCGGTTTACGACACCTGCGCGCCGATGCACCGTTTTGATAGGGCGATAAAAACTGTCTTATTCGAAAAGGAGACGCAATATGACGAAACTGGGTGTAATCGCGGCCTGTGCGTTTGTCGTCTGGACAAGTGGCGCTGCCGCACAACAGATTTCAACTGGAACTGTTCGGGTGCAATCGGGTCACTTTTGCGCTGAAAACAAATGCGTTCGGTTCTCTCCTGATCTGCAATCGGTCTCCATTCAGGGCAGGCGCCCCGCATCTGTTGCCGACTATAATCTGGCGTCCAATCCGGTGATTTCAGCCGAACAGTTCAGGCAGATTTTCAGCCTTGCCTTGCGGCAGGGGGGCGTGAACGGAAATCGCGGTTGACGGGGCCCAACGTGCCGCGCCGTTTGTCAACTTCCAGCGGTGCAATGCCCTGAGTTGGACATCGCAATGGTCCGCACCGCTAAAAAAAATGGCTGTCGACGCCAATTCAAGACGTCGACAGCCGCTCGTTTCGGCGCGATTAGACGTCTACAACGACTTTGCCGATTGCCTTGCCACTCGCCAGGCGGTCATAGGCGCTGCTGACGTTTTCAAGGTCAAAGGTCTGTGGGTCCAGCAGCGGTTTCATTGCACCGGCGTCGACGATATCGGCCAGCTTCGCCAATATCTCGCCATGCTTTTCGCGGCCTTGGCCACTGAGCATCGGCAGCAACATGAAAATGATGTGCAGCGACAGGCCTTTGAAATGCGCAGGTGACAGGTCCAGCTCAACCAGCGCGACGGTCGATGCGATATGGGCATTCAGTTTCGCAGCCTCGAAGGAATTTGTCATATTGGCACCGCCAACCGTGTCAAAAATCAGATCAAAGCCCGCGCCGCCCGTGTGCGCGGCGACGTAATCGGCGACCTTTTCGACGGCAAAATCGATCGGGGTCGCGCCGTAACCCTTGATGATGTCCATCTGGTTTTCGCCCGTGCCCGTTCCATAGACATCTGCACCGAAATGTTTGGCCAGCTGCACGGCAAGGTGACCAACGCCACCTGCGCCACCCTGAACCAGAACCTTTTGGCCAGCCGCGACGCCTGCGCGTTCCAGACCCTCGTACGCTGTGATGCCAACCAGTGGCATCGCCGCCGCTTCGCGCATGGAAATCGACTTGGGCTTATGTGCAATCAACGCGGCATCGGCGAGCATATATTCGGCCAAAGCGCCCTGAAGATCGGCGAGGCCCCCCGCGCATCCGTAGACTTCGTCACCGACGGCGAATTTGGTGACGCCTTCGCCGACCGCGTCTACGACACCGGCGAAATCCATACCCAGTACCGCGGGCAGGGCAGGCGACAATGGCAAATCTGACCCCATAGACCGGATCATCGTATCAACTGTGTTTACGCTGCTGGCCGCAATGCGGATGACAACGTGACCGGGTGTGACGGTCGGCTTGGGCAGCTCTGCGGCATCGAATTTTGCATTCTCTCCGTAGGCGGTGATTGTCATGGCTTTCATGGCGCGGTTCCTTCTTGTTGCTTTCATTAGCTTAGATATATTATTCCGGAACGCGGTAAATTGACGTGATTGCAAGTTCAGTTATCCGAATTTGAATATAATAAATCCATATTTTCAGATGCGGCGGTGCCCCTATGAAAGGGGCAAACGCCGTTAGATCAGGACAGTTTTGCGGCGATCTCTTGAAGGGTTTGCATCACATCTTCACTGTGCGATTGGTTCAGCGCTGCGGCGTTTGGCTGTGCAAATTGGCCGCTGTCGTTGTCGAAGTATTTGCCGCTGGCCTCTCCGAAATCGTTCCCTAATGCCGCCTCGCGCAGGATGCCGGCACCGATGCCAAGGTCATTGCCCGCGACGCCAAACCCTTCCTTGACCATCTTCGATGCAAGCAACGACCCGGGGTTAACCGCGATCACGGCAGGGCCATTAGGCAGATCTTTGGCCAATTCGCGGGACCAGATCGTAATTGCCAGTTTGCTTTGCGCATAGGCGTCCATGTCGCTTAGCTGGCGTTCTCCCCGCAATGCGTCCAGATCGATTTTTGCCTGCGCGGCGGACGACAGGTTCACGATGCGGCCCTCCTTGGCGATGATCGGCAACAGCTCTTTGGTCAGCACATAGGGCGCAATGGTGTTGACCATGAACCGGATGTCATACCCGTCTTTTGTAATAGCCTTCGGCGCCTTTAGGATACCGGCGTTGTTCAGCAGCACATCGATCTGGCTGTGTTTCTCACGAATGGCGGCCGCCATCCCGCGTACATCACCAAGGTCTGTGAGGTCGGCAATGAATTGTTCCGTTGTGCCACCAACCTTTGCTGCCGCTGCTTTCAGTTTGTCAGGGTTGCGGCCGTGCAAAAGAACGGTATGCCCCTCTGCCGCGAGGTTTTGAGCGGTCAAAAGGCCGATGCCGTCGGTTGCGCCAGTGATCAGGATTGTCTTGGTCATTTGTATCTCTTTCCGGTTTGATTTTCGGGGAAGCTCAGGCTGCGTACCGCACTAGGGTCCGGCTTTCGATGCTGCGCCTTACTGTGTTGATGTTTGGGTCTTCGGTCATGTCCAAGGCACTGTGCCCGACAGAAGGTAAGCCGCGGTTGTCGTAGATGTTGAAATAAGCGACCTCATCCGGTGTCATTCTGGAAAGGTACACCCATTCGTGGTTCGGGTTGGCCGCCAATCCCATGATCTGACCGGTGCGGTCAGGATAGATGAGATCAAGCAGGATCCAATCCTGCGCAGCGATGCTTGACGGTCGGATAAACCCAAGAGGCGCGGAATTGATCGGGGCGGCAATGGGACGCCAGACGTTGATAAACGCATGGTGACCAGTGGACCAATCGGTGGCCTTGTCTTTTCCCAAGATGTCGATCAGCCGCTGTTCGGCACCCTGCGGACTGTAATCACTGTGCACATTGCGGGCGGGTTTGCGGCTTGCATCGGGGTCGTCGACGCGAACCGTGTGATCAAACACTACTGTTTCGGCAGCACCGATTTCGACGGCCAGCAGTTGCGCCAGTTCGGCGTCATATGTGTGTTGCCAATTCGACTGCTCGTCAAAGGACCGGATACCGGTGACTGCAGAGGCAAAGCCAACCGAATTTTCCGTGAACGGCAGGGCACCATGATGTTCGCGCACATCGGTGACGTCAACCTGCGTCGGCGCAAGCTCGGGAGATATCAGTTTGCCCTTGATCCCACCTGCATCAATCTCGAACGCCTGTCTTTCAGTTTTGTGAACGTGATAATTTACTGTTGCGCGTCGGGTCATACGAACCTCCTGTCCCTGTGTTGAAAACAGAGATAGAACTTTCGTATGCTATATAAAGCCGCTAATTTCGATTTCAGTATTTCGAAAAGATAGATGATATGGACACGCAAAGCCTTCGCCTTTTTGTACTCGCGAGCGAGACACTGAACATCAGCGCCGCGGGTCGCACCCTAGGCATGGCCCCCGCCGTGGCAAGCACGCGGATCGCCAAACTCGAACGCAGGGTAGGGGCGGACCTTTTGCACAGGTCAACGCGCAAGGTATCCTTGTCCTTGGACGGGCAGGCATTTCTGCCCTACGCACGTGAAATGATTGCGCAGGAAGAAGCCGCACTTGCCGCCCTTGGCAGTGGGCGCACAAAGATCAACGGCACCCTGCGCTTTGCTGCCCCCAGTTCGTTTGCACAGCTTTACATCGCGCCCCTGTTGCCCGCGTTTATGGACAAATATCCCGACCTCAGGTTGGATTTGCATCTGTCCGACTCCCAGTTCGATTTGATCGAAGGCAGCTATGACCTCGCCCTGCGCAATTCGGTTCTGGAAGACAGCACCCTCACCGCGCGCAAACTGGCTGACGATACGCGTATCCTGTGCGCCGCGCCCGCTTATCTCGATCGCTTCGGCGCACCGGTAGAACCCGATGATCTGGGCAAGCATCGCCTGATCGCGTTCAGGGATGCCGAGGCACGAGGGCTGGTCGCGCCGGACGGAACACGCGTGGTTTTCGACCCAAAGCACGCAGCGCACTGTCTGGTCCTCAATGACGGCCTGACCCAGAAACAGCTCACGCTTGATGGTGCCGGCATCTCGATCAACTCCCTTTGGGCTGTGCATAAAGAACTGTCGAGCGGACAGTTGATCCGTGTGCTGCCCAATTTCGAAACCGCAAGCAAACCGGCGCTTTGGCTGATCTACCCGAAAAGCAATGTGGTTTCCGCCAAAGTACGCGTGTTTATGGATTTTCTGATCGAACACATCGGGCGTCGGAACAACTGGTTCACAACCGCGCCAAGCTAGGTGCGTTCTGGCAGCTTTTTGTCAACGGCGCTTCGAAAACGGCGGCCAGCAAGGCCGTACAATGGCAGGCGAAAGCGTTAGCGTTCCTTGATCATCGTGCGGGGGCAGAGCACCTCAAACTCGGGGGTGATATATATCAACCCTTCAAGTGTCGTCGGCCACTGTCCGGCACCTTGGGCATCGTGCAAGACGTCTGCGGGCAGGGACGTTGCGCGGGCAAAGGCGCGTTCGGCGGGGTCGCCGACCTCTTTGATCATCACACGCAGTGCTTGGGCCATTGACAGATCAGCACCGGCAAGTGTGCCATCCGCCAACGTCAGTCGACCGTTTGCGCGCAGTATCTGACGCCCACCCAACGTGAAACTGGTGATATCAGAGCCCGCGCAGGCCATCGCGTCAGTGACAAGAAACACCTCGGCGGGGCCTGTGTTGGCCGCAAGCGCGGCGCGGATCGTGGCGGGATGCACGTGGATCCCATCCGCGATTAAACCGCTGGACGCACCCGGCGTGGCCAGTGTCGCGCCGACCAGTCCCGGTTCGCGGTTTGTCAGCTGGCTCATGGCGTTGAACAGATGGGTGCTGCCACGGGCACCGGCAGCGAAGGCCGCGCAAGCCGTTGCGTAATTCGCATCGCTATGGCCGAGAAACACGATGACGCCGGCGTGGGTCAGCGCACTAATCTGGGCAGGGCTGACGCTTTCGGGGGCGATGGTCACCAAGAGGTTGGGCAGGAGGGCGGCAGCTTCAACCAGCTCTGCGCAATCGGCATCGGACATCGGGCGGATCAATGCGGGATCATGGGCACCTTTGCGCGCCACACTCAGATGCGGGCCTTCTAAATGCAGCCCTAGAATGCCTTGTACGCCATCCGCGATTGCTGTGGTGACGGCCTTGATCGCGGCGGTGGTTTGCGCGGGCGTATCTGTGATCAATGTGGGCAGAAACGCACGGGTGCCAAGGGTCGCGTGGGCCTGCGCGATGATGCGAAGGGTTGATACAACGGGGGCGTCGTTAAACATCACGCCGCCGCCGCCGTTTACCTGAAGATCAACAAAGCCAGGCGTCAGGACGCCGCGTTCGAGCCGCCTTATGGCAGTGCCATCGGGCATGGCAGTACGTTCGATAATGACGGGCTGGCCGTTTTCCACCAGCACAGCGTGATCGTTCAGAAGGCGTACACCGTCAAAAATATCGGCCCCGACAAAAGCCTGCGCCTTGGCGTTGTCGGTCATCAGGGCGCTTGTGCGGCCATTGCGGCCATCGCAAAAGCCCCCTCCAGCGCGGCGCCTTTCGGAGGTTGGATGTTGCCGCAAAGCGCTGCGGGCAGGTAGGGTGCATAATGGGGACCAACGCCACCGGCAAGGGCGAGTATATCGCCCGATTGAAACCCCAGTTTTGTCAGGGCAATTTCAAGATAAACAGCGCCTTCAGCCATCAATGCTTGTCCAAGCGGATCACCGGCAGAGGCCGCCGTGATCAACTCCCGCGCGAATTTCGCGAACTGTGAAGGGGTTGCGGCGCTGCTGAACTGCACAAGTCCCATCAGCCCACCGTTTGCAGCACTAACCGTCCGGCTCAGATCGCTGTGCTCGCGCAGACCGTCTTCGGCAAGAATGATTTCTTCCAACAACCGCCGCCCTAGCCATGCGCCTGATGCCTGATCCGAAAGATTAAAACCCCAACCGCCAACGGTGGTCATTTGCAAATCCTGTTGACGGGCCACAATTGTACCGGTTCCCAAGGCCACGACAAACCCGTCCGCAGTGCCCAATGCGCCGCGCACGGAGGTGGCACGATCCCCCGAAACCGTCACGCGCCCGTAGGGCAAGGCGTTGCTTAAGGCCTGTTCTTCGACTTGCGAATGCGCCCCGGCCACCCCCAGATGCGCCGTGACCTGATCAAGCGGTGTGTTTCCCAAGCCGGCGTGATCAAGGGCTTGCCCGATGGCCGCGGTAAGATTGCTCACTGCGGTTTCAAAATCGTTATGGACATTGCCGGGACCCGCACTTGCCTGTCCAAGAATGCCCTGTTCAACAGTGCCCGCCGCCGCGCGGCAACCGCTGCCGCCGCCATCCGCTGCGACAATTACATTTGGGGTCAAAGTGTTCATGGTTCCCTAATAAACAGCGCCGGCATCAAAGCCTAGTGGTATTGTTCGCCTTAAAGGGAGGCCGCCGCCCGGCTTGCCTGATCGTATTGCCCCGACATTGCCCGCAGACCTGCTGCGATTTCGCGCAGGTCGTCTCCGTCGGTCTCCAGCCGCGACAAGCCGTCCAGAAAACAGCTTTTGCGAATTGCGCGGTATGCCTCGCAAAGTGCGATTCCGGTTTCCGAAGCGCGGTAAAATACTTCTTTACCGCGCTTGTCGGTTTCCAAAAGCTCTGATTTCAAAAGCTTGCGCAATGCGTAGTTGACGGTGTGGGTGTCTTCGATGTTGAGCAGAAAGCAAACGTCGGTCAGCCGCTTTTCACGCCCGCGATGATTGACGTTATGCAAGACAAGGATTTCCAGCGGCGTCAGATCCGCATTGCCCGCAGCCGCCATGCAGCGTGTTGTCCATCTGGTGAAAGCGTTGAAGGCGATGATCATGCCGAATTCGAGTTCGGACGCCTCCCAGCCTTCTCCTTCGGCCAGATGACGGGAGGAAACGATGCGCCGTTCGGGTAATGGTTTTGAAGTGTTGGACATATGGCCTCGCGGTGTAGGGGTCTTGAACGCTAACAATATGCCTGTGAATTGCAAGCGTGTGCTGGGCGTATGAAATGTCACGTTCAATTCTGGATTGGATCAAAGGGGAGGGAGGGCAGGTCCTGATTGTGTTCGCAAAAGGTGAATGCACGAGAAGTCGCTAACGTAGCGTCAGCCCGCGTGTTTTGTGAAATCAATATGTTGTGTCGCGCGTACTTTAATCCGCTATATCCACCCTTCCCGCTATGCGAGAACCTCGTGGCTCCGTATATTCGCAACACCCTGCATTCTGACACAAAAAACAAACTTCCTTGCCGATTCGTTTTTTGTTAACCTCTTGTTAATAAAAAAACTGAGGCAGGTAGTACGAGTAATGAAAACGGGCTTTCGTGGCACGTTTGTCATCAGCTGGTCGCAAACAGAAATCGACGGCCTTGACGCCGCACCGGTGCAATCGCTCACAGTAGGGGCAGCATGGGCGTGGCGCGGGGATGCCATCCGGGTGGATGGGCCGAATGACGTTTTGCGACTGGATCAGGCAGACGGTGCAGAAAAATTAAGAAAAAGAGCAGCGCGGATGGTGCACCGTTTGGTCGGTGCGGCACTTGAGAAAAAGGATGTGCCAACCCTTTCGGATCGCGAAAAAGAAGCGCTTGAGACAACGCCATTAATGGACAACAGCTTTGTCGTGACCGATGGCGGCAAAAGCTACACGGTGACCTTGATTGAGGTCGGCGGCGGCAGCCAGCCCTTGTTGATGTTCATGGACGAGATCCCGCCGCGGGATTGTGACCTTTGGATCGTGCATCACACCTTGGGTTCAACGCCCAATGACTCCGATGGGCAGGGCAGCGGCGGTGTCATTTGCTTTACGCTGGGCACCAAAATTGCGACACCCGAAGGTCTGATCCGTATCGAAGATCTGCGTGAAGGCGATCAGGTCCAGACGAAGGATAACGGTGCGCAGTCTATCCGCTGGATCGGAAGCCGCCGGATGAGTGGCGCGCGCCTGTTTGCCATGCCGAAACTGCGCCCCGTTCGGATCAACGCCGGCGTTTTTGGCGATGGCGAGCCGGATGAGGATCTGATCGTCTCGCCGCAGCACCGGATTTTGGTGAAGGGCGCGGTGGCGCAAGATCTGTTCAACACACCCGAAGTTCTGGTCGCGGCCAAGGATCTGATCAACGGCGATTCGATCACCGTAGATCTCAAATTGCGCGAGGTGACCTATGTACATCTGCTGTTTGACCGCCATCAGGTGATGTGGGCCAATGGCGTCGAAACCGAAAGCTTCCATCCCGCATCTGCAGCTCTTAGCACATTGGATGACGGTGATCGGGCACGCCTGTTGGCAACCCATCCAGAACTTGAGTTCGATCCGCATACCTATGGCAGCTTCGCGCGCCGCAACCTGTCGGCGTCCGAAGCGGCGATTCTGGCCCACGCGGCCTGATTGTTTTCGTCCAAGAAAACGGGGCGGACTTTTACAAAGGTCCGCCGCCTGTCACTCTTCTGTTTGGGACGCAATCAGCGTCTTGATGATCTCTTTCGCACTGTCGCTGTCCCACTCGGCGTCTCCGCGCAAACGGGCGATCTCGCGGCCTTCCGGATCAATTAAAACCGTAATAGGCAAGCCGAATATTCCCATCTGGGACGCGAGCGCCTGTTTCGGGTCCTGATGGCGCGGCAGGCTGTCGATGCCGGCCTCCTCAAAAAACTTGGTAATGCCTGCGGGCGAATTGCGCCCCGTTGCAATGGTCAGCACCTCGAAATGCTCGCCCCCGAATTCTTTTTGCAGGGCGTTCAGCTGCGGCATTTCCTTGCGGCAGGGCGCGCACCAAGTGGCCCAGAAATTCACCAACAGGTATTTTTCGCGGTAATCGGAAAGCGACGCCGTCCCTTCGTCATCAGCCAGAATAAACGCCGCATCCGAAACCGCCTGCGGCGTTTCATGCACCACAAGTTTTTTCATATCGCCCGTGCGCATCAACAAAATGTCGGGGCCCGCTGCCCATGCAGCATTTGCACCTGTCAAAAGGGCCGTATACACGAGGCCGAACACTAGTTTTCTCATTTGTCCCTCCGAGGGTTTTGCCATGACTGATAACAGCTCCAACAAAATGTGGGGCGGCCGCTTTGCCGCTGGTCCCGATGCCATCATGGAGGCAATTAACGCGTCCATCGGCTTTGACAAGCGGATGGCCGCACAGGATATCGCAGGCTCACGGGCCCATGCTGCGATGTTGGCCGCAACAGGTATCATTACCGATAACGATGCTGCCGCAATTCGGGAAGGGCTTCTCACGATCTTGTCAGAGATCGAGGGCGGAACGTTTGAATATTCGACAGCGCTGGAAGACATCCACATGAATGTGGAGGCGCGTTTGAAAGAAGTGATCGGTGAACCGGCAGGGCGGTTGCACACGGGCCGGTCGCGCAATGATCAGGTGGCGACGGATTTCAAACTCTGGGTGCGCGATCAGCTTGACGCATTTGAGGGCGGGCTCATCGCCCTTATTCAAGCGCTTCTTGGACAGGCCGAGGCGGGCGCGGATTGGGTCATGCCGGGGTTTACCCATTTGCAAACCGCCCAACCCGTCACATGGGGCCATCACATGATGGCCTATGTCGAGATGTTCGGCCGTGATCTGTCGCGGGTGCGCGATGCACGGGCGCGGATGAACGAAAGCCCCTTGGGCGCGGCAGCACTTGCGGGCACGTCTTTCCCGATTGACCGTGACATGACGGCCAAGGCCTTGGGCTTTGACCGGCCGGCGGCGAATTCGCTTGATGCCGTGTCTGATCGCGATTTCGCACTGGAGTTTCTGAGCACGGCGAGCATCTGCGCTATGCACCTTAGCCGATTTGCAGAAGAACTGGTGATCTGGTCCTCGGCGCAATTCCGGTTTGTCACCCTGTCGGACCGCTTTTCAACCGGATCCTCGATCATGCCGCAAAAGAAAAACCCCGATGCTGCGGAATTGATCCGTGCCAAGGTGGGGCGGATTTTCGGGGCAAACACCGCATTGATGATGGTGATGAAGGGCCTGCCGCTGGCCTATTCAAAAGATATGCAGGAAGACAAAGAGCAAGTCTTCGACGCCGCCGACAACCTTATGCTGGCCTTGGCCGCGATGGAAGGCATGGTGCGCGACATGACCGGCAACCGGACCGAACTGGCCGCCGCAGCGGGCAGTGGTTTTTCCACAGCGACCGATCTGGCCGATTGGTTGGTGCGTGTCCTTGGCCTGCCATTTCGCGATGCACATCACGTTACGGGTGCATTGGTTGGCATGGCAGAAAAGCAAGGCTGTGATCTGCCCGACCTGACGCTGGCGCAGATGCAAACGGTGCACGACGGCATAAGCGAAGGCGTGTTCGACGTGCTGACCGTTGAGAATTCGGTGAATTCACGGATGTCGTATGGCGGGACCGCCCCCGCGCAGGTACGGGCGCAGGTTGCGCGTTGGCAGGAGCTTTTGGCATGAAGTGGGTTGCGGCATTGATGCTTGGCGCTTTGATCGCGGGCTGTGGTGCGGACGGCGAGCCGGTACAGCCGACACGTCATCACCACAACAATCTGTCCGATACGCGTCAGCAGCACAGCAACTACACCCCCGGCGTTCATGTGTCCGGGCACGTGACGGTCGGTGTCGCAAAGGGGATCTAACATGTCACCACTGCGCATGGTTTACCTGGCCCTTGCTGCATGGGGCGCGGTCCATCCGATGTATTATTTTATCGATTGGTTCCGAGAAAACGGGTTTGACATCATGGGGATGGTCGACGCATGGCACGCCAATGCCGCGGCCAGCGGGTTGGTTTGGGATCTGACAATTGCCGCCATCACCCTGACCGTTTGGATATTGGCCGAGGTGGCCGTGCGGCGCAACTGGCGGGCGTTGATCGCTATTCCGGCGACGTTCTGTATCGGGGTAAGTTGCGGCTTGCCGCTCTATCTATTTCTAAGGACAGCGCCTGTAAAATAGGGCGTAGTCGAGTTTAAGGGCAAGATGAAGCATGGACCATTTTCTGTATCGTGACGGCGCGCTTTACGCTGAAGATGTCGCTGTTGCCGAAATCGCGGCGGCGGTTGGCACACCGTTTTACGTTTATTCGACGGCGACGCTGTTGCGCCATTTTCGTCTGTTTGACGAGGCTTTGGACGGGATGGAGCATCTGGTGTGTTACGCCATGAAAGCAAATTCCAATCAGGCCGTTCTAAAGACACTGGCGCAGGCCGGTGCAGGGATGGATGTCGTATCTGGCGGCGAGTACCGGCGCGCACGTGCGGCTGGTGTCCCGGGGGACAGGATTGTTTTTTCGGGTGTCGGCAAGACCCGTGATGAAATCCGTTTGGCGTTGGAAGGTGGCATCCGCCAGTTCAACGTCGAAAGCGAGCCGGAGATGGTTGTGCTTGACACTGTTGCGCGTGAGTTGGGGGTCGTGGCACCCATCACCATTCGGGTGAACCCGGATGTGGACGCCAAAACCCATGCCAAGATCGCGACCGGAAAATCAGAGAATAAATTCGGTATTCCGATTGCGAAGGCACGCGAGGTCTATGCGATGGCGGCGGCGATGTCCGGCCTCGATGTGATCGGGATCGACGTGCATATCGGATCGCAGCTGACTGATTTGGCCCCCTATGAACTGGCCTATCAAAAAGTCGCGGAGTTGACCGAAACCTTGCGCGCCGACGGGCATAAGATAACGCGTCTGGATCTGGGCGGGGGGCTTGGCATTCCCTATGAGCGGAGCAACGCCGACCCGCCTTTGCCCTCCGATTACGGTGCCTTGGTCAAGCGGACCTTGGGCCATCTGGGATGCGAGATCGAAATTGAACCGGGCCGGTTGATTGCGGGCAATGCCGGCGTGATGGTCAGCGAAGTAATCTATGTCAAAGAAGGCGAGGGGCGGCAGTTTCTGATCCTTGATGGCGCGATGAACGACCTGATCCGTCCTGCCATGTACGAGGCATATCACGATATTATTCCGGTGGTTGAACCTGTTGCCGGAGTGGAGCCGCAGCCAATAGATATCGTCGGCCCGGTTTGCGAATCCGGTGACACCTTTGCCAAGCAGCGCCTTATGCCGCCGCTGGCAGCCGGTGATCTGGTCGCGTTCCGCTCTGCCGGTGCATATGGTGCGGTGATGAGCAGCGAATATAATTCACGCCCGCTGATCCCCGAGGTTTTGGTGCATGGCGATCAATTTGCGGTTATTCGCGCACGTCCGACCTTTGACGAAATGATAAATCGCGATACCATACCTGAATGGCTTTAGGGAAATCCTGCCCTGCGCCATAAGGGAGCCAATGCGATGAGCAGTTTTACCCCCAACGACATGCGGCGCGGTTTGGCGAAACTGCGCTGGCCGCTGCGTCTGACATGGGCCGGTATGTTTGCCGAAGCATTTGTGCGCGCGGTTTGGCCCTTGATGACTGTCGTTTTGCTGGTCCTTGCCGCGTTGATGTTGGGTCTACAAGATTCTGTGCAGCTTGAGGTGGTCTGGGCGATTGCTGTGGCGGCGGTCGGTGCCGCCCTTTGGGCGCTTGTCTATGCGCTGCGCCGGTTTCGGATACCGTCGAAAGCGGCCGCAGTTGAGCGGCTCGATGCCAGCCTGCCGGGGCGGCCGATTCAGGCGATGCTGGATGATGCCGCGATTGGGGGCGAGGACGAGGCATCAATGGCGGTGTGGCGCGCGCATAAGGCGCGCATGGCGGCACGCGCCGCTGCCGCTGATCCGGTGCCTGCGAACCTACGCCTGTCTGACCGCGACCCATACGCGCTGCGGTATGTTGCGGTTCTGGCTTTTGCCGTTGCGGTGCTGTTCGGCTCGGTCTGGCGCGTCGGGTCCGTGGCGGGAATGGCGCCGAGCACCGCGGGGTTGGCCAATGGTCCGGTCTGGGAAGGCTGGGCAGAGCCGCCGCGTTATACGGGGCGGCCGACACTTTATTTGAACGACCTGCCCGAAGGGGCGCTTGATCTGCCCAAGGGCACGCTGATCACTTTGCGGTTTTACGGCGATGTCGGTGCGCTGACGCTGGCGGAAACCGTATCGGGGCGCAAGACCGGTCTGCCTGCGGCCTCTGATCCGGCGCAGGATTTTGCCGTTGTTCAGGAAGGTGCGATTTCGGTCGAGGGACCGGGCGGGCGGACATGGGACGTGACCGTGCGCCCGGATGCACCGCCGCAAATCGAATTGCTGGGCGAGCCGCAAGTGGCAGCTCTGGGCGAAATGCGTCTGCCGTTCGGGGCGAGTGATGACTACGGCGTAGAGGCGGGCGAGGCGCGGGTTATTCTTGATCTGGCGGCGGTTGAACGGCGTTACGGATTGCGCACCGATCCCGACCCGCGCGAACAGATTGTCGTTTCACTGCCCACGCCGATTGCGGGAAATCGTGCAGCTTTCGAGGAAAACCTGATCGAGGATTTTTCCAAACATCCATGGGCGAACCTGCCGGTGAAAGTGACATTGAGCGTTCTTGATGCAGCAGAACAACAGGGTGACACCCCCCCGCAAGATATGATCTTGCCGGGGCGGCGGTTCTTTAACCCTACGGCGGCTGCCCTGATCGAAATGCGCCGCGACCTGCTTTGGGCGACATCGAATGCGCCGCGTGCTGCACAGGTTTTGCGCGCTGTGTCCTATCGTCCCAAGGACGTGTTCAGCGGTGCGACCACGGCACTAAAGCTCAAGCGGGTGATTGAGAAACTGGAGCTGCGCACGCGGTTTGGTCTGGACAATGACATAACGGATGAGCTGGCCGAAGACCTTTGGGGCTTGGCGCTGGAACTGGAAGAAGGCGTGCTTGCCGATGCGCTGGAGCGGTTGCGCCGTGCGCAGGAGCGTCTGCAAGAGGCGATGAAAAACGGAGCCTCGGACGAAGAAATCGCGGAGCTGATGGACGAGCTGCGCCGCGCTACCGAAGAATACATGCAGCAGCTTCAACGCCAGCAGGCGCAGGACGGCCAGCAGGGTGAAGACGGCCAGCAGCAGCAAGGCGAAAACATGCAAATGACGCAGGACGATCTGCAACGCATGATGGACCGCATTCAGGAGCTGATGGAGGAAGGCCGCATGGCGGAAGCGGCCGAAGCGCTGCAACAGCTGCAAGAGATGATGGAAAACATGCGTGTCACCGAAGGCCAACCCGGTCAGGGCGGTAAATCCGAGGGCGAGCAAGCAATGGAGGGGCTCGCCGAGACCTTGAACGAACAGCAAGGGTTGAGCGATCAGGCGTTCCGCGACCTGCAAGAGCACTTCAATCCGAACGCGCAGGCCGGTGAAAACGATGGCAATGAAGGGCGCAATGGCGGCCAGGGGCGCGGGCAAAGCCATGAAGGCCAAAACGGTCAGGGCGAAGGCAACGGCGAGCAACAGGGCCAGACCGGCGAAGGCGGTGAAGAGGGCCCCGGTTTCGGCAAGGGCGAGGAAGGTCTGGCCGAACGGCAACAGGCGCTGCGTGATGAATTGAACCGCCAAAAGGGGCGTCTGCCTGGACAAGGCACACCCGAAGGGGACGCTGCACGTGATGCGCTGGACCGGGCCGGGCGCGCAATGGATGAGGCCGAACAGGCCCTGCGCAACCGCGATCTGGCAGAGGCCATCGACAATCAGGCCCAAGCTATGGAAGCCTTGCGCGAGGGGATGCGGTCATTGGGCGAAGCCATGGCGCAGGAACAACAGAACCAGCAGCCCGGGCAAGGGCAGGCTGAATCAGACCGCCGTGCCGACAACCGTGATCCGCTGGGGCGGGATCAAAGCAACAGCGGCGAAAGCAGTTCAGACGGGCCGCTTAATCTGGGGCAGGGTGATGGCGGAAAACGTGCGCGCGAATTGCTGGACGAGATCCGTCGCAGATCAGGAGAAACCGCGCGCCCTGATGTGGAGCGTGACTATCTGAACCGGTTGCTTGACCGCTTCTAACACCTCTCTGCGCGGTTAGTTGGCAGATTCTGTTGCCACCATGTCCAACCAGCTGAGCAGCGCCGTGATCTGCCCATCCAGCAGCAAGCGCAAATGGTCCACGCCAGCCACATAGTTGGCAAGGATCCCTGCAAGGGCAGGTACCGTCGCTGCGATCTGCTCCGCATAAACGTAAAGCAGCACAAGCAGTGCGAACAGCACCAGCATGCTAAGAAATCCGCGCCTGAAACCACGCGACTGCTTGCGCGCGCCACCGGCACCCAACTCTTCGCGCGTGTCCGGATCGACGCCACTAGGCGTCTGGTCATGGCGCAGGGTTGAATTGATCTCTTCGATATCGGGCAGCAGTTCACGGCGCGATGAAATCGCAGCCGCGGTTGCAGCGGCCTCTGCCACCGGTTCGGCCTCGCCACGCAAACGCGCCATCCGCCGTTTTGCTTCCATCGCACGGCGTTCTTCGCTGTCTTGATCCAACTCGGGCGGAGCGGGTGGTGCGCTGCCCCCGTCCAGCCCCAGATCGGGCTGGCTTTCCAGATTGGTGGACTGGCGTTGTTTGCGGGCCTCGAATTCGGCTTCGGCCTCCTGACGCAAAATATCGGCCACTGCCGGATCTAGCTGTTTGCGCACCGGTTCTTTCGGGCCGGGGGAAACAGGCGGCGGTGGCGGGGAAACTTCCTCGTCCGGTTCGGGCGCATCGACACCCAGCGGTGCCTCGTCTTCCTCAGCGGGCATGTGATCCGGGTGATGCTGAAACCAGGTTTTGCCGCAATTGGAACATTGGACATCCCGACCGACGGTTGGAACAACCTCGTCAGGCACCTCGTATTGGGCGTCACAATTTGGACAGGTCAACCTCATCTGGTGTTCCGCTACTCACTGATAACAATACATATGCACTTTTCACCAGCATATGATCAACAATTCCTTAGTAAAAGCGCTAACTGTTGCCAAAGTCCAGAACGGACGCATTGAATCCCCAGCGGTGCTGAGGCACAACAGGTGCGGATGGCAAGGATACTCATGTGATCGAGCTGGAAAATGTGGCGTACAGCTATGGCGGTGGGGAACTACTGTCTGATATTTCGCTAAAACTTGCGCCCGGATCCTTTCATTTTTTGACGGGTCCATCGGGGGCGGGCAAAACAACTTTGATGCGCTTGTGCTACGGCGCGTTGCTCCCGACGGCAGGACATGTGCGCCTGTTCGGGGCGGATGCCCGTGGGCTAAGCCGCGATGACATTGCGGTGGTGCGCCGACGTGTCGGTGTGGTGCATCAGGACGTGCAGTTTCTCAATCATTTGAATGTGACGGAAAACATCGCGCTCCCCTTGACCGTTTCGGGGCGCCACACCGAAGCGAAAGGCGGTGATCTGGACGAATTGATGTCATGGGTCGGGTTGACCAACCGTGCCGACGCCATGCCGCCGGAATTGTCTGGCGGCGAACGCCAGCGGGCGGCCCTTGCGCGCGCCGTTATCGTTTCGCCGGACGTGGTGCTGGCAGACGAACCGACGGGCAACGTCGATTGGGAAATGTCACAACGCCTGCTGCGGCTGCTGATTGAATTGAACAAAATGGGTAAAACGGTGCTGATTGCCACCCATGACCTCAGCTTGATCCGCGCGACCAAAGCCCATGTTCAAGCGCGCGTGTTGCGCATCGCCAACCGGCGTATTCAACTGGCGGGGGCGGATTTGTGAAGTTTGATCTGGCCACATTGCGCGCGCTTATCGCGGGGGACCATCACGCGGATCGCGTGGTGCCGCCCTCCGGGTTTACCGCGCAGCTGACTGTTTTTGCTGCCGCTGCGATGGCCTTTCTTGCGGTGTTTGCGCTTGCGCTTTCCTTGGCCGCGGGCCGTCTGGCGGAACGCTGGGGCGAAGAACTGGCGCGCTCCGCAACAATCCGCATCGTTGCGCCGCAAGACCAGCGTACTGCGCAAACCGATGCCGCGCTGCGCATTCTGGAAACCACCAAGGGTGTCGCGTCTGCCCGTGCTTTGAGTGACGCTGAACAACAGACCTTGCTGGCCCCGTGGTTCGGCCCTGATCTGGCGCTGGATGCGCTGCCGGTGCCCCGTCTGATCGAGGTGATCGAGGATGGTGACGGTATGGATCCCGCCGGCCTGCGCCTGCGCCTTGCGGCTGAAGTGCCCGGCGCCGTGCTTGATGATCACAGCCGTTGGCGTGCCCCGCTGGTTCAGGCGGCCTCGCGCTTGCGGTTGCTGGGGTGGGTATCGATCATCCTGATCGCGGCCACGGTCGCGGCAATGATCACGCTGGCGGCCAACGCTGCGTTAGCAGCCAATGCGCAGGTGATTGCAGTTCTGCGGCTGGTTGGCGCAACCGATGAATATATTGCGCTGGCCTTCATCCGTCGCTTTACGCTGCGTGCCCTATCGGGTGCCGCTGGGGGCGCTGCACTAGGGATGATCGCGGTTCTGCTGTTGCCATCGGCGTCGGAAACGGGCGGCTTTTTGACGGGTCTCGGGTTCAAGGGCGCGCATTGGCTCTGGCCGATTTGCATTCCAATTCTGGCGGGTCTTGTCGCCTTTGCCGCCACCCGCGCAGCGGCCCGCCGCACATTGAGGGAGCTTGCCTGATGCTACAATGGATCCGATCGTTGGTATACATCCTTCAGGCGACCATCGCCATGCCGGTGATCGGTCTGGTGTTTGCGCCTTGGGCGATGTTTTCGAAAACCGGTGCCTATACGGCCTGCAAAACCTATGCGGCATGGTGCATGTGGTCCGCGCGTTGGCTGATTGGTCTGCGTTGCGAAGTGCGCGGGGAGGTGCCGCAGGGCGAAGTGTTGGTCGCCGCAAAGCACCAGTCCTTTCTGGACATTATGATGATTTTCCACGCTCTGCCACGGGCAAAGTTCATCATGAAACGCGAAATTCTCTGGACGCCTGTGATTGGCCAATACACCAAACGCATGCAGATGATCGCCGTTGACCGGGGCAAGCGCGGCAAAGCCATTTCCAAGATGATGGAAGATGTGAACGCCGGCCGGATCGAACCGGGACAGATCGTCATCTATCCACAAGGCACCCGCGTCGCACCGGGGGCACATGTGGGGTATAAGGTGGGGACGGCGGTTCTTTACGGCCAGCTTGAGCAACCTTGCATTCCGGTGGCAACAAATGCCGGCTATTTCTGGCCACGGCGGGGGCTGTTCCGCAGGCCGGGGTTGGCCGTGGTCGAGTTTTTGCCACCCATTGCGCCGGGCCTGACCAAAGATGCCTTTATGAAGCAGTTGGAACAAACTGTTGAGACGGCCTCGAATGCCTTGCTGCACGAAGGGGGCTGGCGACCGGATGCGTAAGATCCGCGATATCGACGCTCTTGCAGCGTTGTATGGCAAACCCGGTGCACCGGCGCTGCGCAAGGTCGCGACGCAAATGACACCGCTTTATCGCAAGTGGATCATGGCATCGCGGCTTTGTGTGCTTAGCACCGTTGGGCCGCAGGGCACTGACGGTAGTCCTCGCGGCGACGACGGCCCTGTCGTGATGGAAGTGGACGCGCAGACCCTCGCGATGCCCGATTGGCGGGGCAACAACCGGCTGGATTCATTGCGCAATATCGTTGATGACGGGCGCGTGTCCTTGATGTTCATCGTTGCCGGATCGGCCAATGTTGTACGGGTAAACGGGACGGCGTTCCTGACAGATGACGCCGCGCTACGGGCGCGGTTCGACAAAAATGGCCGCCTGCCAGCCACAGTGATCGTCATTGAGATTGCCGAAATTTACACTCAATGCGCGCGTGCCCTGATACGGTCGGGCATTTGGGCCGGCATTGATGAAAGCGGTGATTTGCCCAGTGTCGGAGAGATACTGGCCGAAATGACAAGTGGTGAAGAGGGCGGTGCGCCCTACGATGCCGCTTGGGGGGCGAGAGCGGCCGACACGATGTGGTAAACTGTCGGGGGTGGTAAAATCGGGTGGGCTTGTCGCCCACCCGATCGGGTTACATGTGGATCGGACCGTCGCCACAGGCCAAAGCCGCTTCGCGCACAGCTTCGGAATAGGTCGGGTGGGCATGGCAGGTCATTGCAAGATCCTGGGCTGACGCGCCAAATTCCATCGCGACACAGACCTCGTGGATCAAATCCCCGGCACCCGGTCCGATGATGTGGGCCCCCAGAATGCGATCCGTTTCCTTGTCTGCAAGAATTTTGACAAACCCGTCACCGGCGAAAACGGCCTTGGCGCGCGCATTCCCCATAAAGCTGAACTTGCCGACCTTATAGGCGCGGCCCGCTTCTTTCAGCGTTGCTTCGGTTTCGCCGACGTTCGCAACTTCGGGGTGGGTATAGATCACGCCGGGGATCACGCCGTAGTTTACGTGGCCATGTTTGCCAGCGATCACTTCGGCGACGGCCATGCCTTCGTCTTCGGCTTTATGTGCCAGCATCGGCCCCTCGATTACGTCGCCGATGGCATAGATGCCTTTTGCCGAGGTCTGCCAGTTCTTGTCGACAGCGATTTGGCCCCGCTTGGTCAACTCGACGCCAAGGGCATCAATCCCCAGACCGTCATGCACCGGTTTGCGACCCGTCGCGACCAGTACAACATCCGCGTCCAGCACATGCTCGCTGTCGTCTTTGCGCAGTTTATAATGCACCTTGGCTTTGGTTTTGCTCGCCTCGGTCTTCTGGACGGCGGCACCCATGATGAATTCAAGGCCCTGTTTCTTCAACATCCGCTGAAAGACCTTTTGCACCTCTGGGTCCATACCGGGTGTGACCGCGTCAAGGAATTCAACCACGGTGACTTCGCTGCCCAGACGCGCATAAACGCTGCCCAGTTCCAGCCCGATCACACCGGCACCGATGACGACCAGTTTCTTGGGTACCTTGCCCAGTTCCAGCGCGCCGGTGGAGGTCACAACAACCTTTTCGTCAACTTCGACGCCGGGCAGGGACGAAGGCTCGGAACCGGTTGCGATGATGATGTTCTTGGCCTCGTGAACCTCGTCGCCGACTTTTACTTTGCCTGCTTCGGGGACAGATCCCCACCCTTTCAGCCAGTCGATCTTGTTCTTTTTGAACAGAAATTCGATGCCTTTGGTGTTTGAGTCGACGGTGGATTGCTTGTAGGTCAGCATCTGTTTCCAATCGACGGAAGGGCTTTTGCCCTTAAGGCCCATTTCGGCGAAATTATGTTCCGCTTCGTGCAGCATGTGCGATGCATGCAGCAACGCCTTGGATGGGATACAGCCGACGTTCAGGCAGGTGCCGCCCAATGTCTCGCGGCCCTCGACGCAGGCGGTTTTCAGACCCAGTTGCGCACAGCGGATGGCGGCAACATAGCCGCCGGGGCCGGAGCCGATCACGATGACATCATAGCTGGACATGGGGGTTCTCCTTGGGAGTTAGATGAGCGCTGCAAGCAGCATAAGTGTGGTGGCAAGAAGGCCTGCAACCCAGATATAAGAACGGGTAGGAACAAGCCCCTTCGCATAGGCAGGAATATAGGCAGCGCGGGCAATCAGATAAACCCATGCGCAAAATGCAGTGAAACCGGAATTCTGGCCGGACATCTGAATAACGCCGACTGCGATTGTAAACAGGATTAGGCCCTGAAAGTGATTGTCGAACGCACGGCCGAGACGCGCGGTTTGTTCCGACATCTGGCGGCTGGGATCACGGTCACGGGGTGACATGGTATACCCCATGCCCAGTTCCTTATTCGCCGGCACAGCATATAGCGCGAATTGCACGATCTGCAGGATGGCTGCAAGGGTCAGGACGGTGAGTTCTGGGGTCATCAGATGTCCTTTCGCTGTGAACGCGAACGCAGGGTATCGGACTTTCGTCAAGGGCGGGGAGACCCCCGCCCTACAGTCGATCCGTAGGGCGGAGGTTTCCCCGCCAGTTACGTCACAAATCCATCAACAGGCGGCGTGGATCTTCCAACATCTCCTTGACGCGCACAAGGAAAGTCACAGCCCCTTTGCCGTCAATGATCCGGTGGTCATAGGACAGCGAGATATACATCATGGGGCGGATCACGATTTCACCGCCAATGACCATCGCGCGGTCCTGAATTTTCGCCATGCCAAGGATACCGGACTGTGGCGGGTTCAGGATCGGCGCTGTCATCAATGAGCCGTAAACACCGCCGTTGGAGATGGTGAAGGTGCCGCCGGTCATATCCGCCATGGTCAGCTTGCCGTCACGGGCCTTCTTACCCATGTCGCCAATCGCCTTTTCGATACCGGCAAAAGACATCGTATCCACGTCGCGGATTACCGGCACCACAAGGCCCGTTGGCGTGCCTGCGGCAACACCCATGTGGACGTAGTTCTTGTAGATCACATCGGTACCGTCGATCTCTGCGTTGACCTCGGGAATTTCTTTCAGCGCGTGGCAGCAGGCTTTGGTGAAGAAAGACATGAAGCCCATGCGCACGCCGTGTTTCTTTTCAAAATCGGCCTTGTAGGTGTTCCGGATTGCCATCACCTCGGTCATGTCGACCTCGTTGAAGGTGGTAAGGATCGCGGCGGTGTTTTGGGCTTCTTTCAAACGGCGCGCCATGGTCTGTTTCAGGCGGGTCATTTTCACCCGTTCCTCGCGCGCGGCGTCATCGGCGGCAGAGGGTGCACGTGGTTTTGCAGCGGCCGCTGGGGCAGCGGCAGTCGTGCCCGCCGCGATTGCTTTGGCCACGTCTTCTTTCATCACGCGCCCGTCGCGGCCAGTGCCCGTGACCGCATCGCGGTTGATGCCGGCCTCTGCCATCGCCTTTTTCGCCGACGGCGCATCCTCGACATCCTTGCCCGTACCGGTGCTTGCCGCTGCGGGCGCTGGTGCGTTTTCCTGCGCGGGGGCAGATGCGGCTGCGCCCGCACCGGAGGAAATCACCGCGAGTTTGGCGGATGCCTCGACTGTGCTGCCTTCTTCGGCAAGAATTTCGCTCAGTACGCCAGCCGCCGGTGCCGGCACTTCAACGCTGACCTTGTCGGTTTCCAATTCGCATAGCATCTCGTCCTGCGCGACAGTGTCGCCGACTTTCTTGAACCAGGTGCTCACGGTCGCTTCGGTTACGCTCTCGCCAAGGGTCGGCACCATCACATCAACAGATGCACCACCTTCTTCGCGGGGGGACTGGCTGGCGGTGTCATCGGCTTTGGCGGCCTCTTTCGTTTTGGGGGCGGCATCCGTTCCCGCGTCCCCTTCGGAGATATTAGCCAAAAGCGCGTCAACACCAACTGTTTCCCCCTCGGCGGCAACCACTTCGGACAGGGTGCCGGCAACGGGGCTGGGCACTTCGACGGTTACCTTGTCGGTTTCCAGCTCACAGAGCATTTCATCAACGGCGACGGTATCACCGGGTTTCTTGAACCATGTCGCAACGGTTGCTTCGGTTACGGATTCGCCCAGCGTGGGTACGCGTACTTCGGTCATTTCTTTGATCCTTCAAGTGTCAGCGCCTCGTCGATGAGGGCGGCTTGCTGTGATTTATGCATGCTGGCCAGACCCGTCGCGGGTGACGCAGCAGCGGCGCGACCGGCATAGGTGGGGCGCGATTGTTTGGCGTTGATACGGGTCAGAACCCATTCGATATTCGGTTCGATGAAGGACCATGCGCCCTGGTTCTTGGGCTCTTCCTGACACCAGACCATATCGGCGTTCTTAAACCGCTCCAGTTCCTTGACCGCGGATTGCGCGGGGAAGGGATAGAATTGTTCGAAACGCAGCAGGTAGACATCGTCGATGCCCCGCGCGTCGCGCTCTTCCAGCAGGTCGTAATAGACCTTGCCGGAACACATGACGACGCGCTTGATCTTGTCGTCCGCCACCAGCGTCGTGTCGGAATTACCGTGCTGTGCGTCATCCCACAATACGCGGTGGAACGACGAACCCGTGGTGAATTCATCTGCCGTGCTGACGGCCATCTTGTGACGCAGCAGGGATTTTGGTGTCATCAACATCAAAGGCTTGCGATAGCTGCGGTGCAACTGGCGACGCAGGATGTGGAAGTAGTTTGCAGGTGTGGTGCAATTCGCCACGATCCAGTTGTCGCCGCCGCACATGGTCAGGAACCGCTCCAGACGCGCGCTGGAGTGTTCGGGGCCTTGCCCCTCATATCCATGCGGCATCAGGCAGACGAGGCCGGACATGCGTAGCCATTTGCTTTCGCCGGAACTGATGAACTGGTCGAACATGATTTGCGCGCCGTTGGCGAAATCGCCGAATTGTGCCTCCCAAAGCGTCAGCGCATTGGGTTCGGCCAGAGAGTAGCCGTATTCAAAACCGAGCACCGCATATTCGGACAGCATCGAGTCGATCACTTCGTATTCGGCCTGACCCTCGCGGATGTGATTCAGCGGGTAATAGCGTTCTTCGTTTTCCTGATTGATCAGACCGGAATGGCGTTGGCTGAATGTCCCACGGGTCGAATCCTGACCGGACAGGCGTACTTTGTAGCCTTCGGTAAGCAACGACCCGAAAGCCAATGCTTCTGCCGTGGCCCAGTCAAAGCCCTTGCCGGATTTGAACATCTCGGCTTTGGTGTCCAACAGGCGACCAACGGTTTTGTGCAGCGGGAAACCGTCAGGTGCCGTGGTCAGGGATTTCCCGACCTCGGCAAGGGTTTCCTTTTTGATCGCCGTCTTGCCGCGCTGGTATTTCTTGCCGCGCTTGTCCAGATGTGACCACTTGCCGTCCAGCCAATCCGCCTTGTTTGGGCGGAACTCTTTGCCCGCTTCGAACTCGTCGTTCATCAGTTTCTGGAAATCGGCCTTCATATCCTCGATCTCGCCCTCGGGGACCAACCCGTCTTTGACCAGACGTTCGGCATAGAGGCTGAGGGTGGTTTTGTGGCCTTTGATCTTTTTGTACATCACCGGGTTGGTGAACATCGGCTCGTCGCCTTCGTTGTGACCAAAGCGGCGGTAACAAATAAGGTCGATCACCACGTCCTTGTGGAACTTCTGGCGGAACTCCGTTGCGACGCGGGCCGCATGTACCACGGCTTCGGGATCATCCCCGTTGACGTGGAAAATCGGCGCTTCGACCACCAAAGCGTTGTCAGTGGGATAGGGCGAAGAGCGCGAGAAATGTGGCGCCGTGGTGAAACCGATCTGGTTGTTCACGACGATATGCATAGTGCCGCCGGTCTTGTGACCGCGCAGGCCGGACAGGGCGAAACACTCTGCCACAACACCCTGACCGGCAAAAGCCGCATCGCCGTGCAGAAGGATCGGCATGACTGCAGTCCGGTCGTGATCGCCCAACTGGTCCTGCTTGGCGCGGACCTTGCCGATGACCACAGGGTTCACCGCCTCAAGGTGGGAGGGGTTCGCCGTCAGCGACAGGTGCACCGAATTGTCGTCAAATTCACGGTCGGAAGACGCACCGAGGTGGTATTTCACGTCACCAGACCCATCGACATCTTCGGGTTTAAAGCTACCGCCCTGAAACTCGTTGAAAATCGCCCGGTAAGGTTTTTGCATCACGTTGGCGAGGACCGAAAGGCGGCCCCGGTGTGGCATACCGATGACGATGTCTTTGACGCCCAACTGGCCGCCCCGTTTGATGATCTGCTCCATCGCAGGAACAAGGCTTTCGCCGCCGTCCAGACCAAACCGTTTGGTGCCCATGTATTTAACATGCAGGAACTTTTCGAAACCTTCGGCCTCGACCAGCTTGCTCAGGATCGCTTTACGCCCGTTCTTGGTAAACGCGATTTCCTTGCCATAGCCCTCGATCCGCTCTTTCAGCCAACCGGCTTCTTCGGGGTTGGAGATGTGCATATATTGCAGAGCAAAAGTCCCACAATAGGTGGATTTCACGATGGCAACAATCTGCTTCATCGTGGCCACTTCAAGGCCCAGCACGTTGTCGATAAAGATCGGGCGGTCCATGTCGGCATCGCTAAAGCCGTAGGCCTTGGGATCGAGCTCGGGGTGGTCCCCCATGTCACGCATGTTCAACGGATCAAGGTCGGCCGCCAGATGACCGCGGATCCGGTAGGCACGGATCAGCATCAGCGCGCGGATAGAATCCAGCACCGCTGTCTTGATCTGGTCATCGCTGACCGAAACGCCCTTTTCCGTGGCCTTGGCCTTGATTTTGTCACCGGCGGATTTTGCTTCGGCGGGTTCAGGCCAAATGCCTGTCAGGGCACCCATGGTGTCGCCGGCAGGGGCGGGGGGCCAGTCATTGCGCGCCCAGGACGGACCGGAGGCTTCGGCCTCGACCGCTTTGCGCTCGTCGCCCATGGCCTGAAAAAACACATGCCACGCCTCATCGACCGACGCAGGGTCCGCCGCGTATCGCGCATAGAGCTGTTCCAGATAGGCCGCGTTATCGCCCTCCATAAAAGAGGACGCGTGGAAATGGTCGTTGGCAGGTTGTTCGGTCATTGCGTCACCTTATGGCTGTGCGGGACTTTGATCAGGAGGCGGACACGGGCGGTGGCCCGTAGGTGTTGGTTTCGGGCTGGCTGGGGCGGGTCAGCCACCAGATGTAGAGGATAAAGATCACAAGGCTGGCGATCGCCAGTATGCCGGAAAGGGCCATCGCGCCCATATTCGGCATTTCACCCGCCATCATCGCCTCTTCAGTGGGCATCGCGGGGGCGAGCAGCGTGTTCAGCAGGCTGATGCCAAAGGGGATTGCAATGTACCAGCCCGGACGACCGGTATCTTGCAAGCGGCGAAACCCCGCGGCGAGGCCAGGACAAAGGACCGCAAGTGAAAAGATCATCCCCAGAGGCCACCAAATCAGCTGGGTGATGATGGAGCCGATGATAACCGCAAGGACAAACCACCAATATTCAGAGCGCGAGGCGCGGCCCGAAAATGTGGCGTATTTTTCTGTCAGGCAGGTGCGTACTGCTGTGGGGAAGTTCATTGTCATTTTGCTCTCCCGATTGGTGTGTTTCGGTCGGGCAGGATATCCGCCCGACCAAAGGCCTTTAGCCTTTTTCGATCGCTTCTTTGACCGCTTCACCCAATGTTGCCGGGCTGTCGGCCACCACAATACCTGCGGATTTCATGGCTTCGATCTTGTCTTCGGCACCACCTTTACCGCCTGCAACGATCGCGCCAGCGTGGCCCATGCGACGTCCGGGAGGGGCGGTGCGGCCTGCGATGAAGCCGGCAGTTGGTTTCCAACGGCCCTTTTTCTTTTCATCGGCAAGGAACTGCGCTGCTTCTTCTTCGGCGGACCCGCCGATTTCGCCAATCATGATGATAGACTGGGTTTCGTCATCGGCGAGAAACATTTCCAAAACGTCAATGTGTTCGGTGCCTTTGATCGGGTCGCCGCCGATGCCAACCGCCGAAGATTGGCCGTAGCCTAGATCGGAGGTCTGCTTGACCGCTTCATAGGTCAATGTACCGGAACGCGAGACCACGCCGCAGGAGCCGCGTTTGTGGATGTGACCGGGCATGATGCCGATTTTGCAGGCGTCAGGGGTGATCACGCCGGGGCAGTTCGGGCCGATCAGACGGGATTTGGAACCCTCAAGTGCGCGCTGCACGCGCATCATGTCCAGTACAGGAATACCTTCGGTGATGCAGACGATCAGCGGCATTTCCGCGTCGATCGCTTCAAGGATGGAATCCGCCGCGAAGGGGGGAGGCACGTAAATCACCGAAGCATTCGCTTCGGTCATGTGCATGGCCTCGTGCACGGAGTTGTACACGGGCAGGTCCAGATGCTTTTGGCCGCCTTTGCCGGGGGTCACACCGCCAACCATTTTGGTGCCATATGCGATGGCCTGCTCGGTGTGGAACGTGCCTTGCGAGCCGGTCAGGCCCTGACAGATAACTTTGGTATTTTCGTCTACGAGTACGGCCATTGAGGCGTCTCCTTTGGGTATTGGGTCAATATGTTGCGATGGGCCAGCGCGCGACAGGCTCAGTCGATGATAGGGGTCGAACCGTCATTTACGCTGGACGTATAGTGGTGCCCGCTTGAAGCGTGGCATTTGTGGGTATGGTGATGGCAGCTGACTGCGGGGGCGGTGTTATCGCCCTGCAGCGCGACATAGGTGCCATTTGCAAGGAAGGAACCGCTCGGATGCACGGCTTGCGGGCCGTCACGTACCGTCATTTCGCCGCCACCGCAGGCCGCAAGAAAACCAGCGAGGCCAAGCACAACGCCTGTCCGTGCAAAGGAAAAGCGATTGATACCGGAAAAAGCGTTCATGAGGCGGTCCTTCTGAGATTGTGGATAGGTGTGGCGGAAAGCGGAACGTAAGGAATTGTCATTGCGAGGCCCCCAGCCCAAGCCCGTCATACAGGCGGTCAACGGCCATAAAGGTGCGCGCATCATCGTTACGGGTGCCAATATGGACCACCGCAACACGCCCGCGCAGCAATTTACGCCCTTCGATCAGCGCTGTGCCGTCTTGGGACTGATGGGTGTCAGGCAGGGGGACCTTGCGACCAAACACTGGCGGCGTCTGCATTTGCTTGCGCAACGCGGTAATCGCCCGGGCGGTATGGTTGCCGTCAAACGCGACCTCACAGCGCCGTTCCACCCCTTCGGGTGCCTCGGCTGGGCGCGGTTCAAGGCTGTCGTCCCAGAAGGTCAGATAAAACAGGGCAGCGTCGACGTTCATGTTCTTGCGCGCCTCCGCTTCTGTTTGTCCGGCCTTGAAACACCAGCTGTTGAACACATTGATCGCATGTCGGGCCGGATCAGCCATAGCGTCGCCCGCCGCCCCCAAAAGGGCAGTCAGGCTAAGCGCATGAGCGGCTGTCAGGGCCGAAGGCATCCTTGCGTTCCTTGTTCCGAACCTATCCCTTTACCGCGGCTACGATCTTTTGTGCGCCGTCCTTCAGGTCTTCCGCTGCAATCACATCAAGGCCCGAATTGTTGATAATGTCTTTGCCCTGCTGCACGTTTGTGCCTTCAAGACGGACAACCAGTGGCACTTTCAGGCCGACTTCTTTTACCGCAGCGACAACGCCTTCGGCGATGACGTCACAGCGCATAATGCCGCCGAAGATGTTGACCAGAATGCCTTTGACCTTTGGGTCGGAGGTGATGATCTTGAACGCTTCGGTCACTTTTTCTTTGGTCGCACCGCCGCCTACGTCGAGGAAGTTGGCAGGCTCGGAACCGTAGAGTTTGATGATGTCCATGGTCGCCATGGCCAGACCCGCACCGTTCACCATGCAGCCGATTTCACCGTCAAGCGTGATGTAGTTCAGGTCGTATTTGGACGCCTCAAGCTCTTTGGCGTCTTCTTCGGTTTCGTCGCGCAATTCGTTAATATCGGCGTGGCGATAGATGGCATTGCCGTCAAATGCGACCTTGGCATCCAGTACTTTGAGGTCACCGCTGTCGGAAACGATCAGCGGGTTGATTTCCAGCATCTCCATGTCCTTTTCAAGGAATGCTTTATACAGCAGACCCATCAGGCCGACACATTGCTTGACCTGTTTGCCTTCCAGACCCAATGCAAATGCGATGCGACGGCCGTGGAATGCCTGATAACCGGTAGCCGGATCCACAGAAAAGCTCAGGATCTTGTCCGGCGTGTTCTCTGCGACTTCTTCGATGTCCATGCCACCTTCGGTGGAGCAGACGAACGAAACGCGCGAGGTCTGGCGATCTACCAGCAAAGCGAGGTAAAGTTCGGTTTCAATGCCGGAACCGTCTTCGATGTAGATGCGGTTCACTTGCTTGCCGGCGGGGCCGGTCTGGTGCGTGACCAAGGTACGGCCAAGCATCTTTTTGGCTTCCTCGGCTGCTTCTTCAACCGATTTGGCAAGGCGCACACCGCCTGCTTCGCCTGCATCCGCTTCCTTGAATTTGCCCTTGCCGCGGCCACCTGCGTGGATCTGCGCTTTGACAACCCAAAGCGGGCCGTCCATTTCGCCCGCCGCAGTTTTCGCGTCTTCGGCCTTGAGGACGACGCGGCCATCGGAGACAGGTGCGCCATAGCTGCGCAAGAGGGCTTTCGCCTGATATTCGTGGATGTTCATGAAAAACGGTCCCGTTTTTGTTCAAGTCACAGGCAGGCTCGCCAGTGAGTCTTATGGTTCCTATCCAGCCTTGAGTACTTTTTGTCGCATTGCCAGCAGAAAGCGACATTTGTGATCACACTTGAAAAACGTGTGATCACAAAGCTGCGCAAATTAAGGGGATGGCAAGGAAATACCTGCCCCTTATGGCCAAAACGGGCACCGGTACTAAAGTAGCTGCCGAGGAATCGCTTTCTCGTCATCACTTTTCCGACCGCAAAAACGGTGCATCAGAGAGTGACGGTGACAACCGGTCTTCCCCGGTGCCACCGTCGTCAATTACAAGGGCATCAAGGCCCAGTAGTCCAGGTCAAGCAGAACATCGGGCAGGTATTTGCCGTCTTCCCCCCGCAGGGCAAAGGGATCGCCGCCTTTAGTCGCCACCAGCCGCAGGCGGATCGCGCCAACGCCCGGTGCGTCGGTTTCGGCCTTGTCGATCACTTCGGACCACGCGCGGATCGTATCGCCCGCAAGACAGGGGTTCGCATGTGCGCCGCCGTTCAGGCCCACGATCATCTGCGCATTTGCCAGACCGTTGAATGACAACGCGCGGGCCATGGAAATGACGTGGCCGCCATAAATCAGGCGGGTGCCATCGGGACGTGCAGACGTGTCGAAATGCACTTTGGCCGTGTTTTGCCAGAGGCGGGTCGCCATCATATGTTCGGCCTCCTCGACGGTCACCCCGTCAACGTGGTCGATTTGTTCGCCAATTTCGTAATCTGACAGCCGGTGCGCTTCGCCCGCCAAGGTGAAATCATAGTTGGTGAAATCAAGGCCCTTGGGGATCACCAGCTGATCCGCACTCAACGCTTTTGGCAGATCGGGGACGACGGTTTCAGGGGCGGGGGCATCGACATTGCGTTTGCGCACCATCACCCAGCGCACATATTCCAGCACCGGTTCGTCATGTTGGTTCAAACCGGTCGTGCGCACATAGACCACACCGGTTTTGCCGTTGGAGTTCTGTTTCAAACCAATCACTTCGGATTGGCTGCGCAGGGTGTCACCGGGCCAGACGGGGGCCAGCCAGCGGCCCTGCGCATATCCCAGATTGGCCACAGCATTCAGCGATACATCCGGCACGGTTTTGCCAAAAACGATGTGAAACGCGATCAGATCATCCAGCGGGCTGAAGGGCAGGCCACTGGATTGGGCAAACTGGTCGGATGAATACAGGGCATGCCGCGCCGGATAGAGCATGTGATAAAGCGCGCGCTCGCCCATTTTTACAGTCCGCGGGACCGCGTGATGCAGGGTTTCGCCAACGGTGTAGTCTTCGAAAAAGCGCCCGGAATTTGTCTTGGCCATCAATGCGCCCCTAATTTGGTGTCGGGCGTATAGGTGCCTTCGACTTCTTTTACGACCGACTGGCCACAACGCATCAGGCCGGCCTTGTGGTCCCATGTCTGGGTTGGAGAGCCGTAAAGTTCCCAGCCCTTGTTCAATGCCTCTGTCACCTTGTGACAAAAGGCGGACGTGTCTTCTTCTGACAGGAAGCGGTAGAGTTTCATGGTTGTTTCCTTAGCTCGAGAACGGCGAGACGCCGAGCCACAGATGAATTGCGGCGATAACGATGAACATCACCAGCGTGATCACTGAAAGGCGGATATAGGTGGGACGGCCGGCGGGGGCAGGGGGCGTCCAGTCGGGTTCGGCGCGGTTGATCAGGATTACACTGCCCACGGCCCAAGCCAGCAGACCGCCGAACAGGATCACCGAAGCCAGATCACCGTTTACCAGCAAATGCGCTGCGGCCCAGATTTTCACGGCCGTCAGTTGCGGATGGCGCAGTTTGTACGCCGGCCACGCCTTGGCCCCTTTGGCTGCCGACGAACCATAGACCCAGAGGGCCAGCACCATCGCAAGGTTATTGAGGTGTTTCAGGAACATCGGCGGATGCCAGACGGGAATGAACGCCGCCATCCGGTAACCGATGATCATCAGTACAACCGATGCAAGGATCGCCACTGCGATCATCCCCTTGCCCGGCATGCCCAAAGCGGCGCGCGCATCGGGTTTCAGGCGCTTAAACCAATGTGCGCCGGTCCAAAGGATCAGGCCGATGATCAACAGGATCATATGTTCACTCCGCGTTCAGGGCTGCAATTGCATCCAGTTTTGCCAGAGTTTCACGGGCGGTGGCAACATGAAGGTTTTCGACGATCTTGCCATCCACCACGGCAACGCCCTGGCCGGAGGCTTCGATCTCTTCCAAAGCGGCGATTTGACGGCGGGCCAGATCGACTTCTGCTTCCGAGGGGGAAAATGCGGCGTTGGCAACATCCAGCTGCGCAGGGTGGATCAGGGTTTTGCCGTCAAACCCCATGTCGCGTCCCTGATCACACTCAGCCTTGTGGCCTTCGTCGTCTTTGAACGCGTTATAAACACCGTCGATGATCGCGCAGTCATGCGCTTTGGCGGCCAGCAGGCACAGACCCAAACCGGCCATCATGGGCAGGCGGTCAGCGCGGAACCGCGTTTGCAGGTCTTTGGCCAGATCGTTGGTGCCCATTACCATGGCTTGCAACTGCCCATGTGCGGCAATCGCGGCTGCGTTCAGCATTGCACCGGGCGTTTCCATCATCGCCCAAAGCGGGATGTCGCCCACTATTTTCGCCAATGCATCCAGATCCGCAGGGCTGCCGACCTTGGGTAGCAGAATCGCATCGGCACCCATTGTCGCGGCCGCGGCAGCGTCCTCCGCGCCCCAAGGGGTATCAAGACCGTTGATGCGGATCACTTTGAAGCGGTTGCCGTAGCCGCCGGTTTCAAGCGCGGCAGCAAGCGTTGCGCGGGCGGCTGGCTTTTCATCAGGTGTTACCGCGTCTTCGAGATCAAATATGATCGCGTCGCAGGAAAGACCGCGCGCCTTGTCGAGTGCGCGCTCTTTGGAGGCGGGAATATACAGCACAGAGCGCAGCGGGCGGGTGATCTTGGACATGGGTGAACTCCGGTTGGGTCATAATGTTGCGCGCAAAGGGCCATTTTTTTCGGAATAGTTCAAGCTCAATTGTGCCGCAATGCAGCAATGATCAAATTTTGCGTGTTCGACCTGCGCTGCGGACGCTTGATTAACCATTACTTCAGTCCTGTTACGCAAAGTGTCTGCCATCGCACCCACTGGGGAGAGCCGTTCCGGCAAGACCGTCGGACATAAGCGGCAAGGGCGCGTGATCAGATATCATAACCTGGGCCACCCGGGTCCCGCCGGAAAAATCCGGGGTTGGTCCGAGGACCTTCGGGTGCGGTCTTTCGAATGAAGGCACATAGGATGAATAAAATTGGGAAAGTACTCAAGCTGGGCGGATTAACGGCTGCGGCGGCTTTGTATCTGGCAACGACGACGGATGTCGCGGCACAAAACGGGCGAAATTGCGCGCCGCGCGAGGCTGTGATGGATCGGCTGGCTGAGAATTATGGCGAAACACGACAATCCATCGGACTCGGGTCCAACAATGCCATGGTGGAGGTATACGCCTCTTTGGAAACGGGCAGCTGGACGATCACGGTGACCTCACCCGGCGGGCTGACCTGTTTGGTGGCCTCGGGGCAATCATTTGAAACTGTCGCCGATGTCCTGCCCGCGAAGGGGAATGACGCCTGACGACAACGAACAATTGAACAAATGGATGTTTAAGGGGCGGGCCGGTTGGCCCGTTTTTTTGTCTCTCTCAGGTCAGCCCGTCCCAAATCAGCTTGCCGCCGGTTGCCATCAGCAAAACATAAGTCAGCGTGAAAAACAGCCGCTCCGGCACAAGGACATGGGCCCGTACCCCCAGCCACGTGCCGAAAATCGCGAAGGGGGCGAGAACGATATTGGCCAGAAAAGTCTGCGTGGTGAACATGCCGAGCACAGCATAAGGCAGGAATTTTAAAATGTTGAGCACCCAGAACACGATCACCGTGGTCGCCTGAAACTGGGTTTTGCTTAGACCGCGGCTGAGCAAAAAGAACGCAGCCGGCGGTCCACCCGCATGGCTGATAAAGGTGGTGAACCCCGTCAAAGTGCCAAAGAAAAAACCGGCACCATCCGGCATTCGTGTCTTGGCCATTCGCACAATGCCCGTCGCCAACGCCACCTGCCACAACACGAACGCGACCGACACACTGCCAATCAAAAGGCGCAGTAAATCCGGTGACGCCACGCGGTACAAAAGGATGCCCGCCACGATGCCCGGCAATCCGCCAAGGATCAGTAATTTTGCGTCCGCCACGCTCCATTTCCCCCAGTAGGGTTTCAGCGATGAGACGTCGATCAGCATCAGTAACGGCAGCATGATTCCAAGTGCCAGTTCGGGAGGCACAACCAAGGCAAGGATCGATGCTGATGCAAAGGCGGCCCCTGATCCAAAACCGGCCTTTGAGACGCCCGCAAAGATGACTGCCGGACCGGCGACGCAGAAAAAGAACAGATCAAGATTTAGCATGTCGTCAATTAAAGCCGTTCTTTTTGTTAAGTTTTCGCGGAACGAAAATTGAGCAGCGCCGTTGTTAAGTCAGACGGATGATTATCATCCAAGACACTAAAGGAGTACTAGATATGAAACGCTTTCTGAGCACAACTGCAGTCCTTTTGGCATTCTCCGGCGCGGCATTCGCGGACGCCCACGCATCGAACTTTGGCACCGTACAATTCGAACAGGATGACTTCTTTGCGTCCGACCTGATCGGCATGCGGATCTACAACAGCGAGAGCCAGATCGAAGACGGGTACACGATCAACGACGGTGGCGAAACCGAATGGGATGACATCGGTGAAATCAACGACATCATCGTAAGCAAAGATGGCGAAATTCGTGCAGTCGTATTGGGTGTTGGTGGCTTTTTGGGCCTCGGCGAACGTGACGTGACTGTTTCAATGGACGCAATCAAGGTCGTACAGGAAAAAGACGACGCCGATGATCGCTTTCTGGTCGTGACCACGTCCAAGGAAATTTTGGAAAACGCGCCAGTGTTTGAAGCAGACATGGACGACGACATGGCCGAAAACAACGATAACATGGCCAAGGACGACGCCGTAGAGAAAGACATGGCAGAGTCAAAGGTGGATGACACAACAGCCATGTCCAACGACTCAGCTCTGGTACGTCCGATGATGGAGCGCGACGGTTATGCCGAAATCGAACCGGTAGAAGTCGAGCAACTGACGGCGGAAAAAATTCAAGGGTCGTACGTTTACGGTGAGAACGACGAAACCGTCGGCGAAATCGGCAGCCTGCTGATGAATGACGACGGCAAGGTATCGCAGGCCGTGATCAACGTGGGCGGTTTCCTTGGCTTGGGCGAAAAACCTGTCGCCGTTAGCTTTGAGAAAATCCAGATCCTGAAAGGCGTTGATGGCGACGACTACCGCTTCTACATCGACAGCACTCAGGAAAAACTGGAAGCGCTGCCAGAATACGAAGACTAAGCGCTCGTTTCCTTCCAATTCTAACCAAAGGCCGCCTTTTTAGGCGGCCTTTGACGTTTCTACCGCAGGGCTTTTGCGGTATGTCAGGCGCAGTAAGCAAAGGTAGGAAAACCACGCAACTTGCAGGCTGCTGCGCATTTCGTTATCTCGGCGGCAAATTAACCCTCACGGAGACTTATCATGGCCAGAGCCAAAATCGCGCTAATCGGCGCCGGGCAAATCGGTGGCACGCTTGCGCATCTCGCAGCCATCAAGGAACTGGGCGACGTTGTGATGTTCGACATCGCCGACGGCGTACCCCAGGGCAAAGCGCTCGATATCGCCGAATCAGGTCCTTCTGCCAAGTTCGACGCCAACATGTCCGGCACACAGGATTACGCCGATATCGCAGGTGCGGACGTATGCATCGTAACGGCCGGTGTGGCCCGTAAACCGGGCATGAGCCGTGATGATCTTTTGGGCATCAACCTCAAGGTTATGAAATCCGTTGGTGAGGGCATCGCAGCCCATGCGCCGAACGCTTTCGTGATCTGTATCACGAACCCGCTTGACGCGATGGTTTGGGCACTGCGCGAATTCTCCGGCCTGCCACATGAAAAAGTTTGCGGTATGGCGGGTGTTCTCGACTCCGCACGTTTCCGTCACTTCCTTGCTGACGAATTCAAAGTGTCCATGAAGGACGTTACTGCATTCGTTCTGGGTGGCCACGGTGACACGATGGTGCCGCTAGTGCGTTATTCCACAGTTGCCGGTATCCCGTTGCCTGATCTGGTGAAAATGGGCTGGACCTCGCAAGAGAAACTGGATGCCATCGTTCAGCGTACCCGTGACGGCGGTGCCGAAATTGTTGGCCTGCTGAAAACCGGTTCGGCCTTCTATGCGCCGGCGACTTCCGCGATTGAAATGGCTGAAAGCTATTTGAAAGACCAAAAGCGCGTGCTGCCTTGCGCCGCCTATGTTGACGGCGCTTATGGTCTGGACGGGTTCTATGTTGGTGTGCCAACCGTGATCGGTGCAGGCGGCGTCGAGCGTGTTGTCGAGATTGAAATGAACAAGGACGAGCAGTCCATGTTCGACAACTCTGTCAACGCCGTAAAAGGTTTGGTCGACGCGTGCAAAGGCATCGACGATAGCCTGAGCTAAACATCAGATACATGTAAGACAGTGAAACGCGTCCCTTTGGGGCGCGTTTTTCTTTTGCGGAGCGGGCAGGGGAGCTCGCGCAAAAGAGAGGTGCAAGAATAAGGGCACTGACCTAAGCTTACGCCATGCGCCTCTTGCTGCCCTTGATCCTGACGATCTTGCCCTTACCCGCCGCTGCTTGCGGATTGGCCTTGGTGCTGGCTGTTGATGTGTCGGGGTCTGTCGATCAACGGGAATACCGGATCCAAATGGACGGCTTGGCCGAAGCCCTGCGGGACGGGATTGTCGTCGATGCGCTGATTGATCAAGGGGCGCAGGTCAGCCTGATCCAGTGGTCCGGTTCCTCGCGACAGGAAGTGTCGGTACCTTGGACCCAATTGACGCGCGTCGTGGACGTCTACCGTTTGGCTGATGCGATTGAGGCTGCGCCGCGCAGGTGGCGCAACTATTCCACTGCCATTGGCGAAGCGCTGGCCCTTGCGATCGCAGCCTTTGAGGACCTTGAGAAAACCACTGCATGCGATCGAAGGGTGATTGACGTTTCGGGCGACGGGGTTTCGAACGAAGGGCCGTCACCACAAAGCATGCGACAGGCCCTGCGCCGGGCCGCGATCAATGTGAACGCCCTGGCCATCGAAGAGGAAGGCGAGGACCTGACCGCATATTTTTACGAAAACCTGATCGACGGAGAAGGGGCGTTTGTCATCACAGCCAACGGGTTTCAGGACTATCCGGCCCAAATCCGGCGCAAGTTGCAGCGTGAAACAACGAAACAACTGAGTCGGCTGCTCCCGCATTGAAATGTGATCACACCGCTTTCTGGCGTGATCACAAAACAGGCAATGTTAGGGTATTGCCCTGATTTTGCCCGCAATTGTCTGGGAAACCACGGCACAAATGCATCGACCCCCGTGACACTGCCCTAAAAACCGCTATGTATCGTGGGGATGAATAGAAATACGCAGCCACTCTTTTTGTAGCCACCTCAAAGGACCCGTGCCATGGCCGATGTAAACCGGGGCAATCGTCCCCTGTCGCCACATTTGACGATCTACCGTCCGCAACTTACTTCGATGACCTCGATCCTGACGCGGATCACGGGCAATGCGATGCTCGTCGCGGCGCTGATGATCGTGTGGTGGTTTCTGGCCGCGGCCAGCTCCGCAGAATATTTCGCAATCGCAAACGGTTTTGTCACCAGCTGGTTTGGCGATCTGATCATGTTCTTTTCGCTGCTGGGCCTGTGGTATCACACGCTTGCCGGCATCCGGCATCTGATCTGGGACAATGGACACGCGATGGACATCCCGACGGCGGAAAAACTGGGCTGGGCCTGTCTGGGCGGATCGGTGGTTTTGACCATCCTGACCGCTTTGATCGTGTAAGGGAGCATTCACATGGCATATTTGACAGATCGTAAACGCGCACAGGGTCTGGGCTCTGCGAAAAGCGGCACCGCACATTTCTGGTCGATGAAGGTCAGCGCGGTTGCGTTGTTGATCCTGATCCCGTTGTTTGTCTTTACCTTTGGTGCAGCGCTTGGCGGCACTTACGAGGAAATCATCGCCTATTACAGCCGTCCCTTCCCCGCGATCATCGCGGCGCTGACGCTGGCTGTGGGCTTCAAACATTTCAACGACGGTGCCCAAACCATGATCGAAGACTACGTTCATGGCACGGCACAGAAAGTCGTATTAATTCTGGTGACCTGCCTTAGCTACGGCGCAGCGGCAGTTGGCATTTTCGCCATTGCCCGTCTTGCACTGTAATTCCGGCGCTCTGACCAAAACATTCCCGAAGGAAGACCAATATGGCCGCATATGAGTATGAAACCCACGAATATGACGTGGTTGTTGTGGGCGCTGGCGGGGCTGGCCTGCGCGCAACATTGGGGATGGCAGAGCAGGGGTTGCGTACCGCCTGTGTCTCCAAAGTGTTCCCGACACGCTCGCACACCGTTGCCGCGCAGGGCGGCATTGCTGCATCGCTTAGCAACATGGGGCCCGACAACTGGCAGTGGCACATGTATGACACGGTCAAGGGGTCCGACTGGCTGGGCGACACCGACGCGATGGAATACCTTGCGCGCGAAGCCCCAAAGGCGGTGTATGAACTTGAGCACTACGGCGTGCCGTTTTCACGTACAGAGCAAGGCAAGATTTACCAGCGTCCCTTTGGCGGTCACACAACCGAATTCGGCGAAGGCCCCCCCGTGCAGCGCACCTGCGCCGCGGCGGACCGCACCGGCCACGCCATTCTGCACACGCTTTACGGCCAATCGCTGAAGAACAACGCGGAATTTTACATCGAATATTTCGCGATTGATCTGATCATGTCCGATGATGGCGTTTGTCAGGGTGTCCTGTGCTGGAAACTTGACGATGGCACCATGCACCTGTTCAGCGCCAAGATGGTTGTGCTGGCCACGGGCGGTTATGGCCGCGCCTATTTCAGCGCCACTTCGGCCCACACCTGCACCGGCGATGGCGGCGGTATGACCGCACGTGCGGGCCTGCCGTTGCAAGACATGGAGTTCGTTCAGTTCCATCCCACCGGCATTTACGGTGCGGGCTGTCTGATCACCGAAGGGGCGCGCGGCGAGGGTGGATACCTGACCAACTCCGAGGGTGAGCGGTTCATGGAACGCTATGCGCCGACCTATAAGGATCTGGCGTCACGTGACGTGGTAAGCCGTTGCATGACAATGGAAATCCGCGAAGGACGCGGTGTGGGCGAGAACAAGGATCACATCCACCTGCATCTCAACCACCTGCCGCCGGAAACGCTGGATCTGCGCTTGCCGGGGATCTCTGAAAGTGCGCGCATCTTCGCCGGTGTCGATCTGACTAAAGAACCCATTCCGGTCCTGCCGACTGTTCACTACAACATGGGCGGTATTCCGACGAACTATTGGGGCGAGGTTCTGGCCCCGACGGATGATGACCCGGACAAAGTGTCACCGGGCCTAATGGCCGTGGGCGAAGCGGGCTGCGCTTCTGTGCATGGTGCGAACCGCCTTGGGTCCAACAGCCTGATCGACCTTGTGGTCTTTGGCCGCGCCGCGGCGATCCGCGCTGCCGAAATCGTAGATCCGAAAACCGCCGTGCCGACACCGAACAAGGCTTCTGTCGAAGCCGCGTTCGACCGGTTTGACGGGCTGCGCTATGCCAAGGGTCAGATCCCGACCGCCGAATTGCGCCTTGAGATGCAGAAAACCATGCAGGCCGACGCCGCTGTTTTCCGCACCGACAAGACGCTGGCCGAGGGTGAGGAAAAAATGAAGAGCGTCGCGGCCAAGCTCGACGACTTGAACGTCACCGACAAATCACTGGTCTGGAACTCCGACCTAATGGAAACGCTGGAACTGACCAACCTCATGCCCAACGCAACGGCGACAATCACCGCCGCCGCCGCGCGCAAGGAAAGCCGTGGTGCCCATGCCCACGAAGATTACCCTGACCGTGATGACAAGAACTGGCGCAAGCATTCCTTGACGTGGTTCAAGGGCAACGAAGCGACACTTGGTTTCCGTGGCGTGCAGCTGAAGCCGCTGACAACCGAGCAAGAGGGCGGGATCGACATGAAAAAGATCGCACCAAAAGCGAGGGTGTATTAATGCGTATGATGCTGAAAACACAGCTGTTGGCGGTCACAGTCGGGCTGGTGTCATCCTTGCCCATGGCTGTGCAGGCCGACGGGCATAGCGACATCTATGCCGGATCAAAGGGATATGTTGGTAAGGTCGACGCGCGACCAACTCGACAGTATTACTCGAAAGATCGTAGCAACGGCAGCCAACCCAAGCGGGTGCGCAGCACTGTCCGCTACACGGTTCCGGGCTGTCCGCCGGGTTTCAACGGCATGTATCGCGGCACGCTTTACTGTGTCGACGGCCGCCCGATCGAGTGATGGTAGCACAGTAACATGAGGGCAATTGCCGCCGCATTATTGTTGGTTCTGACAGCCTGCGCACCAGTGCAGCAGGCGGTCGATACCACTGCGCGCCAAGGGGCCAAGGGGGTCGTGACCGAAACATTGGCCACCCGCTTTCCGCAGGTGCCCAAGGAATTGATCACGCCTTTCACCGACTGCATCATCGACAATTCGTCCGCACTGGAAATCCGCGATTTTGCCAAAGCCGCGGTGCTTGGTGTGGATGATCAAACCGTGGCCACAGTTCGCGCGGTGCTTGCGCGGCCCGAAACGGTGCAATGTCTGCAAACGACTGCACTGCGCAGCGGGATTATTTAAGCCATGAACGCGCTGGCCAACCCAACGTTTAACCCGATTGATGCGGCCCGCTCTGCGGCCGCGCTGCGGTCGGTTTTTCGGGGGGCAGATAAAAAAACCCGTAGGCAGATGGTACCGATCCTCCCGCCCGAGGTCATCGAATTTGCGGGCGTACGGATGTATGTGGACCCGCGCGACAATTACACCGATCGCATGATCTGGCGTGACGGGCATCCGCCCGAGATACAATCGCTTATGGCATTGACCGAAATCGTCGAAGACCGCAAAGCGCTGGTACTTGATATCGGTGCGAACTCCGGCGCGTTTACGATCCCTTTGGGGGTTGCCGCCGGACCGGGCAGCCGCGTGATCGCGTTTGAGCCCAATCCCGCGATGATCGGCCGGTTGGGGCACAATGTGCGTCTGAACCATCTGGGCCAAGTGGTGCGCATCGAAGGATGTGCATTAGCGGCTGAAAGCGGCGAGGCCCTGTTGAATTTTCGAACTCAGAATTTTGGTCAGGCATCACTCATGCCCATAAAGGCGGCAATGAGTGACGGTGCGACAATCGTTCCTGTGCGGCCTTTACTTGATTTCATCGAGGACGCCGAAAGTTACGATGTTTCAGTGCTGAAAATCGATGTTGAAGGTGCTGAAGTGGCGGCCCTTGGTCCGCTGCTTGACGCTGCCGGATGGCTGCCCGACGCGATGTTGGTCGAAACGGCCCATGCGGATGAATGGTCCGTTGATCTGGTCGAGAAAATTACAGGGCTTGGGTATGAAATCACCCTTCAAGCCGAACAAAATACGCTGTTCATCCGCAAGGATGCAGCCTGAATAATCACTGCCCTATGCGGCAAAACGGATGAAACGGGCAAGCCTGCCCAGAAAGATGGAGACGCGACATGGTTCAGCTGACACTCCCCAAGAACTCGCGGATGACGACGGGCAAGACCTGGCCGAAGCCGTCAGGGGCGAGCAACATCAAGGAATTCCACATTTACCGTTGGAACCCTGATGACGGTAAAAACCCGGCGGTGGATACCTATTTCGTTGATATGGACACCTGCGGGCCGATGATTCTGGACGCGCTGATCAAAATCAAGAACGAGATTGATCCAACGCTCACCTTCCGCCGCTCTTGCCGCGAGGGCATTTGCGGGTCCTGCGCCATGAACATCGACGGCATCAACACGCTGGCTTGTACCTATGGCGTCGAAGAAGTGAACGGCGCGGTAAAAGTCTATCCGCTGCCGCATATGCCAGTGGTCAAGGATTTGATCCCCGATCTGACGCATTTCTATGCCCAGCACGCCAGCATCCAGCCTTGGCTGGAGACTGAGACACCCGCCCCTGTGAAGGAGTGGAAACAGTCGGTGGATGACCGCGCCAAACTGGATGGCCTGTATGAATGTATCATGTGCGCCTGCTGTTCGACATCCTGCCCCAGCTACTGGTGGAATGGCGATCGCTACCTTGGACCAGCTGCTTTGCTGCACGCGTACCGCTGGATCATTGACAGCCGCGATGAAGCCACGGGCGAACGGTTGGATGAGCTTGAGGATCCGTTCAAGCTGTACCGCTGCCACACGATCATGAACTGCGCCAAAACTTGTCCCAAGGGTTTGAACCCTGCATTGGCGATTTCCAAGATCAAGAAACTGATGGTCGAACGCACAGTTTGATCTGACGATACTTATATATTTCCGGCAATCCGGCGGTCACGCTGCGATTGCCGGATCAAGATAAAGACTGCCGGTGCTTTTCCTTCCTTTCCTGATCATCGTCGTGATTGCGGTGGCGATATATGCCAACCGCAATAAGGACCGTCGCCGGTGCCGGTGGCGGCGCAACACTCAGGAAAGCAAGGGGGCGTTAATCCGGTATAACTGCATCACGTGTGGCCAAGAGGCCTATCGCAGCAATGGCGCGCCGCGGGAATGTCTGGCCAGACTTAGAACGCCAAAGCTGTGACTTTGCGTCTATCTCGACAATCGGACATGCCAGACACGAACCTTCTCTGAAGCGGGAAGGATACATGAACAGCTTTGAAGCTGGGATTATCATCGCAGGGAAAAATGCATGACACACAACCAACCAGACGACGCGGATGCACGCCGCGCGATCAAGCCGGTGATTTGCTATCCGGTCGAAACTTTGCCGCATCCAGACATGACGCTTTATACGCAAGCGCGCGGCGATTTGCGCAAAACAGACGAAGTGTTGGTGCCGCCGCGTGACGCAAAAAGCTTTAGCGTGCCAGCTGGCCATTTCTTTCGCATCTCCTCTGTTGAGGGATCGCAGGTCGGGGATTTGAACCTGTGGAATGCCAACGACCTAAGCGAGCGGTTTTATTCCGGTAAAACCCGCGCATTGCATGGCACCCATATCACCACAGGCCAGCAGATGTGGTCCAGCTTTCCGCATTTGCGTCCTTTGGCGACGATCACCCACGATACTTTGGACTGGTACGGCATCGACGATTTCGGTGGATCGGTGCATGATGTGATCGGCACGCGCTGTGATCCTTATACGCACCATCTGTTGAAAGGCGGGCAATACCACCATTGTTGCCACTCCAATTTGACGCGGGCACTGGCAGCGCATCTGGATGTTCCATTGGCAGAGGCTGAGCCCCATGTGCATGATGTTTTGAACGTGTTTATGTGCACCGGCTTTACGCGCGACACCGGCCAGTACTTTATGAAAGCCAGCCCCGTGCGTCCCGGTGATTACCTTGAGTTTTTCGCGGAGGTCGATCTGTTAGGGGCGCTCAGTGCCTGCCCGGGCGGGGATTGTTCGGCAGAGCATTCATCGGATGTGGCCAGATGCCATCCCTTGCTGGTCGAGGTGTTTGCCCCGAAAACAGATGTGTTAAAGGCCCGTGCGGACAACCATGCGAATGGCTATGATCGCACACACGGGCTGTAAGCTTTAGGCAAACGCCGCCTCAAGCGCGATTTCGACCATATCGCCAAAGGTCTTTTCGCGATCTTCGGAGGGCAATGCCTCCCCGGTTTGCAAATGGTCCGATACGGTGAGCACAGCCAATGCGCGCCGCCCGTGACGGGCGGCGAGCGTGTAAAGCTCCGCCGCTTCCATCTCAACACCGAGAATACCGTGGCGCACCATTTGTTCATCCAGATCGGGGCGTTCGGCGTAGAACACATCGGATGAATAGATGCCGCCGACATGCGTTTTCGTATCCCGTGTTTCTGCCGCGGCAACGGCGGCGCGCAACAAGGACCAATCGGCCGTCGGCGCGAAATTGAATTCACGGAAAATAGCAGAAGAAGGGGAAGTAATTGTGCTGGCCGTCATCGCGATGATGACATCGCGAATGCCGACATGCGCCTGCATCCCGCCACAAGACCCGATGCGGATAAGGGTTTGCACGTCATATTCGCTGATCAGCTCATTCGCATAGATCGAAAGCGATGGCATTCCCATGCCCGACCCCTGAATTGTCACAGGATTGCCGTTCCACGTGCCGGTGAAACCCAGCATACCGCGCACTTCATTAACCAGCTTGGCATCTTTCAGAAACGTTTCAGCTGCCCATTTCGCACGATAGGGATCGCCCGGCATCAAAACGGTTGGGGCAATTTCTCCGGGGGCGGCACCGATATGGACGGTCATAGAAAACTCCTTTTTTCTGGATACGCAGAGTGCACCTACTGGCGGGAGGGGCAATAGGGAAGAGATGAAATCACGCAAGACGTGCGTAACGTCAATCGCTTGTTCCTATGGCGGGAATATTCAATCTGCGGGTGAATTACCTATTCGAATCAGTTTGTTATGCTGAAATGCGCCGCCTGCGAAGGCGCGCGGCCGGTGATCGGTGGCGCGCCTTCAATCACAGCGGGATATGGTTTAGATCTTCATCGCGTCTGGATTTGTGCCATTTGCAACGGCTTCACGAAACCAATTTGGTTGTCGTCCTTTGCCCGTCCATGTTTGGTCGGGGTCAGCCGGGTTGGCGTACATAGGTTTCGATTTAACCTTTGTTTTCTTGGCTTTGCTTTTCACTACCTTGCGAGGGGCCGGTGCGTTTTCAGACAATTCATCCAGCGAAAAGCCGAATTCGGCGGCGGCTTTTTCTGCGGCTTTTTTGGCCTCGCGTCGGTCACGTGCCTGCGCGCTGGCCAAAGCTTTCTTTACATCCTTAAGATGTTTTTCCAGCTCTTTACGGGTCATTGATTTCAGGTCGAAAGACATAGGATTAATCCCCTTTTTACGCAGTCTATTTCAAACGTGATTAACCAACTCCTAACCGAAATAAAGGATTGTTTTGTGGCAGGCCTATTCGGCTGCTGTTGCCTTTGGATCGGCTAGGGTGACGATGTCCTGCATAATTGTATTCAATTCGAAGTCTTTGGGCGTATATACCCGTGCAACGCCCATTGCTTTCAGACGTGCGGCATCATCATCGGGGATAATCCCGCCGACAATTACAGGGATATGCCCCAAACCTGCCGCGCGCATTTGGGCAACCAGATCTTCAACCAAGGGAATATGCGACCCCGAAAGTATCGACAAACCAACGACATGGGCGTCGTCCTTGCGGGCGGCTGCGACGATCTCTGACGGGGTCAGACGGATACCTTCGTACGCGATATCCATGCCGCAATCACGGGCCCGCACGGCAATTTGTTCCGCACCGTTCGAATGCCCGTCAAGGCCGGGTTTCCCGACAAGGAATTTCAATCGACGTCCCAGTTTGTCGCTCACGGCATCGACAGCAGCGCGCAGATCATCCAGCCCTTCGGTTTTGTTGGATTGTCCTTTGGCAACGCCGGTGGGCCCGCGGTATTCACCATGAACGGTGCGCATTTGCGCGGCCCATTCGCCGGTAGTTACCCCCGCCTTTGCCGCAGCGACAGATGCTGGCATGACATTGCGTCCTTCGGCGGCTGCGGCACGCAGGTCGGCCAGTGCGGCTTTGACCTCACCCTCGTTGCGTTCGGCCCGCCACGCATTCAGGCGGCCAATTTGTTCCGCTTCAACGGCCGGATCGACAACCATGATCCCGCCATCTCCTGTCATCAGGGGCGATGGTTCGCCCTGCTGCCATTTGTTCACGCCGACAACCACTGTTTCCCCAGCTTCAATGCGGCCCAAACGGTCCGAATTACTCTCGACCAGTCGGCCTTTCATATAGTCGATGGCGTCGATTGCGCCGCCCATACCGTCCAGCAGCGCCAGTTCCGCACGCGCACCGGCTTTCAATTCCTCGACCTTTTTGTCGACCGCAGGGTTGCCGTCGAACAGATCGTCGAATTCCAGAAGGTCGGTTTCATACGCTAGAATTTGCTGCATCCGCATGGACCATTGTTGATCCCACGGGCGCGGCAGGCCAAGTGCTTCGTTCCAGGCAGGCAATTGCACAGCGCGGGCACGTGCCTTTTTCGACAGGGTCACCGCCAGCATTTCGATAAGAATACGGTAGACGTTATTCTCCGGCTGCTGTTCCGTAAGGCCAAGCGAATTGACCTGCACCCCATAGCGGAAACGACGGTATTTCGCTTCTTCAACGCCATATCGTTCAAGACAGATTTCGTCCCAAAGGTCGACAAAGGCACGCATCTTGCACATTTCAGTGACGAAACGAATACCGGCATTCACAAAGAATGAAATACGCCCGACCAAAGCCGGAAAGTCCTTTTCATCCACACGCGGGCGCAATTGATCAAGAACGGCGGTGGCGGTGGCCAAAGCGAATGCCAATTCCTGTTCGGGCGTCGCACCGGCTTCTTGCAGGTGATAGGAACACACGTTCATCGGGTTCCATTTCGGGACATTTGTATAACAATACTCTGCCACATCCGCGATCATTTTGAGCGAAGGGGCAGGCGGGCAGATATAAGTGCCGCGTGACAGGTATTCTTTGATCAGATCGTTTTGAACGGTGCCATTCAGGGCTGAAATATCTGCACCCTGTTCCTCTGCCACAGCGATATAGAGGGCCAGCAACCAAGGTGCGGTCGCATTGATTGTCATCGACGTGTTCATCTGGTCGAGAGGAATGTCGCGGAAAAGCATCCGCATATCACCTAGATGGCTGACGGGCACACCGACCTTACCGACCTCGCCGCGCGACAGGATATGATCGCTGTCATAGCCGGTTTGTGTCGGCAGGTCGAAGGCGACGGACAGGCCGGTCTGCCCCTTGGCCAGGTTCGCACGATACAGGGCATTCGATGCCTCAGCGGTAGAGTGGCCCGCATAAGTACGGATCAGCCATGGACGGTCTTTGGTTTGCTCGGACATGGAAGGCTCCTTGAATCGGGTTGGCAATAATCTTGCGTGAATTGCTGTTTACGAGACATTTTATACCAATGTCAATTCGCTGCGTTGCGGCATGATGCGACGGGAAATGACGCAAGGCAAGCATAGGGATAGCTGGCGCGGCATCCTGTCGATGAATACTGTGACGGGACCAAAAGAAGTGAAGTCTATTATTTCGATACCGCTGTGCGTCGGTGGTGCGGGGGGCGAGGCAGATGCGCCTTTGAAAAACGAGGCAAGGCCGGGACGCGTCGTTACAGCGACGCCAGATTGCCCCCTGTGTTTAAGCGAATTCTAGGTATCCAATACCCAGTGGGTTTGGGAACCATTCAAGCGGCAATAGGGCACAGCATTTTCGTGCTGCTTTTGAACCCGAATACGTGTTGAAGCAGGCCAAGGTTTTCTTGTCCGATGGGCTCAAACCCCTCGCGTTCATAAAGTGCGCGGGCGCGCGGGTTACTGTCAATCACGTCAAGCCGGACAGCGCTCAGCCCCTGCGCGGCAGCCTCGTTTTTGATCGCGCCCAAAAGGGCGGTGCCCAGCCCCATGCCCCGCGCCTGCGCGGAGACGCAAATACCATCCATCAACAAAATACCGTCGGCCAGATCACGTTCAACCATCAACAACAGGGGCGCGCGCCAGCAGGTCGACAACCAGCCATAGGTGCGTGCGATGTCGGGCAATTCACCGCCAATCAAGGCACCCTTTGATGTTTTGAAACCGGCAACGCCAAGGATGGTCCCCTTTGCTCCGCGCGCGACCAGCGCGAAATCCGGCTGTAATTGAGCCGCGATAAAGTGCAGTGCCTTATGGCGTGGGCCAAGGACATAGTGCAACTTTTGCGCGAAAGCCTCCCAATACAGCACGGCCACCTCTGCGCGTTCCTGTTGTAAAAATCCTTTAGTGATCGTGAAATCCACGTGCCGGCCCCCATGCAACCTAGATCATATATTGTTCTTGGCCTGCGACACTGCAAGGGTGCGGCCATGACTCAGACCGTGCAACTTCCTCTCTGGCTCTTCGTGCTGATCATGCTGTTCGCAGCGGTCACCGCGCTTAGCCATTTTCTGTTGCCTTCGGTACGCTGGTTTTTCCGACGACGTTTGGAAAGGGCGGTGAAGCGGCTGAACACCCGTTTGAAGCGCCCGATCGAACCTTTCAAGCTGGCGCGGCGCTATGACATGATCCAACGCCTGATCTACGATCCCGAAGTGACGCGCGAGATTGTGAATTATGCCCGTGAACACAAAGTGCCCGAAAACGTCGCCTTTGAAAAAGCGCGGGTCTATGCGCGTGAAATCGTGCCGAGCTTTTCAGCCTTTGCCTATTTCAGTTTTGCGATCCGGCTGACCCGCCTTTTGGCGAATTTCGTTTACAGGATCGAAAGTTCGGAAACGAACAACGAGATATTCAACGAGATCCCGAAAGACGCCACAGTGGTCTTTGTCATGAACCACCGCAGCAATATGGATTACGTGCTGGTGACCTATTTGGCTGCCCGCGATTCCGCCCTGTCTTATGCGGTAGGGGAATGGGCGCGGGTCTGGCCGCTCAGCTGGCTCATCAAATCACTGGGGGCTTACTTTATCCGACGCCGCTCACGTGGTGCGCTTTATCGCAAGGTGCTGGCCCGTTACGTGCAGATGGCAACCGAAGGCGGGGTCAATCAGGCGTTTTACCCCGAAGGCGGTTTAAGCCTGACAGGCAAATTGCAACCACCGAAATTGGGGTTGATGTCCTATCTTGTTGAAGGGTTCGACCCCGAAGGCGCGCGCGATGTGGTGTTTGTGCCGGTCGCGATCAATTATGACCGTGTGCTGGAAGATGTCGTGCTGATCGCGGCACACGAACGCGGCGACCGGCGCTTTGGCGCGCGCATCTCCGTCGTTGTGGGGTTTATCCTGCGCAAGCTCTGGCAACGGATGACCTTTCAGGAGACCCGTTTTGGCACTGCCGCTGTCGCCTTCGGCCCCCCTCTGTCGCTGCGTGCGGCGGGGTCCGAGATGGAAGTGCGGGAGTTATCCAAAGAGTTGATGTCGCGGATTTCGGGGGTGATGCCTGTTCTGGCGGTTCCGGCGGTGTGCCATGTGTTGCTGGGACGGGATGGTATCGGTGACGCGGCATTGCGCGAACAGGCTGCGGCGCTGTTTGATGCGGTCCCGCAGGGAAACCGCAGCGTGGACGCTGAGGGCAGGGCGCTCGAAATCTCCAGAGGGATCGAGGGGCTCGCGAGCCGCAAATTGATCGAGCAACGCGACGGCAACTGGTATATCGTCGCCGGAAAACAGCCGCTGTTGAATTTCTACGCCAACTCGATTGCCCATTTTTTCAAGAGCGATGCTGCGGCCGCAAAGGATTTTTCTGCGACTGCGGGGTCATAAAGTTACAAAATCAGCAGTTCAGGTGTTGCATTGTTGCGCGGTGCCTCATATCCCATTCCTACACCGACGCGATTCTGCATCGCGGCAATTCAGTTGATTTACCCACAGGAGGCCGCCCATGGCACTCGATTCAAACGTCGCGCAATATGACGCACCTGAAAAGGACCTCTATGAGGTTGGTGAAATGCCCCCGATGGGTCATGTCCCGAAACAGATGTATGCATGGACAATCCGCCGCGAACGTCACGGCGAACCTGACAAAGCGATGCTGCAAGAGATTGTGGATGTGCCCGAGCTCGACAGCCACGATGTGCTTGTCCTCGTGATGGCCGCCGGTGTGAATTATAACGGCGTTTGGGCGTCACTGGGGGAGCCGATCAGCCCGTTTGACGGTCACAAACAGCCGTTCCACATTGCGGGCTCCGATGCATCAGGCATCGTTTGGGCTGTGGGTGACAAGGTCAAGCGCTGGAAAGTCGGTGACGAAGTGGTGATCCACTGTAACCAGGATGATGGCGATGACGAGGAATGCAACGGCGGTGATCCGATGTATTCGCCGTCACAGCGTATCTGGGGCTACGAAACACCGGACGGGTCTTTCGCGCAGTTCACCAACGTGCAAGCGCAGCAGTTGATGCCGCGCCCCAAGCACCTGACATGGGAAGAGGCGGCTTGCTACACACTGACCCTTGCCACCGCGTACCGCATGTTGTTCGGCCACGAACCACATGACCTGAAGCCCGGCCAAAACGTACTGGTCTGGGGCGCGTCGGGCGGTTTGGGCTCCTATGCAATCCAGCTGATCAATACAGCAGGGGCCAACGCGATCGGTGTGATTTCAGACGAAAGCAAACGCGATTTTGTGATGGATCTCGGGGCCAAAGGCGTTCTGAACCGCAAGGACTTTAACTGCTGGGGCCAACTGCCCACAGTGAACACGCCTGAATACGCCGAGTGGTTCAAAGAGGCGCGCAAGTTCGGCAAAGCGATCTGGGACATCACCGGCAAAGGTGTGAACGTCGATATGGTGTTTGAACACCCCGGCGAGGCGACCTTCCCTGTGTCCACATTTGTTGTGAAAAAGGGCGGCATGGTCGTTATCTGTGCGGGGACCTCCGGTTTTAACCTGACCTTCGACGTACGCTATATGTGGATGCACCAGAAGCGCCTGCAAGGCAGCCACTTTGCCCACCTCAAACAGGCATCTTCCGCCAACAAGCTGATGCTTGAGCGCCGGCTTGATCCTTGCATGTCCGAAGTGTTTACGTGGAATGATCTGCCCGAAGCGCACATGAAAATGCTGCGCAACGAGCATAAGCCCGGCAACATGTCAGTGCTGGTGCAATCGCCGAAGACGGGCTTGCGTACGCTGGAAGACGCACTGGACGCCCGTGGTTAACCTCTGATTGTTTCCTGATTGGAAACACTGGCCCGCGAATCGCTTTGGTGGTTCGCGGGCCTTTTGCTGTTTTAGGCGAGTGTTAAATGGATCAAAGACTTGGAAAACGCCGCCTCGCCATATCTGGGGAGTGGAAACCAGTGAATATCTTTCAATTATGAACACATGCTAGGGTTGTGTTAACGATCTGTTAACCAATTGGAGGCGAGTCTACATATGCGAAATGACTGGATTTTAGACGTTCTGGCTGATTTGAAAACTTTCGCATTGTCGGTCGAATTACCCGCCTTGGCGGAACAGTTGGACGACACTGCAATTGTGGCTTTGGCTGAGATCGCGTCGCTTGAAGAGAGGACGCAAGCGCATACGCATGGGCAAGACACCGCAATTGGAGTTCATACTGGAGAGTTTGGAACAAGCTGACACGCTTGTTGGCCTCCAAGAGGCGACGGAAGCCTTACAGCAAAATCTGGAAGTGGATCATATCGCCTATCATTGGGTGGATTCCGCCGGCGATCAATACGGGTGCGGAACGTATTCAGTCGCATGGCAGCAACGATACATTGATCAGAACTACCTGCGGATCGACCCTGTCGTTATCGGGTGTTTCCAAAGGTTTCACCCCGTCGACTGGAAACAGCTCGATTGGTCTTCCAAGGCCGTGCGCGCCTTCCAGCTTGAGGCGATAGAATATGGTCTGGGCAATCAGGGGTATTCGATCCCGGTGCGCGGACCGAACGGGCAATTCGCCTTGTTTACGATCAACCACAGCTGTGACGATGATGCATGGGCGATTTTTACCCAAAAACACCGGCGCGAATTGATCCTGATTGCCCATTTCCTGAATGAAAAGGCGCTGGAGTTTGAACCGGGCCGGACGCCGGATGTTGGACAAGCGCTTAGTCCGCGCGAAGTGGATGCAATGACCTTGCTGGCCATCGGATATAACCGCGCACAGGTCGCCAATTCACTGTCGATTTCGGAACACACGCTGCGTGTCTACATCGAAAGCGCGCGGTTCAAGCTGGGCGCGCTCAACACCACCCATGCAGTGGCGCGCGCGCTAAGCCGTGGATTGATCGTCGTGTGATGCTGCCTGCCGACACTGTTGCACAATGCGCCGTAGGTGCGCACGCTCCCTTGCTGCCACGTTAACGGGCGTTGGGGTAACTCTTTGGTCATAAACCAGTTTGACCGGAGATCCCTATGCTGCGTTACCTTTATGCTGACGAATTGCACCACCATCCGCGCCTTGCAAAATCCATGTTTCTGGATCGTGCGGACCAGTTCAAAAAGCGGTTGGGCTGGGAGGTGGACGTAGACGCGCAAGGCGAAGAACGCGATGCGTATGACGCGTTGAACCCGCTCTATGTGATCTGGGAAGAGCCCGACGGCAGCCACGGCGGCTCTATGCGATTTTTGCCGACTACGGGTCCGGTGATGGTAAACGAACATTTCGGTCATCTCATTGAAGGGCCGGTCACCAGTCCGCTGATTTGGGAATGCACACGGTTCTGCCTGAAACGTGGGGCGGGCGGGCATGTTGCCGCCGCTTTGATGCTGGGCGGTGGGGAAATCATGCAAGGCTTTGGCATCAAGCACTTCGTCGGGGTGTTTGATGCACGTATGGTGCGGATTTACAGGATGATTGGATCCTCGCCCGAAGTATTGGGCAGCGAGGGCGAAGGCGCTGCGAAAATTTCGGTCGGGTTGTGGGATTTCTGTGCACAGGCTCAGGCGCTTGTCAGTGCCCGTGCCGGTGTCCCGCCGGAACAGTCACGGTTCTGGTTTGATCAGGCCATGGGCAATCAGCGCCGCCACCCTTGGGCGAAAACCGCCTGAGGCTGTGCAATCCTGCTGGCCCCCCCTGTCCGCCTTGCGTAGACAGGGGGCATGAGCACCGAACTTACCTATTCCGACGATCAGGCCGCCGCCTTTGACGCTGTGGCAGAGATGCTGCGCCATGCGGGCATTGATCTGGACGACAGCCTGTTGATGCCGCCGGCCGGCGGGGCCGAACAGGTGATGGCCGTGACCGGCAAGGCGGGGTCGGGCAAGACGCTGTTGTTGGCTGAACTGTATAGGGCTTTGGAAGCCGCAGGCGTTGAGGTCATCTCGGGCGATTACGAAAGCAAGAAGCGCAAGGACAAGCGCACGCTCGCCATTCTTGCACCGACCAACAAGGCCGCCAGTGTTCTGCGGTTGCGCGGCGTGCCTGCAACAACCATTCACCGCATTCTTTATACCCCTGTTTATGACCCCGAATATGAACGCATCGCCGAATGGCTGGCGGGGAACGGCGAACGCCCCGAAATTGAAGGGCTGACCGAGATATCGCTCGACCGCGCCGCGGCGTTTTATGCGAATAACAAATCTATCCCCGGTGCCTTGGCCGCTGCCGGTCTGCGCGGGTCGGATTTCATCACCGGCTGGAAACGGCGCGAGGAACCTTTGGACATCGGTTTTGTGGATGAATCCTCAATGTTGGATGACAAGCAGTTCGAAGACCTTAAGGAGATCTTTCCAACACTCTTGCTGTTCGGCGATCCGGCACAATTGGCCCCTGTGAACCAGTCCGGCACCATGGTCTTTGAGAAATTGCCAGAAGAGCGCGTGATGAACCTGAACCGGATTTTCCGGCAGGATGCGGGCAACCCGATCCTTGATCTGGCCCATGCGCTGGCCGATCCCGATTTGGGGTTTGAACAGTTCGAACGCATGATCGAAGAGGCGTCCAAGAAAGATGACCGCGTCGTTTGGGGACAACGGGTCGAAGTGGATCTGATGGCGCGTTCACCGGTGCTGGTGTGGCGCAACGCGACGCGCATCCGTCTGATCAATGCTTTCCGGTCGGTGCATAGCGCGCCCGAGGATGCGCTGCTGGCCGGTGAGCCGCTGATCTGTGATGGCATCGAACTGCCCTTGAAACACCGTAAGAAACGGCTGGACCTCGAAGCGCGCGGGTTGATCAAAGGGGCGCAGGTGATCTGGCTTGGTGACGGGCGCAAACCGGGGTTCAGCCGGTTGCATGTGATGGGCGCGGAAGACCCGCAGGTCAGCGCCGCGTCGATTGTGAAAATCGAAAAGCCTGACGAGGAGGAACCGTTTATTCCATTTGCAGCCCGTATGGGGGCCACCTTTTTGCATGGCGCGGCCGTGACCATTCACAAGGCGCAGGGTAGCCAGTGGGAAAACGTACAGGTATTTGCACCGGATCTATATGCTGCCGCCCGAATGGGCCGGATGGAGGCGGGACAGCCACTGTGGAAACGACTGGCCTATGTTGCCATCACACGTGCGCAGGAACGTCTGATCTGGGTTGTGCGCAACCGCTTGTCCAAGCCCAGCGGACCTTTGGTGGTGGATGACCTTAAATCGGTTCCAGCGGCCCCGTTGACACTGGACGCGCCGGAACCGGAACAGTTTCTTTAGATCACAGACAAACGGTTTTGTTCGATCAGCGGCGGAAAGCGGAAAATACGGCTGACGCGCCCCAACCGGCGGCAATGGCAATTGCCAGTGACATCAACCCGTATAAAAATGCGCTTTCGCGTGACATACGAAACAGCCAACGCTCCATGCCGACCTTGCGCACGAAAATGCTGGTTTCGTATTTGGAAATGACGTCGCCACCCCGCGTCAGAAAGATGCGTGTTTTATAATCGCCTTCGGTCAGGGCCGCGGGCAATTTGATCGCCGTGCGAAACAGCGTTTGTTCATCAACGCTGACCGTACCTTCGTTAAGCTGATATTGGTTTGATGCCGACTTGATACGGATCAGCGCTTGGGAAAAGCTTTCGCTGTCGGTGATATTCATCGGCGCGCCCACAGACCGGATCGCGCGGGGAATCGAAACGCTGTGACGCTGGTCCTCGGTTTCGGAAAGGGCCAGCCCCAGCACTGTGCTGGTCGATACGGCATAAAAGCTGGGGGCGTGATCCACCTCGACGGCGTCGACATTAACCCAGATGCCAAACCGCTTTTCCTTGCGCCGTACCGTCACCGGTTCGGACGGGCCGGCAACTGTGACAATCACTTGCAAACGTGGCTCGTCGGGGGCAGGGGCGTCCCGTTTCACCGCGCCGAAAATAAGGATTTCGGACCCGTCAAAGTTGGTGTTGATCGACACCTGATCGCTGCTGAGCCCCAGCACGATATCTTCTGCCCAGGCAGGCAGCGCGAGGAGCAGGGCGAATGCAAGAACCAAACCGCGCATCAGTGTCCGCCCGCCGCGCCAAGGGAATAGAGTTCTGAAGGCTGCAACAGCAGGTCCATCGCCAGCTTGCCGCAAACGCCCAGAACCATCATCGCCAATAGAATGCGCAGCTGTTCGGCTTTCATCTTGACGCCGATCCTTGCGCCAATTTGCGCGCCGATCACACCACCCACGAGCAAAAGGACAGCCAGCACAATATCAACGGTATAGTTGGTGGTGGCGTGCAGCATGGTCGTGAACGCGGTCACGAATATAATCTGGAACAGCGACGTTCCGACAACCACTTTGGTCGGCATGCCCAAGAGATAAATCATCGCCGGCACCATAATGAATCCGCCGCCAACACCCATGATCGCGGCCAGAATACCAACGGCAACGCCGACAAGCAGCGGGGGAATAACGGAAATATACAAACCTGAAACGCGAAATCGCATTTTGAAAGGCAGGCCGTGGATCCAGTTATGTTTCTTGCGCGGCGGGGCTTTGCCCTTTTTGGTATTTCGGATCGCATTGAGCGATTCCAGAAACATCAATCCGCCGATGACACCAAGGAAAACCACGTAACAAAGCTTGACCAGCAGATCGACCTGACCCTGCGCTTTGAGGTAGTTAAAAACCAGTACCCCCAGTGCCGCACCGACCAAACCGCCGATCAGCAGCACGGTGCCCATCCTGAGATCCACCGTCTTTCGCTTGAAATGCGCTAAAACGCCGGAGAAGGAGGATGCAACGATCTGGTTTGCTTCGGTTGCCACGGCCACCGCTGGCGGGATGCCGATGAAAAACAAAAGCGGCGTCATCAAGAAACCGCCGCCGACGCCGAACATACCCGAAAGGACCCCCACCAGTCCGCCCAGCCCCAGCAAGAGGAAGGCGTTGACCGATACTTCGGCGATAGGAAGATAGATTTGCATGAGTCCCCTTAGCGCGATGGTTGTATCAAATCAACGGTCCTTACGGTGCGTCACCGCAAAGGACCTATGGGTCGCGCAAACTGGCCTTATCGCGGCCGGTTTAGCGCTCTTTCACATATGGCTCTCCGCCTGCTCTTGGCGGGATCGCTTTGCCAACGAACCCTGCCAGAATAACCACCGTCATGATATAGGGCAGCGCCCCAAGCAACTGGCCCTGTACCTTCATGCCGATCACCGCTTCGATCACATCGGGACGGGTTTCAAGCGCGCCGAACAGACCAAACAACAGCGTCGCCCAAAGCGCATACCATGGCCGCCATTTGGCAAAGATCAGTGCGGCCAATGCGATAAATCCGCGCCCTGCTGACATGTCTTTGACAAAACCCGCCTGCAACGCGGTGCTAAGATAGGCACCCGCAATCCCGCAAAGCACGCCACAAATGGCAACAGCGGCATAGCGCAATCCAACAACGGAGATCCCAGCGGTATCTACCGAGGCGGGGTTTTCGCCCACGGCCCGCAGACGCAGACCAAAGCGGGTGCGATAAAGCAGCCACCATGTCAACGGCACGGCGGCGAACGCCATGTAAACAAGGATCGAATGGCCCGAAATCAATTCCGCATAAAGCGGCCCGATAAGGGGGACATCTGCGATGGCCTCTGCACCGGGCAGGGTAATCCCCTCGAAGCGGGCACCGCCCACCAAAGACGGGGTGCGCCCGCCCTGGCGGAACCAGTCCTGCGCGATAAGCACGGTCATACCTGCCGCGAGAAAGTTGATCGCCACACCCGAGATCAACTGGTTGCCGCGAAAGGTGATTGACGCGATCCCATGCAGGGCCGCAAGCGCAAGCGATGCGCCGACACCGGCAAGAAGACCGATCCAGACATTGCCGGTCAGCGAAGCGACCGCGGCAGAAAAGAACGCCGCCGCCAGCATCTTGCCCTCAAGACCGATGTCGAAAATACCGGCACGTTCACTGAACAATCCAGCCAGACAGGCCAGCAGCAGGGGCGTCGCAAGGCGCACGGTTGAATCCAGCAATTGGATAAGCGTGAGGTAATCCATTATTCCACGCCTCCCGTTTTGGCCATGCGCGCATTTCGCAAGGCAAGAAAGACCTTTTCAAGCGGCATGCGCACCATGTTGTCGAGCGCGCCGGTGAACAGGATCACAAGGGCCTGAATGACCACGATCAATTCACGCGGGATTGACGTCCACAGCGCTAGTTCTGCCCCGCCTTGATAGAGAAACCCGAACAGGATCGCCGCGATAAAGACACCAACAGGATGCGAACGCCCCATCAACGCGACCGCAATACCGATAAATCCGGCCCCCTCGGTGGAGTTCAGGACCAGCCGTTCGGCTTCGCCCATAACGTTGTTGGTTGCCATCAAACCGGCCAGCGCACCGGAAATGATCATGGCGATCATGGTGATTTTCACCGGCGAGATGCCCGCGTATTTTGCGGCGGATTCAGAATGCCCGTAGGCGCGGATTTCGTAGCCCAGCCGCGTGCGCCAGATCAGCACCCAAAGCGCGACACAGGCGGCGATTGCGACCAGCAGCGACACGTTTGCGGGCGCGGCTTTGGAAAACTCGATCCCCAAGGGGGCCAGCAAATCGTGCAGTGTTGGCAGGTTGGTCGCCTCGGGAAAACGGGCCGTGGCCGGATCCATGCTGCCCTTGGGACGCAACATGTTGACCAGTGCGTAATTCAGCAAAGCGGCCGCGATAAAGTTGAACATGATCGTTGTGATGACGATGTGACTGCCGCGTTTGGCCTGCAACCATGCAGGGATCGCGGCCCAGATTGCGCCGAACAACCCCGCCATCACCGCGGCACCGATCAGCGCCAGCGACCAATGGGGCCAAGGAATATAGAGACAGGCCAAAGCCACGCCCAAGCCCCCCAACATTGCCTGACCTTCGCCCCCGATATTGAACAGCCGCGCGTGAAAAGCGATGGCGACGGCCAACCCCGTGAACATAAAATTCGTCGCGTAATACAGGGTATAGCCCCAACCGTAGGTCGAACCAAGCGCACCGGTCACCATCAATTTTGCAGCCGCAACCGGATCTTCACCGATGGCCAAAACCACAAGCGCCGAGATGATGCCGGCAAGCAAAAGCGAAATCAGCGGCACAAGGACAACTTCGGCCCATTTTGGCATCACATCCATGCTATGTCCCCTTTGCAGCTTTTGCCGCATCCGTATCGGTGATGCCAGCCATCAGCAGCCCCAGTTCTTTCTCGTCGGTTTGATCCGGCAGCCGTTCACCCATCACCTGACCATCAAACATCACTGCAATCCGGTCGCTGAGGGCAAGGATTTCTTCCAGCTCGACTGAAACCAGAAGGATCGCTTTGCCTTGATCGCGCAGGGCGACGATTTGCTGGTGGATGAATTCAATCGCACCAATGTCGACGCCGCGTGTCGGTTGTCCGATGAGCAGCAGATCAGGGTTTCGTTCGATTTCCCGCGCCAGTACGATTTTTTGCTGATTGCCGCCCGAGAAATTCTTGGCCGCCAGTTTCGGATTTGGCGGGCGCACGTCGAAACGCTCCATCTTTTCGGCTGTGTCTTCGCGGATTGCGGCATTGTTCATTAACAGGCCCGTGCGGTAATCCGCGTCATGGTGATAGCCAAACGCAGTGTTTTCCCAGGCCTGGTATTCCATGATCAGCCCTTCGCGCTGGCGGTCTTCCGGCACATGGGCGATGCCGCGGGCACGTCGCGATTGCCCGTCCGACAAACGGCCCGTGAGGTCCAGCGCAACGCCGTTCAGCGTTACTTCGCCGGTGCCATCGGCATAGCCGCCCAACACCTCAAGCAGTTCCGATTGCCCGTTGCCCGCGACACCCGCAATGCCCAGCACCTCGCCGGCGCGCACCTGTAGATCAATACCGCGCAGACGCTCGACACCCTTATCGTCAATCACCCTAAGGCCCTTGACATCAAGCACGACGTCGCCCGGCGTTGCGGGTACTTTATCCACCCGTAACAATACCTTACGCCCGACCATCAGCTCGGCAAGTTCCGCCGGAGAGGTCTCTGACGTTTTAACCGTTGCGGTCATTTCACCGCGCCGCATGACCGAAACCGTATCCGTGGTTTCCATGATCTCGCGCAGCTTGTGGGTGATCAGAATGATTGTTTTGCCTTCGGATTTCAGCCGGTCGAGAATGCGAAACAACTGGTCCGCCTCGGCGGGGGTGAGCACGCCGGTGGGTTCGTCCAGAATCAGGATGTCGGCCTGTCGATACAGCGCCTTCAGGATCTCGACCCGCTGCTGCATGCCAACGCCGATGTCCTGGATCAGCGCATCAGGATCAACGTTCAATCCGTAGTCATTGGCCAGTTCCACCAGCGAACGGCGCGCTTTGGCCAGTGACGGTTTCAACAACCGCCCGTCTTCGGCACCCAGAATAATATTTTCGAGCACCGTGAAATTTTCAACCAGTTTAAAGTGCTGGAACACCATCCCGATGCCCGCGGCAATGGCCGCCTGACTGTCGGTGATTGCGGTCTTGGACCCGTTGATCCAAACCTCGCCTTTGTCAGCTTTGTAAAAGCCGTAAAGGATCGACATCAGCGTCGATTTCCCCGCGCCGTTTTCCCCGATGATCCCGTGGATCGTGCCGGGCATGACGCGGATCGAAATATCTTTGTTGGCCTGAACCGGACCAAAGGCTTTGGAAATGCCTTTGAGCTCGATCGCGGGAGCAGTGGAAGCGGCAGTTGCCTGCCGCTTCGCTGTAGTTTGGTCGCTCACTTAGAAGCTCAGTGCTGGGCAGGTATCGTCGGAGCTGTAGTCATGCACAGCCAGCGACCCATCCGCGATTTTCGCAGCAGCCGCATCAACAGCCGACTGCATGTCCGCGCTTACGAGGTCTTTGTTATGCTCGTCCATCGCATAGCCGACGCCACCGTTGGCGAGGGTCATGGTGAAGTTACCGGTCTCAAGGTCGGTGCCCTGCGACATCGCGTCAAAGACTGCATTGTCCACGCGCTTGAGCATGGAAGTCAGAACTTTGCCGGAGTGCAGGTGGTTCTGGTTGCTGTCCACGCCGATGGACAGGATGCCCTCGTCAGCTGCGGTTTGCAGAACGCCGACACCTGTACCGCCAGCCGCGGCAAAGACGACGTCGGAGCCTTGGGAAATCTGCGCTTTGGTCAGTTCGGAGCCTTTAACGGGGTCGTTCCAAGCGGCAGGCGTTGTGCCTGTCATGTTGGCGATGACTTTGACGTCTGCATTCGCCGCCACTGCACCTTGGGCAAAGCCGCAGGCGAATTTGCGGATCAGCGGGATGTCCATGCCACCGATAAAGCTAACGGTGCCGGTTTTGGACGCTTGCGCGGCCAGCATGCCAACAAGGTAGGAGCCTTCATGTTCCGCAAAACCGATGCCACGTACGTTGGGCAGGTCGAGCCAGTTCACATCGACAACCGCAAACTTGGTGTCTGGATAGTCAGGTGCGACTTGGCTCAAGGCGTCTGCAAACGCGAAACCGGTCATTACGATCGGGTTAGCACCTGCTTCGGCGAAACGGCGCAGAGCCTGCTCGCGCTGTGCTTCGGATTGCAATTCGATGTCGCGGAACGTGCCGCCGGTTTCTTCGGCCCAACGTGTGGCACCGGCAAACGCGGCTTCGTTGAAGGATTTGTCGAATTTGCCGCCAAGGTCGAAAATCAGCGCAGGTTCGGCCAATGCTGCACCGGCGCTCAATGCCATTGCGGCCGCGGCACCCATGAATTTGGTCATAAGGCTCATGTTATGTCTCCCAGTTTTTCAATGTTGGGGCAGGGCCAGCAGCGGCCCCTTGCCCGAGATCAGTCGATCAGGGGTAATTTAGGGCGCAGCGGGGGGGCAGGGTCAACCGCTTTCTGGCATGTGAAGACTTGAATCACCCGAGGTTATGTCGCGGCGCAGGACAATCGCATCAGCCGGCGCTGCATTTTTACGCGCATAATACGCACTGCGGCGGGCGATTTCGCTGAAACCCAAGGATAAATACAGCGCGTGGGCGGCATTGTTATCCGCGGTAACCTCCAGAAATGCGGTATCGGCAACCGGAGCGATTGCGGCCAGCCACTCCATTGTCAGGGTACGCCCGATCCCTTGGCGCTGGTGGGCTGGATCAACGGCAAGGGTCAAAAGCTCGGATTCGCCGGCAATGGTGCGCGCAAGGGCAAACCCCTGCGGCACCGCATAAAGCGCGACATAGGCGCTGGTTAAAAGAGATTCGAATTCGCAGGCCGCCCATGGTCGTTCGGTTTTAAAGGCAGCGTGATGCAGCGCCGACAGGTGCTGCGGGGTCACGTCAGAATCGCCGGCGCTTTGTCTCGGGCGGGCGCTGCGTCCGCGGGGCGCAGATAAAGCGGCGCAGGGCGGGCAGTTTCGGTGGTGAAACGCGTCGCCGTGATCCGCGCGATGGCCTGCGCGACAGGATAGGCCGGGGCATCGCCACCATGGCCGATCAGCGGACCGGTAAAGGCGGGCAAAGCGGCAAGATCTTTCAACGCCGGCGCGGTCTGTGTGGGTTGGCCATAGGTTTTGAAAAAAACCTGATCGCGCCGCCCATCCACAGCGCAGGCGCAAGGACCGGTCTGGCCGAACTGCAACGCGTCAAACGCAGAGACACCGACGGCTTCGATGCCAAGGCCCAAGGCCAGTCCGCGCGCGGCAGACACCGAAATGCGGATGCCTGTGAAATTCCCGGGGCCAATGCCAACGCCGATGGCATCCAATGCGCGGAATTCTACCCCCGCTTGCGCAAGCAGGTCCTGACATAGCCCCAAAAGCCGTTCCGCCTGACCCTTGGCCATCGGCTCTTGAGCGCTTTGCAGCACTTCATCGCCAGACAGCACAGCGGCCGCGCAATGCGCAGCCGAGGTGTCGAAAGCCAGTATCAGAGGGGACATAAGGACGCTCAGGCGACGGGGCGTACTTCGGTCACTTCGGGAATGTAGTGGCGCAGCAAGTTTTCGATGCCCATTTTCAAGGTCAGCGTAGATGACGGGCAGCCGGCGCAGGCCCCTTGCATATGCAGATAAACAACGCCGCGTTCGAACCCGTGGAACGTGATGTCGCCGCCGTCCTGAGCCACCGCAGGACGCACACGGCTGTCCAGCAACTCCTTGATCTGGCCGACAATCTCGCCGTCGTCACCGGTGTGTTCTGCATGGCCTGAGGTCGCTTGGTGATCCTCGCCCATCACCGGCTGGCCGGATTGGTAATGTTCCATGATCGCACCCAACAGCGCAGGTTTGATGTGGTCCCATTCAATCGAATCGGCCTTTGTCACGGTGACAAAATCGGTGCCAAAGAAAACGCCGGTGACACCATCAATGGCAAACAAGCGCAGCGCGAGTGGCGAGCCGCCCGCCGTATCCGCCGTTGGGAAATCGGCGGTACCGACTTCAAGCACGGATTGTCCCGGCAGGAACTTCAACGTGGCGGGGTTCGGAGTGGATTCGGTCTGGATAAACATGCTGCGCGTCCTTTGGATGTCTGGGGCTGATATGCGGATCAGACCTCGCATTTTCAAGTCTTGGAATCATTCTAAACCCATTGTGATGCAGGGTCCAGAGTTCAGGTAATCGCCTCAAGCCGCTCCTTGCTGAGATCGCCGGGCACAATGGTGATCGGCACAGGCAAGGTGCCAGCCGAGCGGGTCAGCTGGGTAACCAAAGGGCCGGGCCCCTTTTTCTTGTCCGAGGAGGCCCCCAGCACCAGCACCCCGATTTCGGGGTCATCCGCAATTTGTGCGATGATTTCATCTGCCGGTTCACCCTCGCGGATGACCAGTTCGGGGTCGACGCCCTGTTTGTCGCGCATCCATTTGGCAAACACCTCGAAATGAACTTCGATCCGCTCGCGGGCCTCTTCGCGCATGATGTCGCCCACTCCGATCCAGTGGTTGAACTCATCCGGCGGGATCACCGACAAAACCTCGACGCCACCGCCGGTGTGATTGGCTCTGAGTGCTGCAAAGCGCATCGCATTCAGACATTCGGTGCTGTCATCCAGCACAACGAGGAACTTACGCATTGTATTTCTCCTTGGACACGGATCATCGCAATTGCGCAGGGTCCGCGCAATCGTATTCTGTTTCTGGCCCTGTTGTTGTCGTCGCTTTGGTCCTAGCGTTCCGAGGCAGCCCAGTCCCAATACATCTCGCGTACACGGCGGGTCACGGGGTTTGCATTCGCGCCCACTTCGTAAACCGTATCGTCAAATGCCGCGACGGGGGTAACTTTCATCATATTCCCCGACAGGAACACCTCGTCGGCGTCGTGGAAATCGTTAAACGACAGCACCGCCTCATGCACCTGCATGCCGTCTGCCCGCATGTTGATCATATGACGTTCGCGGGTAATGCCCGCTAGAAAAGTACCGTTTGGCACGGGGGTGAAAACTTCGCCGTCCTTGACCATAAATACATTCGCGGACGCGGTTTCTGCAACATTTCCAATCGCATCCGCCACCAGTGCATTGCCGAAGCCCTTTGCACGTGCTTCGACCATCATCCGCGCGTTGTTGGGGTAAAGACAGCCCGCTTTGGCGTTGACCACATTGTCTTCAAGCACGGGACGGCGGAACCGCGTGCGGGTCAGGGTCGTTGCCGCCTCCGGCGGGGCCATCGGGATTTCTTCGAGTGAAATCGCGAAGCCTGTCGCGCCGGCGCGGGGCACAATGCCCAGTTCATCGCCCGCCAGCGCCCAATACATCGGACGGATATAAACCGGTTGGTTTCGCGCATAGCTGGCCAAACCTTCGCGCACCGTTGCCACCATATCTTCGGTACTGACGGTCGGTGTGATCATCAACGCTTCGGCTGAACGGTTGATCCGTGCGCAGTGTTTTTCAAGATCAGGCGACAGACCGTCAAACAGCCGCGCCCCGTCAAAGACGGTGGTGCCAAGCCATGCCCCGTGATCAGCGGCGTTGATGACCATGCGGTCACCATCATGCCATGCGCCGTCGTAATAGGTTTTGATATTGGTGCCGGTTGCCATGTTCGATCCTTGCTGGTCAGTCGGGGGCGCTGCGGTAGATGCCTTCGGGCAGGTTCAATGCCGCTGTCAGGTCGCGCAGTTGCTCGGGGGAAAGGGTGATCTTTGATATTGTATCGGTGCGTGGATCCCATTGTTCAAATGTGATCTGGCTTGCAAAGGCCTGCACCGTCACGTCCTCGCGCAAAGGTGTACCGCCTTCATCGACAAGCGTGATGACCGAGGCATCAAATTCGTGTTCTATTGTAAACATGTTGGGAAACTGTGCTTTTCGGCGGATCATTGCAAGGTCGCTTTGCAAAGATATACGTTCGGGCTGGTCCCCCGCAGCTGCCATGCTAACATGGTATATCGCACGACTGTGAAAAAGGACGGACTGATGATCAAACAGACGCTCATGGCCCTTGCCGCCGCCGCTTTGCTTGCTGGCTGCGACGTGGCACCGGTTGGGCAGGCCCCGACAGCGCCTGTGCCTTCACCGTCCACGACCCCTGCAATGTCGGCAAATCAGGCGGCTCGCAGTTTCGTGCGCGTTGTGCAAACGCTTGAACCTGTGGCAGAGCGTGAATGCCGCGCGCGCACATCCGGGGTGAATTGCGATTTCAACATCGTGGTCGATGATCGCCCCGGTCAGCCTGCTAACGCATTTCAAACGCTGGATAAAAACGGGCGGCCTGTTGTGGCGTTTACATTGGCACTGATCGCGGATGCCCGTAACGAGGACGAATTGGCCTTTGTCTTGGGCCATGAAGCGGCCCACCATATTGGCGGCCACATCGCGCGGCAGCAGCAAAACGCTGTGGCAGGGGCGGTGATATTTGCGGGCCTCGCGACCCTGTCCGGTGGCGGTGCCGAAGCTGTGCGAAGTGCGCAAAAGCTGGGGGCCGAAGTGGGCGCGCGCAGCTATTCAAAAGACTTTGAGCTGGAGGCGGATGCGCTGGGCACGATTATCACCAAACGCGCCGGATATGACCCCCTGCGCGGGGCCGAGTTCTTTACCCGCATCCCCGATCCCGGTGACAAATTTCTTGGCACACATCCGCCGAATGCCTCGCGGATCGACGTGGTGCGGCGGACTGCTGCGGGGCTTTGACGTGCAGCGCCGCTATGTTGTGTTTCAAGGATAACTGCTGAAACCGATGGTTAAGTTGATTAAACTGGGCAATATCCTGACCGATCGCGGTTCCAAATACGCGGTGTCGGGGGCGGCTGTGCTTGATCGTAGCGATGTCGATGCGGTGCTGAAATCCCTCAAACGGGACAAGGCCTATGCCAAGGCAACCCATAATACATGGGGCGTACTGTTGCCGGACGGCGTACCGCTAAAAGGCGATGACGGGGAGTCCGGTGCCGGCATGGTGATCCTGCGGATGCTGGAGCGCGAAGCGCTGCACGGCCATGTGATCATCGTGACCCGTTGGTATGGCGGGAAACATTTGGGCGGCGACCGGTTCCGCCACGTACAAACCTGTGTCAGCGCCTATCTAGACGCCCATGCTGCAAATGCTGATCGCGATGGCGCCAAACAGACAGGTTGAGGCGACCAGCACAAAGCTGTGCCAGATCGCGTTCTGATAGGGCATGCCGGGATGCGCATAGACGCGTGTGCCCGCAGAATAGGTTAGCCCGCCGATCACCACCAGCGCCACAACCATGCCATCCAGATGCTGCCACATCGGCCAGATCAACAGCGCTGACAGCCAGCCCATCAGCAAATATAGCGCCAGCGATCCCTTTGCATCAGTGGGCCAGAATGACAGCTTTGCAATGGCCCCCAAGGCGGCCAGCGCCCAGACAAGCCCCAGCACCCCATAGGCAAAGCTGGATCCGATCACGACCACGATGGGCGTATAGGACCCCGCGATTTTAAGATAGATCGCCGCGTGGTCAATCCGGTGCAACATCGGGCGCATGCGGTCCAGCGGGCACATGTGATACAGCGCCGATGCGCCGAAGGCGAGGATCAGACAGGCGGCATAAAGCGCCGTCGCGGCGAGTTCAGCCGATGATTTCTCTGCCGCGCGTCCCATCAGGACCATGCAGGCCGGTATCGCCAACAGCAGACCCGCCGCATGTACCGCCCCATCCGCGAGCGTTTCTGGTTTGGAATAAGGATAGGCCATGACACGGGCCTATCACCCTTGCGTAAACATCTTATGGTGTCAGCGGGCGGGGTATGTTTTCAAATTTAGCGTATCTGTGCGGGTACGATGCCCTTAGCGCGGTTTGTTACTGTCGATCCAGCGTGACATCAGGGTGCGGTCGCGAAAACACTCCGGCGGCACCTCACTGCGTTTCAGCCGCGCAATACGTTCGGCAAACCCCACTTGTTTGGAGGAAGGATATTCCGAAAACCGCCCTTGCGGGGCGGGGGGCTTATGCGCGTCGATCCACTTGGACAGGGCCGCACGGTCTGCGGCGATGTTACCCGGCAGCGGTTGTTTCGACTTTGCCGCTAGCGTTTTGGCATAGGCCAGCTGTTTCTGCGTCGCCGGCAACGGCGCGGCCGCTTGCTCGGCGTTGGGCTGCACGGGCGTCGCCCCTTGGGAAGGAGAGAACAGACCGGGAAATGTTGGTTGAAAAGACATCGTATGCTCCTCTTCTTAACGTTGGTTAAGGTATAGAACATAAGTGGAACAAATTCAAGTGTTCTCGATTTGTGCTGGTTTTGCGGCGAGCCGAAACAGCGCGTGCCGTGCAGTGGCAGACCGCGGGGTGGCGCATCTGGGCTATCGATCTGGTAGTTTATAAAGGCGGTGGGGCAGTGGTGAAGTTGCAGCTTGGCACTGCAAGGTCGCTAGGTCCTCTTTAGGACAGCGAGCCAGCACAAAGGGCGAAAAACGCTGAGAGATTTAATGCACGCCGAAGCGGAACAACCCTAGTTCGGATGTGTCTTGGGCACTGGTTGGTCCGTGTTACGTAAAATGGCCAAGGACCTCCCTCAAACAACCCGCCCCCACAAATCATACTCGCCTGCTTCCTCGACCTCGACCGTCACGATATCCCCCACCGACAGGGCATTAAACCCCTCGTCAATAAACAGGTTGCCGTCGATCTCGGGTGCATCCGCCTTTGTCCGGCAAGTTGCGGCCTCGTCGTCGATCTCGTCAACGATCACATCAATCCGGCGACCGACCTTTGCTTCCAGCTTGGCTTCCGAAATTGCCTGCGCCTTTTCCATAAAGCGGTTCCAGCGGTCCTGTTTCACGTCGGTATCCACATGATCGGGCAGGGCGTTTGAACGTGCGCCTTCGACGTTTTCGTATTGAAAGCAACCCACACGGTCCAACTGTGCCTCGTCCAGCCAATCCAGCAGGGTCTGGAACTCTGCCTCTGTCTCGCCCGGATAGCCGACGATGAAGGTGGAGCGCAGCGTGATATCGGGGCAGGTGTCGCGCCAGGCGGCGATTTCGTCCAGTGTTTTGGCCGCTGCCGCAGGGCGGGCCATGCGTCTAAGGACATCGGGGTGCGCGTGCTGGAACGGGATATCCATATAGGGCAGCACCAGCCCTTCGGCCATCAGCGGGATCAACTGGCGCACATGCGGGTAGGGATAGACATAGTGCAGCCGCACCCAAGCGCCCAAAGAGCCCAGATCACGCGCCAGATCGGTGATATGCGCGCGGTGGCCGCGGTCCTCGGCATGTTTGATATCGACCCCGTAGGCAGAGGTGTCCTGGCTGATCACCAGCAATTCCTTGACGCCGTTATCGACCAACCGTTCGGCCTCGCGCAGCACGGCATGGGCAGGACGCGATTGCAACCGCCCGCGCATGTCGGGGATGATGCAAAACTTGCACTTGTGGTTACAGCCTTCGGAAATTTTGAGATAGCTGTAGTGGCGCGGCGTGAGGGAGACCTGTTGCGCAGGCAACAGATCGATAAAGGGGTCGGGCGACGGTGGCACGGCGCTGTGCACGGCATCCAGCACCTGTTCGTATTGATGTGGCCCGGTCACGGCAAGGATCTTGGGGTGATGTTCGCGGATGTAGTCAGGTTCGGCCCCCAGACATCCCGTCACAATCACCCGCCCGTTTTCGTTCAGCGCTTCACCGATGGCATCAAGGGATTCTGCCTTGGCTGAATCGAGAAACCCGCAGGTATTCACAATCACCGCATCCGCACCGGAATAATCGGGCGACACGCCATACCCTTCGGCCCGCAGGCGCGTCAGAATACGTTCGCTGTCGACCAAAGCTTTGGGGCAGCCCAAGGATACCATGCCGATGGACGGCTGGCCCGGGCGGGAGGGATTGCTGATTTTGGCTTTGGGGGCCAGATCAGGGCGCAGATTGGGTGGGTTTGTGCTCATGAATGTGGCTATAGTCGATGCAAAGCGGCTGGGAAAGCCCAAGGGTGCAAGAGGGAAGCGCGATGAAATGGATCATAAGAGGGCTGGGCGTTCTGGCACTGATTGCCGTGATTGCGGTGGTGGGTGTGCTGATGTTGCCGGCGGAGCGGATCGCGCGGATCGCATCGGATCAGTTGACGCGGCTGACGGGGCGCTCTGTGACAATCAGCGGCGATGTGTCCATGACCTTTTGGCCGGTGCTGGGGGTCAGTGCGGGTGGGCTGGAGGTCGGTAATGCCGATTGGGCCAAAGAGGGCGCGATGTTTTCGACAGCGCAGGCGGCGATTGGCGTGGATGCCAGCGCGTTGCTGCGCGGTGAAATCAGGATCACCAATGTCGAAGCCACCAGCCCGACGATCCGTTTGCAAAGCCGCAAGGACGGAAGGGCCAACTGGGTCTTTACCGATGCTGACGGTGCTGCACAGATCGAGACGGAAAATACCCCGTCCAAACCCGCCACACCGTTGACCATTGAACGGCTGGTGATCCGTGATGCGGCACTGATCTATGATGCGGAAGGGGCGGATCTGGTGTCTTACGCCGGTGTTGATCTGACGCTGGACTGGCCGGAGAAAGACGGTGCGGCGCAAATCGGGGCGGCGTTGCGCCCGGCCGGGCAGGTGGTCAAGCTTGACGCGACAATCGACCAGTTTGCCGGTTTTCTTGATGGACAAGTACAGCCGGTCACCCTTGCGCTGAATGCTGCAGGCGGCGGGCTGACGCTCAAGGGGCGTGCCTCGCTTGCCGGTGCGGTTGCGGGGGCACTTGCCCTTGAAACCTCGGATACGGGCGCGTTTCTGGGAGCCTTGGGGGCGGGCGGCGTGGAGTTACCCAAAGGTTTGGGCCAAAGCATGCAAACCCGCGCCGACATTACCCTGACACCGGACCGCCGCTTGGCTCTGCGCAATCTGGTGTCCGATCTGGGTGGCAATACCCTGCGCGGTGCTGCGGATATCGAACTGGACGGCACACCGCAGATCAATGCGCAATTGCAAGCGGGGGAATTGAACCTTGCGGTGCTGGCATCCGGTGGCGGGGAAAGCGGCGGTGCAGCAGCGGATGGATGGTCGCGCACACCTATTGTTGCGGCGGGGTTGTCGGCGTTTAACGGAGCGATTGCGTTGAACGCGGACAGCATTGATCTGGGCACGCTGAAACTGGGTAAAACGCGCAGCCTGCTCACCAATGACCGGTCGCGGATGGTATTTGAGCTGCGCGAAGTGCAGGCCTATAGCGGTTTGTTTACCGGTGAATTTGTCATGAACAACCGCAGCGGCCTGTCGGTTGGCGGCAAACTGCGGGCGGATGATGTGCAGATACGCGATCTGTTAAACGATCTGGCTGGATTGACGCGGTTTACAGGACTGGGCGACGCGGAGGTGTCTTTCCTTGGGGTGGGGCAAACCCTTGATGCGATCATGCGGTCCTTGTCCGGCAAAGGCGCAATCAATCTGGGCCGTGGGTCGATCGAAGGGATTGATCTGGATGACCTGCTGGGGTCATTCGATGTGCAAGGGGGCACGACCGTTTTTGATGCGCTCACAGGTACGTATGTGATCGACAAAGGGGTGGTGAACAACACGGACCTCAAAATGTTGCTGCCGAACTTTGAGGCAACGGGTGCCGGGTTGGTGAACCTCGGGGCGCAAACGCTTGATTACACCGTCACGCCCAAAGCGTTGCGGGTAAACAAAGACCGCGGTTTGGCTGTGCCTGTGCGGATATCGGGGCCTTGGAGTGATCCAAAAATTAGTGCGGACGTGAAGGCGGTCATTGATCTGAATTTTCGCGAAGAGGTCGACCGTGCCGAAGAGAAAGCGAAGCAGAAAATTGAGCAAAAACTGGAAGAGGAGCTGGGGCTGACGCGACAGGATGGTCAATCGGTCGAGGATGCCGTGAAAGACAGGCTTGAGGACAAGTTGAAGAAAGAGTTGTTCAAGATTTTCGATTAGGCGTTAATCCTGCGTCTACTTTGATTTGGGAGATTGCGGCACGCGTTTCCTGCCCGCCAATACGACGCCCGAATTATGGCTGCGCCAGCTTTACGGATCCAAATCTGCGCTGGATGGGGGGGAGTGCGACGTAAGGTGGCAGATGGGGACAGGATCGTTGGATGTCCGGCGTTTGAGGCCGATGTGCGCCGGCGCGGGGGCCGTGCGGTGCGAAACGGGACAATGCATGTGGTGTTCTGCAATCATAAAGATTTGCGGTTGATCGAGTAGGCCATTTCCCTGAAAGGAAATGGGGCAGGACTTTTGCAAAAGTCTTGGGGTTTCGCATGGGGTAAGGCTGCGTTAGATGTCTGCCCTGAACGCGCGACAGGAGACGCCCCATGGCCAACGATCTTTTCAACAGTTTCATGACCGGTCCCGACGAAAAAGGCCGCTTTGGTGACTTCGGGGGGCGTTTCGTCTCCGAGACACTGATGCCTCTGATCCTTGAGCTGGAAAAGCAATACGAGATCGCCAAGACGGACGAAAGCTTCTGGGCAGAAATGCACGATCTGTGGACGCATTATGTTGGCCGCCCCAGCCCGCTTTATTTTGCCGAAAGGCTTACGGAAAAGCTGGGCGGTGCCAAGGTCTATATGAAGCGCGACGAGTTGAACCACACGGGCGCGCATAAGATCAACAACGTTCTGGGCCAGATCATTCTGGCGCGCCGGATGGGCAAAAAGCGCATCATCGCCGAAACAGGTGCCGGCCAGCACGGCGTTGCCACGGCGACGGTTTGTGCCAAGTTCGGGTTGAAATGCGTGGTCTATATGGGCGCGCATGACGTCGAGCGTCAGGCCCCCAATGTATTCCGTATGCGTCTGTTGGGCGCAGAAATTGTTCCCGTCACGTCTGGGCGTGGCACGTTGAAAGACGCGATGAACGATGCGCTGCGCGATTGGGTCACCAACGTGCGCGATACCTTCTATTGCATTGGTACGGTTGCGGGGCCGCACCCCTATCCGGCGATGGTGCGTGATTTCCAAAGCATTATCGGCAAGGAAGTCCGCGAACAGATGACGGCCGCAGAGGGGCGTCTGCCTGACACAGTGATTGCTGCGATTGGCGGCGGGTCCAACGCGATGGGGCTGTTCTATCCGTTCCTTGATGACAAGGAAGTGGGCATCATCGGTGTCGAGGCGGGCGGCAAAGGCGTGAACGCGAAGATGGAGCATTGCGCATCGCTCACGGGCGGGCGTCCGGGCGTGTTGCACGGCAACCGGACCTATCTGTTGCAGGATGATGACGGGCAAATTCTGGAAGGGTTCAGTATTTCGGCCGGTCTTGATTATCCGGGCATCGGGCCAGAACACGCGTGGTTACACGAAATCGGCCGCGCTAAATATGTGTCGATCACGGATAAGGAAGCCTTGGAAGCGTTTCAGGTGTCCTGTGAGTTGGAGGGGATTATTCCAGCGCTCGAACCGTCCCATGCCTTGGCCCATGTGATGAAGATTGCGCCGGAACTGCCCAAGGATCACATCATCTGCATGAACATGTGCGGGCGCGGTGACAAGGACATCTTTACCGTGGCAAAGGCGCTTGGTTTCGAGATGGGTGAGTTTGCCTGACCCGCGGCTGGACTGTTTGACTAGGGGCTGGGTTAAAACCGCTGGCAGGTTTTCCGGCTAATGCTGCACTACAGTATATAGGGCCAAAAAGAGGAAGGGCGCGGGGGGAAACCTGCGCCCTTTGTCTTGTTCAGCGACCGGTTAGAGCGTGTTTCTGCAAGATCTCCAGCGGCACGATTTCCAACGCGCGTTGGTGGGTTGCTTCAAGGTGGACATCAGGGCCGCACCCCTCGTCGGCGGCTTGCAGGAACCGGCCGGCACAGAGGCACCAGGGATCGCCTGGCTTTAGTCCGGCAAAACCGAATTCGGGGCGTGGCGTGCTAAGGTCATTGCCGACATATTTTGAATAGGCGAGGAATTCAGCGGTCATGACGGCGCAGACGGTATGGCTGCCTTGGTCTGCGTCACAGGTATTGCACATGCCATCACGGAAGAAACCGGTAACAGGATCGGTGCCACAAATCACGAGCTGGCCGCCCAGAACATTTATGCTTTCATCAGGGTTCATAATTTTTCTCGGTCATTTACCTTTTTGGGTTTTGGCAATCTGGCGGAACATGTCGATGTTTTGCTGTGCAACACCTTCCTCGCGGAACTTGCGGTCTGCGGCATTGGTCGCAATGACGACGTTTCGTGCCGTATCGATATAAATGTATTGGCCATAAATACCCCGCGCCATGTATTCGCCTGCTGCCGCCCCTGCGGGGATCCACCATTGATAGCCATAGCCGATTTCGCCCGTCTTGGTCGGAGCGCTGGGCACGGTGGAGGCGTTGACCCAGTCGGCCGGTACGATTTGTTGACCCTGCCATTGCCCGCCCTGAAGAAACATCTGGCCGAACCGCGCATAGTCGCGGGTTGTGATGTTCAGACCGCCCAGCACGAAGGCCGTGCCGACACCGTCGGTCAGATAATAGGGCTCGTGTTCAAGCCCCAGCGGTGTGATTACTTTTTCGCCAAGCAGGTCCGCGATGGAACGGCCAGTTGCCCCGCGCACGACCATGCCGACCACATGGGTGTCGATTGACACATATTTCCATTCCGCGCCGGGGGCGGCAAAGGTATCCGTCAGCTCGGCAGTGAAATCGTCCATTTTGCCGCCAAGTGCCAGAATGCGACCCATGCGGTTGATATCGGAGTTCTTGTCCAGATAGTCCTCGTCAAAGGTCACGCCGCTGGCCATGTTCAGCACATGGCGCAGGCTGGCCCCGTCATAGGCCGTGCCCTTGAGACGGGGTGCATATTTGGTGACAGGGTCGTCGATGGATGTGATCGTGCCCTCATCAATCAGGATGCCCACCAATGCAGAAAGATAGCTTTTGGCGACGGACCAACTGATCCGCCGATCCTCCGGTTGGGTGCCATGAAAATAGTTCTCATACGTGATTGCGCCGTCTTTCAGTATCACAAGCGCCGTGACGTTACGCTCTTTGACCCATGTGTCGACAGCAGCTGGCGGGGTGTATGCGTCGCCATAAGTCAATGTGCTGGTCGGCCCCGCGCCGCGATCCACAGGTGTGTTCAGGAAGGCGGTATTCATATTGCTGAAATTGTGAACAATCTTGTCCTGCGAAAACAGCGAATTCACCGCCAGCAAACGGGTGATTTCCTCGCGTTTCCACAGGCCGACGGCCGCAGCGACCAACACCAGCACCAGCAGGATCCGCCCCAGCCATTTCCCGAATTTGCGCATCTGTCACTCCTGCGTTGCTTTAAGGATCACTCAATCACAGGTGAACCCGCTTAGCTAGCATAGGCCCATTTGACCCAGCGTCCGTGGAAATCCGCGCGGCCAAGATCAAGGGTCAGATCACCGGGCCAAAGCCGCAATGTCAGGGCTGCACCGACCTTGCCGGTTGTATCGCCGTCGGTTTCCATCGACAGCCATGCCAGCGGGCGATGCGCCGTGGCTTGCGCGCCGGCGGCTTCGATCAATGCTGTGCCTCTGGCTTGCACCGCAGCGGGGAAATACTGCCATGCAACCGTGTGCTGGATCAGGTGCAACCGGCCTTGCGGCGCGCTTGCAAGACGCGGGCCGAGCCAGTCGATCGCGTCGCCCTGTTCGGGGGACGTGGTGGCGACCGATGCGGCCGCGCGGGTCATGCGCAGGCGGTCCGGCTGATCGGCCCACAGATAGGCGGTCAGGCGTAGCAGATGGTCCGCGCGGGTTGGGTCCAGCGGGTTCAGATCCACGCCTGCGCGATCCGCGATGTCCGGGCTGGCCTTTGGCGGCGGCGCACCGGTCCATTCAGGGGACAGCAGGACCGCCGGCATTTCGGGTCCAAACCGGGTTCCGTCGACGTCTAGCGCGTATTGATCCCACATCAGGTTCAATCCACCGCTTGCCCCCAGTTCGGACAGGTGGATCGGCAAATCGAAATGCTGCAATGCCACATGGGCGCCGGCAATCAACGCGCCTGACCTGCGCACTTCGTTTGTTTGGGGCGGGCTGCTTACCCAGTCGAGCAGGAAATCCTGATGCGTTTCCAAAGCGGCAAGCACGCCGGTCCGCAGGGCGGCATCCGTTGCACGATGGGGCGGGTAAAGCCGGGCCAGTTCCGGTGCTGCATTGCTCAGGACCAGCGCGTGCAACCCGCCGGCGATCCGCAGGGGAAGGGAATGACCGGCAGGTCCGATATCACCGGTAAACCCCGCAAACTTGCGGCCAAGCGCGCTGTCCGTCGGCCAGTCAGCGGCAAGAATCGTCAACAGTTGCCCCATGAAAGGCGAGTCCATCCGCGTGCAGGTGTCGGCCTGAGCGGCGAAAGCCTCGGAGAGGCTCATTTGAAGCGCTCCATCAGTTTTTGCATGGGCGATTTGGCGGCCTCGGCCGCGGGTGCCTGTTCAGGTGGGGCGGGTTTTTCAACAGGCTTGGGGCGTTTGGTGCCGGTGCTTGAGCGGGGCGGGTTCACCCGCATCGCCACGGCGTTCAAAAACTTGGAGGTGTCGCCCGCTGCCAGATCGGCAGCCCCGTCGCTGATACCGCGCAGTACATCGTCCAGCCAGACCTCGTCGGCCTTGGGGAAATCACGCAATACGAAACTGGGTACGGCATCTTTGTGCCCGGGGTGGCCCACGCCCAGCCGTACGCGGTCATACTCCGGCCCGATATGCGCGTGGATCGAACGCAAACCGTTGTGCCCTGCGTGACCGCCACCGGTTTTGCATTTGACCTTGGCGGGGGCGAGATCAATTTCGTCGTGCAAGACGATCACATCCGACGGTTCCAGCTTGTAAAAACGCATTGCGGCCTGCACCGATTGCCCTGACAGGTTCATAAATGTTTCGGGTTTCAGCAGCACAGCGCGATCCGAGCCAAAGCGCCCCTCGCTGATGCTGCCCTGATGTTTGCCTTTCCACGGGCCAAATCCGTGATCCGACGCGATCCGGTCCAATGCCATAAATCCGATGTTGTGACGGTTGCGGGCGTATTTGGCCCCCGGATTGCCAAGACCGACGATCAGTTTCATGAGAATGCTCCGTTCGCTTTTTGCACATACTAGCAGGCGCGCGCCCGAAGCTAAATGCCTGCGATGCAGACCCGGTAAATGCAAAACGGGGCCGCAAATGCGACCCCGTTTCAGTTCCTCTTGTGAGAGAGGCTATGGCTTATTCACCGTCTGGTGGACCCATTTCTGTCGTTGGCACTTCGTCTGCATCAACATCATCGTCGTCGTCAGCAGAGGCCAGACCGGAAGGCGCGGACACCTGTGCGATCACGAAATCACGGTCGATTGTCGGCTTGGCACCCTCGGGCAACTTCACATCGGAAATTGTCAGGTTGTCGCCGATTTCGAGGTTGGTGATGTCGATGACAAGGCTTTCAGGAATGTCAGCCGCAGTCACAACCAGTTCAACTTCTGGACGGACCAGGTTCAATGTCCCGCCCTTTTTCAGGCCAACACATTCTTCTTCACCCTGAACTTCAACGTTGATGAACAGGTTGATCTTTGTTGTACGCTTGAGGCGCATGAAGTCGACGTGCGTTGGCAGGTCTTTAACAACATGGCGCTGAACGTCGCGGCAGATAACGCGCACGTCATCGTGGCCTTCGACTTTCATGTTGAACAGGGTGGATTTGAATCGGCCCTTGCGCAGCATGGTCAGCAGCTTGTTGAAATCAAGGGTGATCGGCAGCGGGTCAACATCGCCACCAAAAACAATGCCTGGTACCAAGCCATCACGACGTGCCTGACGAGCGGCGCCCTTGCCTGTCCCCGTCCGTTCCTGGGCGATAAGATCTGGAATCTCTCCGGCCATTTGTATTCTCCAATATGTTAGGGCGGGAATCCTCCAAGGCTGTATCCCCGCGTGAAGCCGTGCGCATAGACGGTTTTTGGCTCTGAGAAAAGGGCAAAAAGGTCCAAGCCTGCTTGGCATTGCATTTGCGCTGTGCAAAGTCCGGTTGATGTCACTGAAACATGATTTTTTCCTCTCGCGCAAACCCTTGGCCGGTTTCATGGCAATCGGCGCGGCATGGGCGACGTATTTTGCGCAGATGCCGGTGATCAAGGCACAGGTCGGCGCAACCGACGGGCAGTATGGTGTGGCTTTGCTCATGGCCGCCTTCGGGGCAATTGCCGCGATGTGGCTGGCACCGGCATGTCGTCGCGTCGCCGGCGGGTATGCCGTGCCTTTGGGGATCGGTTTCATTGCCGTTGGGATGTTGGCCGCGGGGGCGTCGACCACTCTTGTGGCTTTGACTGCGGCGATGATGCTGGCCTCCACCGGATCGGGTGTGGTGGATGTTTTGGTCAATGCGCGCGTGTCCGAGATCGAGGAAACCAGCGGGCGGGCTCTGATGAACCTTAATCACGCGCTTTACGCTTTTGCGTATGCCGCAGGCGCATTGGCCACCGGCGCAATGCGACATGCAGGCTTTGGGCCGTCCGTGGTATTTGCCGTGCTGCTGGCCATCTTGCTGCTGCTCGCATGGGGCGCACGTGACACGGCACCGACCGCAGAACCGGAAGCGCAGGGCGACACCGGCACGGCACCGCTGACGGTTGTGCTGTTGGCGGGCGGCATCGTTCTGATGGCCTTCCTGACGGAAGCTTCAACCGAAGGTTGGTCTGCCCTCCATCTGGAACGCACGCTGGGGGGCGGGCCGGGGCAGGGTGCCTTGGGACCCGCCGCGCTGGGGCTGATGATGGGAATGGGCCGGTTGGGTGGTCATGCGCTGGCAGGGCGGGTGCGCGATACCACGTTGATGATGATCGCCACGCTGGTTTCTGCCGGCGGTGTTGCGATTGCGGGGCTTGCACCGACCGTGATGATGGCCCTTGCAGGGTTCGCAATTGCGGGTCTGGGAATTTCGGTTGTGGTGCCGCTGGTCATGGCGCTGGTCGGTCGCGTGGTGCCACACGCACAGCGGTTGATCGCAATCAGCCGCGTGTCCGTCATCGGCTATGGCGCGTTCTTTTTCGGCCCTCCGTTGATGGGGCTGGTGGCTGAAGGGTTCGGTCTGCGCATCGCTTTTATCACGGTCGCAGCGCTGTTGGGGATGACCGCGATCATGTTGATCCCCGCCCTGGCGCGGCGCGCGGACTAAGCTTGGGGCGTGACCAGATGGCCCTTTGCCTCCATCACCGCATCATAAAGCATGAAATCTTCCGCCCGCGCCTCACGCAAAAGCGCCAATGTTTCATCACCCAAAGGGGCGTCGATCAAGGGAGAAACGTTTTTGGGTGTAATTTCAACCGGATGCTGAAGGTGTTCTGACAGGAACATCAAAAACGCTTCTTGGTGTTCATAGGCAAACACATGATCTGCCATCACCCGTGTCTTGCCATCGGTCAGAAAACTAAACTGTCGCCCGATCTGCGCCCGCTCGGGCGGTTTGTCCGACACAACTTCGCGCACGAATTGGTCAAAACTGATCCCCTTGGTGCTTTGCTTGGTGCCATCCAGCCGCTTTTGACTGCGGTATTTGTACCAGCTGCGGATCTGGTCGACGGGTTCGCGCATCACGGCGACTGACGCGGGGCGCACCCCGAACGTATCCTCAAGGAAGGGCGCGATTTTATTGGCATAGCGCACCGCCGTAATGTGTTTGCGGTTCTTCGAAAACACAATTTCGGCGCGCGGCTTTAACGCCATTTCCACAGCGGTCGTGCCGGTCTTGGGGGTGGCAAGGAACGTGATCTTATGGCGCAGGAATACAAGCATGCTGCCAGACCTATCCCAGCCTCAGGTTTTCTGCCAGCGCCCGCCGAAATCTTCAGGGATCAGCAGGTTGTGCCGCCCCAGATTTGCAACATTGGTTTCGCCGCACAGCGCCATGGTGGTGTCCAGTTCTTTGTGAATCACCTCAAGGGCGGTCTGCACACCCTTTTGCCCCATTGCGCCCAAACCATAGACAAAGGCACGCCCGATCATGGTACCTTTGGCCCCCATGGCAAGCGCCTTCAACACGTCCTGACCAGAGCGGATGCCGCTATCAAGATGTACCTCGACCTGATCCCCGACCGCGTCCAGAATGGAGGGCAGAGCAGAGATCGAGCTGACCGCCCCGTCCAATTGCCGCCCGCCGTGATTAGAGACAACAATCGCGTCTGCGCCCACCTTTAGCGCCATTTTAGCGTCCTCGGCGTCCAGAATGCCCTTGAGGATCACCTTGCCGCCCCATTGTTCCTTGAGCTTGGCAATCTTGGCCCAATCGAGCGTCAAATCAAACTGTTCCGCCGTCCATGCCCCGAGACTGGAGGCATCGGAAATGCCGTGCACATGCCCGACGATATTGCCGAATTCGCGCCGCTTGGCTTGCAGCATTTCAATGCCCCACGCCCATTTGGTTGCGAGGTTCAGGATGGTTTTCGGGGTAAGTTTCGGCGGGGCGGACAGGCCGTTTTTCAGATCCTTGTGCCGCTGCCCCAGTATTTGCAGATCAAGCGTGATCACCAGTGCGGAACAATTCGCATCCTTGGCCCGCTGGATCAGCCGCTTGATATAATCGTCGTCTTTCATCGTATAAAGCTGGAACCAGAATGGCGCATTTGTCGCCTCTGCCACATCTTCGATGGAGTTGATGGACATCGTCGACAGGGTGAAGGGAACGCCAAAGGCCTTGGCCGCTTTCGCTGCCTTGATCTCGCCATCCGCATGCTGCATGCCGGTCAACCCGACAGGGGCCAGCGCCACTGGCATCGCCACATCCTGTCCGATCATCTGCCCCGCTGTGCTGCGCCCCGACATATCAACGGCAACGCGCTGACGCAGACGTAGCTTGTCGAAATCAGAGGTGTTCTCGCGGAATGTCTGCTCTGTCCAGCTGCCGGATTCGCAATAGTCATAAAACATGCGCGGGACGCGACGTTCGTAAATCCGCTTAAGGTCGCCGATATTGGTGATGACAGGCATACGGGTGCTCCACATTGGTCATCTTTACTTACCAATCCGGTGCGCGTCGGTCAATTCGCGGATTTATTGTAAGTCAGGCGGCGTGGGCCCCATCCGCAAGGGATTTCACAAAGCCCAAGACGTCCGCCACCGAATCCCCTGCCGCGATCCGCGCGACAATGGCGGAGCCGACAACAACCCCGTCTGCGACTTCTGCAATGGCTTGGGACTTTGCCGGTGTGTTCACACCAAATCCGACAATGACCGGCAGTCCGCTGGCGTCGCGGATGCGCACAACCTCTGGCGCGACATCGCCGGCATCGGCTTCGGCCGAACCGGTGATGCCGGTGATCGAAACGTAATATACAAAGCCCGAGGTGTTCTGCACAACACGGGGCAGGCGATTGTCGTCGGTTGTCGGCGTTGCCAGGCGGATAAAGTTCAATCCGGCCTCTTGAGCGGGCAGGCACAATTCACTGTCTTCTTCGGGTGGCAAATCGACAATGATCAACCCGTCGATGCCCGCTTCTTTGGCCGCTTTCAGGAAGGTTTCGACACCCATGGAATAGATCGGGTTGTAATACCCCATCAAAACAATCGGCGTGGAGTCGTCGTCTTTGCGAAAGGCCGCGGCCATTTGCAGCGTCTTGAGCAGGGTCATGCCGCCTTCAAGGGCGCGCTGTCCGGCCAACTGGATGGTAGGACCATCCGCCATCGGATCGGTAAAGGGCAGACCCAGTTCGATCACATCGACACCGGCAGCAGGCAAGCCGCGCATGATTTCCAGTGACGTCTCCATATCAGGATCACCCGCCATGATATAAGAAACAAAAGCCTTTTTGCCTTGGGCTTTCAGGTCTGCGAATTTGGCGTCGATACGGGTCATTTGGGCGGGCCTTTGCGTTTGTATCCCCGTTCAATGGCGAACCTTGCGCCGGAAATCAATGTGCGACCTGCGCTGCGGGGGGCGGAATTTTGCAAAATTCCGGTCCGGAAAATCGAAATTTTCCGCGTCCGAGACCGGCGGAGCGGGTCCAAACCCTTGCACCGCCCCTTATCAGGCCATAGGACAGCGCAAAATCTGCTGTCGCAAGGATCAAGATCATGGGTTTCAAAATGGGTATCGTGGGTCTGCCGAACGTCGGCAAGTCGACCTTGTTTAACGCGCTCACCCGCACCGCCGCCGCGCAGGCCGCGAACTTCCCCTTCTGTACGATTGAACCCAACGTGGGTGAAGTTGCTGTTCCGGACGCGCGGTTGGACAAACTTGCCGCCATCGCAACGTCGAAATCGATCATTCCGACGCGGATGACATTTGTTGATATCGCAGGATTGGTCAAAGGTGCCTCCAAGGGTGAAGGGCTGGGCAACCAGTTCCTCGCCAACATCCGCGAAACCGATGCCATCGCCCATGTACTGCGCTGTTTCGAGGATGGTGATGTGACCCACGTTGAGGGGCGCGTCGATCCGGTGGCGGATGCGGAAACAATTGATACCGAATTGATGCTGGCCGATCTTGAAAGCATCGAAAAGCGTCGCGCCGGATTGGTGCGCAAGCTCAAGGGCAACGACAAGGACGCGGTACAACAGGACCGTCTGCTGGGTCTTGCGCAAGACGCGATCGAAGCGGGCAAGCCTGCGCGTACCGTCGAAATTGACGAAGATGACGCCAAAGCGTGGCGTATGTTGCAATTGCTGACGACCAAGCCGGTTCTGTATGTTTGTAACGTGGGCGAAAGCGAAGCCGCAGAGGGCAACCAGTTCTCCGCAAAAGTTGGTGAGATGGCTGCCGCGCAAGGCAATTCACATGTTATTATCTCGGCGCAGATCGAGGAAGAGATCAGTCAGCTTGAAGACGAGGAAGCAGAAATGTTTCTTGAGGAGATGGGGTTGGCCGAAGCGGGGCTCGACCGTCTGATCCGTGCCGGCTACGAGCTTTTGCATCTTGAAACTTACTTTACCGTTGGCCCGAAAGAGGCCCGCGCCTGGACCATCAAAGCGGGGACTTCCGCTCCCAAAGCGGCCGGCGTGATCCACGGCGATTTTGAAAAAGGATTCATCCGCGCGGAAACGATTGCCTATGATGACTTTGTTTCACTGGGCGGCGAGGGGCCGGCCAAGGAAGCGGGAAAAATGCGCGCTGAGGGCAAAAGTTACGTGGTAAAAGACGGGGATGTGTTGCACTTTCTGTTCAACACTTAAGGCCTGTTTAATACGTAAGGATCGGCTGGCCCCGTTGCGAAACGGGAATGGCATTTCTCCTGCCAGATACAACAAAGGCCCGGACAGATGTCCGGGCCTTTGCCGTTTAAAGGTGTGACAGGTTTAGCGGCTGTCGTTGCCTTCGCCAAAGCCACCATAGATGTAGCCTTCGCCCTGCGATTTGATCGCGCTGCGTGTCGAAATGGACACGTCGTCATTCTTTGTGTTGTCTGCTGTCGAGCGCTGCTGGCTTGCACCGCGCTGGGCTGCGTCAAGGTCAGTCGGGCGTGTTTCGTCAGAAAACACCTGATTTGCAGTTTTCGATGTGTCCAGACGCAAATCGTTATAACGATCGGAGTTGTCTGCGAATGCTGCGGTGCTGATCAAAGCGGCGGCTGCGGTTGTGATAAAAAGTTTCATTGTCGTATCCTTCCAGTTTCCATTTGCGAAGAAGGACGCTGTGTCCGTCTCGCTGTCTGAGCACTCAACCGACCGAAACTGAAATTGGTTTCGCGAAAAGTTCCGGTTTCTTTGCAGGAGAGCGAAAAATGGGGGGCGGTTGTACAGGGTATTCCGAATTATTACAATTTAAACAATTGGTTAGGTTGTTTTCTCGCTATGCCTCACGCGGTTTCACGCAGCTGTGAGAGTCTGTAATTTTTCAAGAATGCCCGTTGCTATAGGGTTTTCCCGCTAACGAAATCCTCCCCAATGCCTCAGTAAAAAGCGCTGTTTGCGACGCGGCGGTGGCTCTGCGCCCTCTAAATTATTAAAATTTCGATAATTGTTGACCCGACGCCCAGTCTGTTTCTAGCTTGTTACAAAGCATGCGTAGGGCTGCGCCTGTTCATTCACGCATTCGACCTGGGGGTTCCACATGATGCACATTCAGAAATCACTTCAATTTACCGCTTTCGCCATGGCGCTCGGATTTAGCGTGACCGCTGCTGCCGCCGCGGACCTTGTGATCGGAATGCAGCAGGAGCCAACGTCGCTTGATCCGACATCAGATGCCACCGCGTCCATTGACGGCATGATGACCCAGAACGTTTATGAATCACTGACCATCGTTTCTGAAAACGGTGAAGTCGGGCCAAATCTGGCCACCGCATGGGATGTGTCCGAAGACGGTCTGACCTACACGTTCACGCTGACGGATGCGGCGCAATTCCATGACGGTACCGCCTTTGATTCCGAGGACGTGCTGTTTTCTTTCAACCGCGCCATGGCGGAAGACAGTGTGAACCCGTCCAAAGGCATTTTCAAACCTATCGAAAATGTCACGGCACCGGATGCGCGCACTGTGCAGATCAAGCTCAAGAACAAGGATGCGTTTTTCTTGTTCAACATGGGGCAGGGTGACAGCGCCATCGTCGCGTCAGAATCGGTGGATACCAACAATGCCACGCCGGTCGGCACCGGCCCTTTCAAGTTTGACAGCTGGACACGCGGCGACCGGTTGACGCTGGTGAAAAACCCTGACCACCGTGATGCGGCGTCTGTGGCGCTGGACAAGGTGACCTACCGCTTCATTTCCGACCCCGCCGCTGCAACCGCGGCGATGATGGCTGAAGAACTGGACGCTTTCCCAGGCTTCCCCGCCCCCGAGCTGCTGGAGCAATTCGAGGCTGATCCACGGTTCCGCGTCAATCTGGGCAGCACCGAAGGCGAGGTCATTCTGGCGATGAACAACGCCAAGCCCCCGTTTGATAACATCGAGGTGCGCCGCGCCGTTTCGACGGCGATCAACCGCGATGAAATCATTGACGGTGCGATGTATGGCAAGGCGACCCCCATCGGCAGCTTTTATCCCCCACACGGCAAAGCCTATGTTGATCTCACCGGTGCCTACCCGACCGACACCGCCAAGGCCAAAGAGATGTTCGAGGCCGCTGGCGTTGCAGGCAGCACAATGACCCTGCGCGTACCGCCGTTTCCCTATGCCACACGTTCGGCCGAAATCATTCAGGCACAACTTGCGGATGCGGGCATCGACGCCAAGGTCGAGAACGTCGAATGGGGGTTCTGGATCGACGAGATCTATAAGAAACAGAATTACGACATGACGATCATCGCCCATACCAGCCCTAACGACATGGGCAACTTTGCCCGTGGCCCGAAATATTTCTACGGCTATGACGACCCGAAAATGACCGCCCTGTGGGAAAACATTTCCACCGAAGCGGATGCGGACAAGCGCGATATGTTGCTGAAAGAAGGCCAGCAGTATCTGTCCGATCAGGCGGTGCATGGCTTTTTGTTCCAGCTGCCGCTGCTGGGCGTGTTCCGTACCGAAGTTAAAGGGTACTGGTCCTCGGCACCGGTTCTTTACACACCGCTGAAAGGTGTGTCCAAAGGTTGAAACGCCACCGAATAGGGGAGGGGGCAGCCCGCCCTCCCGCTAGGCGATACCCCGTATGAGTTATTTCCTTTTGCGCCGGACAATCGGCTTTCTGGCGACGTTGATCGCTGTGTCGATTGTTGTGTTTGCTGTGATGAATGTGCTGCCAGGCGATCCCGCACTGACGATTCTCGGGCTCGATGCGACGGATGATGCGCTGGCCGCCCTGCGCGAAGATCTTGGTCTGAACGATCCGCTGCTGACCCGCTATTTCGCGTGGGTAAGCGGCGCGTTGGTCGGTGATCTGGGCATCAGCCATTCCTTCCGCGTGCCTGTTTCAGAACTGATTGCGGAACGCCTGCCAATGACCATCTCCTTGGCCGTCGCGGGTATGATCGTAACCTTGGTGATTGCGCTGAGCGTCGGCATCTATGCGGCGTCCCACCATGGCAAGGCGGGGGATTGGGCCACCATGTTCCTGAGCCAGCTGGGCATCGCAGTTCCAGCGTTCTGGTTGTCGATCCTGCTGGTGCTGCTGTTTGCCGTGAAACTGCGGTGGCTGCCGCCCGGTGGCTTTGCCGGCTGGTCTGATCCTGTTGCTGCGATCCGGTCGCTGATCCTGCCCACCGTTGCGCTGGCGCTCGTGCAATCTGCGGTACTGGCACGGGTCACACGTTCCTCCGCACTGGAAGTCATGCGTCAGGATTTCACCCGCACGGCGCGGGCGTCAGGGCTGTCCCAGCGGCGCATTCTGTGGCGGCATGTCTTGCCAAATGCTTTGGTGCCGATTGTCACGATCGTGGGGATGCAGTTCGCGGCCCTTGTCACGGGTACAATCGTCATCGAAAACGTCTTTTACCTGCCCGGTCTGGGGCGGTTGATTTTTCAATCCATCGCCAACCGCGACCTGCCGACAGTGCAGGCATTGGTGATGCTGTTCGCGGTCATCGTGGTCACAGCGAACTTTATCGTTGATCTGTTGTACGTACTGATCGACCCGCGCCTGAAGGCCCGCACATGAAACGGCTACCGGCAAATTTCATCATCGGTGCGGTGCTTGTGGCGCTGGTTGTCGGGGTGGCGGCCCTGTCGCTGATCTGGACACCCCATGATCCGAGTGACCTGAACATTCGTGGCAAGTTCGGCCCGCCGACCACTGTGAACTGGCTTGGTACCGACCAGCTGGGCCGCGATATCATCAGCCAGCTGATGGCAGCGGCGCGCAATTCGATGACCGTCGCCCTTGTCGCGGTGCTGCTGGGCGGGTCCATCGGCGTTGCACTGGGGCTCCTGGCCTCGGCCATCGGGGGCTGGGTCGAAGACATCGTGATGCGGCTGGCCGATCTTGGCTTTGCCTTTCCCGCGCTCTTGTTTGCGATCATGTTGGCGGCGGTCTTTGGCCCGTCCCTGACCAATGCGGTGCTGGCAATCGCCTTTATCAACATCCCGATTTTTGCCCGTGTTGCGCGAGCCTCTGCCAATCAGGTCTGGACCCGGGAATACGTATTGGCCGCCCGCGCTGCCGGGATGAACAAGCTGGTGATCACCTGCGATCATATCCTGCCCAACATCGCCGCCGCTGTGATTGTTCAGGCCACCATTGAATTTGCCGTCGCCATTCTGGCCGAAGCGGCGCTGTCCTATCTGGGGCTGGGCGCGCAGCCGCCCGCGTCAAGCTGGGGGCGAATGCTGTCAGAGGCGCAGACCCTGATGTATCTCGCGCCGGAACTGGCGATCTATCCCGGACTTTGCATCGTGACTGCGGTGTTGGGGTTCGGTCTGCTGGGGGACGGGCTGCGCGACATTACCGATCCGCGACTGGCGAGGGCGCGCTGATATGTTCGAGATGCACAATATGACCGTGCGCTTTGCTGTCGGCGAAGCCCTGCGCGACGCCTCCCTGCGGATCGCTGCGGGCGACCGGATCGGCATCGTCGGCGAAAGTGGTTCTGGCAAATCCATGCTGGCAGCTTGTTTGATGGGTATGGTGCCTGAAAGCGCTGAACTGAGCGGGTCATTGACGATTGACGGCACCGACATGACCCACGCGACAGAAGAAACATGGCAAACCATCCGCGCGCGGCGTGCGGCGATGATTTTTCAGGAACCTATGTCGGCACTGAACCCGCTACGCCGCGTCGGCGACACAGTGGCCGAACCCATGCGGGTTCATCTGGGGCTTACCAAAACGCAAGCGCGCGCGCGGGTCATCACGTTGTTCGAGGAGGTCGGCATCCCCGATCCCGCCGCCCGCTTGCGGATGTTTCCGCACGAATTATCCGGCGGCCAGCGCCAGCGTGTGCTGATCGCGCTCGCGCTGGCCTGTGACCCGGAACTTTTGATTGCGGACGAACCTACCACCGCGCTGGACGCCAATGTCGCGCTCAAGATCACCGATTTGTTGGTGCACCTGAGCCAGTCGCGCAATATGGCGCTGGTGTTCATCAGTCACGACCTTGCCGCCGTGGCCCGCGCCACCACCGATATCGCGGTGATGTATGGCGGCGATATTGTCGAGCGCGGAAAGACGGCCGAGGTGCTGGCCGACCCCGCACATCCCTATACCCAAGGGTTGCTCGCTGCCCGCCCTGATCCGCGTGCCATACCGCGCGATGCCGATGGCCGTCGCCGTCGCTTGCCCACGATCCCCGGCACGGTGCCGCCTTTGACGGCCATGCCGCAAGGGTGTCGTTTTGCGGGGCGTTGCGCGGTGCAACGCAGTGAGTGCGCCAGCATCAAACCGATGCCAGCCGGCCCGCGTCTTGCAACCTGTCATGCCGTTCTGCGAGATACCCCATGAGTTTGCTGCAGGCCCGTGGCCTTACGCGCCGCTATAAACTTCCCCGCACGACGCTGTTCGGGGCACCACCGGTATTGACCGCTGTGGACGACATCAGCTTTGACATTGTCGCCGGTCAAACCCTTGGCGTGGTTGGTGAAAGCGGATCAGGAAAATCCACACTGGCTAAGACGGCGATGGCGTTCGAGGCACCGGATGCGGGCCAGATCCTGTTTGAGGGGCAAGATATTCATGCGCTCGGGGCTGGCGATTTGCGCCGTTTGCGCCCCGATTTCCAGATGATTTTCCAAGACCCGTTCAGCTCGCTTGACCCGCGCCGCAAGGTCGGATGGTCCATCGCGGAACCCCTGCGTGCCATGGGCATCACGGCGCCCGAACGCGTGGCCGAAGCCTTTGAACAAGTCGGTTTGCATCCTGCTGACGCGGGTAAATACCCGCACGAATTTTCCGGTGGCCAACGCCAGCGCATCGCGATTGCGCGCGCCATCATCACCCGCCCCAAGCTGCTTATCGCGGATGAAGCAGTATCGGCGCTGGATGTCTCGGTGCAGGCGCAAATCCTTAATCTGTTGATGGATTTGCAGGACACGCTGGGCCTTGGCATCTTGTTCATCAGTCACGACCTGGCGGTTGTGGCGTCGATCTGCGACACGTTATTGGTGATGCAGCGCGGGCGGGCACTGGAATACGGGCCTGCCGCTGATATTCTCAACACCCCAAGCCACGCCTATACCCGATCCCTCATCACTGCCGCCGGAGACACGCATTGACCCGTTTTATCCATCTTACCGATTTGCATATTTCGCACCCAGACGCGAACGACCCCAAGGACAAGGGTACCAGCCGCGCAGCCCTGCAACGTGTGGTCGGGATCATTAACGCAATGGATCCGCAGCCGGAATTTGTGGTGGCCAGCGGCGATTTGACGAATATGGGGGACGTGGCGAGTTACGGGTTGGTGCGCGACCTGCTTGCGCCTTTGAAAGCGCCGCTTGTAATGGCCATGGGCAATCACGATTTGCGGGCCGGGTTCCGCGCCGTCTTTGGCGGGGATGAAGGGGATGCGCCCTATTTTCACGACACGCTGCACGGTGGGCTGCACGTTATCACGCTGGACACCAAGGTGCCCGAACGGGTGGCAGGGGCGATTTGTGAGACGCAATTTTCTTTTCTGGACGAGGCTTTGCAACGCCACGCAGATGTGCCCAAGCTGATCGTGATGCACCACCCGCCGCGTGTCGATGACGCAGGGCTGCCGTGGGGGACAATTGATCTGGACTCGACGCACCGGTTGGCCGAAGCGCTGAAGGGGCATGAAATCGCGGGTATTCTGTCGGGTCATATCCACATCAACCAAATTCATCATTGGCATGGCATCCCGATCTGCATCAACTCCGGTTTGGATTACACCATCGACCTGTTGGAGCGCCGTGATCTGCGCCTGCTTGAAGGCACCACAATGGCGATTTGCGAACACCGCGCTTCCGGTCTGTCGGTCAGCTTTGTGCCGCTCAGCCCGGCGCAGCAGGATCTGGGCACAATTGATCGCGCCCGATTACTGGCCTTCACATGATGGACATGCCACGCCATATCGCCCTTCAGGGCAGCTATAACATCCGTGATCTAGGCGGATATGTTACCGCGCGCGGGACGCCCATCCCGCCACGCCGGTTTTTGCGCGCCGATTGCCTGCACCGCCTTGAACCGGGCGGGACCGACCACCTTGTTGGGGAGGGGCTGCGCTGTGTGATTGATTTGCGTACCGGCAGCGAAGTGGCGAATGCACCCAGCCTTTTTGACGGGCTCACGGGGGTTGATTACGTCAACCTGCCGCTGTTTGACGATCTGTCCCCGACCGCCCTTGCTGATGCGGGGGCCGCAGATCTGCACCCGTTGGTGCCGTTTTATATCAGGGCACTGGATACACGCAGTGGTGCCGTTCGCGATATCGTCACGCATATTGCGCGGGTTTCCGACGGGGCGGTGTTGTTCAACTGCACCGCAGGCAAGGACCGCACGGGGATCATCGCGGCCCTGCTGTTGGGGGTGGCCGGTGTGTCAGAGGCAGAAATCATCGAGGATTACGTGCTGACCGAACAGATGATCCCCGATCTGGTCGCGGAATTCCTGTCGATCTCGCGGGCCAATGGCGGCGATGTTGAACGCTACGCAACCCTGCTGCAAAGCCCCGCAGATACAATGGCGAAAATGCTGTCCCATATTCGGGAGCAATACGGCAGCGCCGCGGATTATCTGTTGCAAAGCGGTGTCGCCCGCCCCGATCTGTCGCGCCTGCAAGATCGCTTGTACGGCGGTTGAGTGCGACGTTAGGACCGCCAGCCCAACAGGCGCTTTTCGATTTGCCCGATGGCCATGCTCAACGCGACACCAAGCACCGAAAGAATGGCAACGCCGGCAAACAGCCGTTCCAGATCGTACAGCGATCCGGCCTCCAGTATGTAGGCCCCGATCCCGTATTCTGCGCCCAGCATCTCGGCGGCGACCAAAAGGATAATCGCGATCGACAGCGAAATGCGCAGACCCGACAGGATGCCGGGCATGGCCCCGGGCAAAACGATTTTGCGCACGATCGAGAACCACGACAGGCCGAAACTTTGACCCATGCGGATCAGCGACCGATCAACGTTATCCACCGCGCCATAGGTCGCGACGACAGTGGGGGTGAAAGTGCCAAAGGCAATCAGCGCATATTTGGATGCCTCGTCAATGCCGAACCAGATTACAAACAAGGGCAACAGGGCGATTTTTGGAATTGGAAAAATGGCCGCGACCAAAGGGATCAATCCGGCGCGCACATAAGAGAACAAGCCGATCATCACGCCAACGACAATGCCCAGAGACGCCCCGATGGCCGCGCCAACGGCCAGTCGCGTCAAGGACGGAACGAGGTGTTTGAACAATAGCCCGCTTTGCCAAAGCTCCCCGAAGGTCGCAAGCACATCTGACGGGCGGGGCAGGGTCAGCGCGGTGATCCATCCACTGCGTGTCCCCCATTCCGCGAGGACAATCAGCACGACAAACACCGCCACGCCGGCAAAACGCCGCGGCTTCGGGGCAAATCCGCCGCCGCGAAACCGGACCTCGCGGGCCGTGTGCTCGGTCGACATATCAGACATCCAGCAATTCCTCATCCGCTGCGCGGGCTTCTTCGCGCATCAACTCCCACAGGTGTTTCTGGGTCTGTTCAAGGCGGGGGTCCCCGTGGCTGCGCTCGGCCAGAGGCATGTCAATCTCGACAACCTCGCGGATCTGGCCGGGTCTGCGGGATAGCACAACGATACGATGCCCAAGGCGCACGGCCTCTGCCAGATTATGGGTGACATAAGCGGCGGTGAAAGGTTGGCGCGTCCACAGGGCGATCAGATCGTCCATCAGCAATTCGCGGGTCTGGCTGTCCAGTGCGGACAGGGGTTCATCCATCAACATCACCGCAGGGTTCACCGCCAGGGCCCGCGCAATTGCGACCCGTTGTTTCATTCCGCCGGACAGCTGACGCGGCAAGGCGTCGCGAAAATCGCTGAGCTTGGTGCGGGCCAGAACATCGGAAATGATCGCATCCGCATCTGCGCCCCTGATCCCGTGATCTTCAAGCACCAGCGAAATATTGCCCCGCACGGAGCGCCACGGCAGCAGGGCAAAGTCCTGAAAAATATAGGTGAGCGGGTTCAGGCAATCAGCTGGCGGCGTTCCAAGCTGCAAAATACGCCCCGAGGCGGGTCGTTCCAGCCCGCCGATCAGCCGCAAAAGTGTGGATTTCCCGCAACCGGACGGCCCGACCAGACAGACAATCTGCCCTGCGGGAATATCCAGAGAAATGTCGCGCAGAACTTCGGTGTCGCCATAGAAGTGGCTGATCCCGTCCAGACGGATATCCATAATGCAGCTGACCTATTCTCGTCTTGAAACAGGCTGGCCACGCATAACGGGCGGCCAGCCATTGAGACGCTCTTATGCTTCGAAAGTGTCCACGTAGCTGGTATCGACAAGCGTATCGAGCGTGATGCTTTCATCGACCAGACCTTCGGACTGAAACCAGCCAAGCTGATCCTGAACCGATGCCACGTTCATCTTGGCACCTTCGTTCAGGCGCATTGTGCCGTTGATGATCGAGGGGGCCGCCTTTTCGCGCGGACGGTCAGTGTAGACATATTTGTGGATCAGATCGACCATGGCATTCACGCCATCCTCGCCGCCGGATTTGTCGATCATCGCCGAATTGTAATCGCTGACCCCTTTGCCAAAACCACTCAGGAAGGCCGCGGTTTGATCGCGTTCATCTGCGGCATTCTTGGCCGAGGTAAAGACGGTGGTGACCTGATAGTTCGGCAGGTAGTCAGAGACGTTACCGATGATATGCACCGCACCGGATCCTGCCAGCGGCTTGGCGATATGGGGGACGATGGACCATGCATCAATCTGGCCGGTTTTCAGCGCACCAATGATCGCACCCACTTTTTGCAGCGGCTTGAATGACATCTCGATGCCTTCGGCCTGTGCCACCTTGGACCCCATGTAATGAAAGGACGAACCGGCAGTGGAAATTCCGAAAGATTTGCCCGCCAGACCGGCCGGCGTTGTGACGCCCGCCTTGAATGCAGCATCAGAGGCGAGAATTTTTTGCCCGTCGATGCCCGGTTCTTCGCTCAACGCGCCGCCGATGACTTTGATCGCGCCCTTGTCGGCCAGCGACACAAGTCCGCCGGAAATCGCCGTTACCGCGTAATCCACATCACCCGAGGCAATCGCGACCGCCATCGGTTGCGCTGCTTGGAAAAAGCGCAATTCGACATCAAGACCGGCCTCTGCGAAATAGTTGCGTTCTACGGCGATGAAACTGCCGGAATGCGACGTAAAGCGCAGTGCGCCAACAACGATCTTTTTGTTTTGCGCAATCGCAGGGGCTGCAAGCCCCGTGGCCGCCGCCGCGCCGATCAGGCCCAATGTGTGGCGTCTGTTAAAGTTGATCATGCTATCCTCCCAGATTGATCACGGCGTCCTGTACCGATGGCACGCGCGCCCTATCCGCAATGTTCTTTTGCAAAAGCAGCATCTTGGCCGCGCCCCCGCATGGCGTGCAAGGTAACAGGTTGGTTTTGAACTGCAATGCTGCTTGCGGCTTGCCGTAAGCGGGGGCCACAGGCCGGCGCGTCACGCACCGCTCTGTGGCCCCTCACGTCAGGTTTTCTTGCGATCATCCACGATCTTCATCAAAGACATATCGCTTTGCCCCAGCTCGAATGCGGCAAAGGGGCCGCCCTGCAACATGGTGCCGGGATCGGTTGGATCGGCGGCGCCGGCTTCGGCCAGAATTGCCTCGGCAAATTGTTCGGCGTTGTCTTTCGGGCGATACCCCAGAAACGAAGCTTTGTGATTGTCCACCGGTGCACGGTCATTGTTGGACACGCCATAGACCACGCTGAACCCGACGACAGGTGTATCAATTGCGCGGCTGACCAACTGGATCAGGTCGTCATAGGACAACCATGACCCCAAAGCGCGCGGATTGGTGACCTGAGCGGCAGAAAGGATGCGCAGGTGAACGGATTCCATCTGGCGCTTTTCCCAGTACATCCGGCCCAAATCTTCGGTGAAACATTTGGCCAGACCGTAAAACGTGTCAGGGCGGTGGGCGACTTCGGTGTCGATGAATTCAGTCTTGGGGTACATGCCGACCGCGTGGATCGAGCTGGCATAGACCACCCGTTTCACGCCGTGCTGAAAACCGGCTTCCCAGATATTATAGCTGCCGACAAAATTTGGCCCCAACATTTCCTCGAAGGGGCGTTCGTCTACGATGGCACCGAAGTGCACAACCATATCCGCGCCTTCAAGGATCGCGTGAACCTCGTCGAATTTGGCGACATCCGCCTGAACAAAGCGCTCGCCGGGGTAAAGCGTGCCGATGTCATCCACGATGTCGGTGCTGACCAGTTCGTCACACATCTTGCTCAGCGGTTCACGCAGGTAAGACCCAAGCCGTCCTGCGGCACCCGTCAATACAAGTTTCTTCAGTTTCATCCTATCATTCCTCAATTAGCGCGATCAGATCACGGCTTTTTCCATGAATTTTTGTTGGTTTTCTATGCGGTCATAGCCAAAGGGGGCAAGGTCCAGCGTACGGTATTCGCCATGCGCAATTTGTTCGGCAATGCCGCGCCCCATGGCGGGGGATTGTTGCAGGCCATGTCCCGAAAAACCGTTGGCAAAGACAAAGTTGCTGACCTTTGTATGTCGCCCGATCACCGCGTTCTGGTCAAATGTGTTATAGGCGTAATGACCGACCCATTCGTTGATCACCTTGACCTGCTCAAAGGCGGGCACGCGGGTTGCGATGATAGGCCAGACCTTTTCCTGCCAGAGGCTGTGATCAAATCCGAAATCATCGGGGGCCACATCGGGGTCTTCATCCGGCGGGCAACCGGCCAGATAGTATTTGCCTTCCGAACGCATATGCACCCCTGACGGATCAATTGTCAGCGGCAGGTCGCGGTCCAGCGGGTTGGCGGCGTCAAAGATAAATGTATAGCGTTTGCGCGGCCGCACCGGCAGGTCGATCCCCGCCATCCGCGCAGTCGCTACCGCCCGCGGACCTGAGGCATTGACCACGCTCCCGCAAGAAATCGTGTCACCCGATTTCAGGGTGACACTGTCCACCCCTGTGCCGGCCGCATTCAGGGTCATGCCCGTCACTTCGTCGTGGATATATTCCACACCGTTGCGCCGGGCCATGCGTTTGAACCAGTCAAACATTGTGCCCCCGTCAAAATATCCTTCGTCGACAAGGTTGTGGTTGGCGGCCAGCACATCGTCCAATTGGTAAAATGGATATTCTGCAGCGATTTCAGCAGGCGTCATGTGGCGGGTATGGGCCCCCTCGGCCGCTTGTATCGCCTGACTTTCGCGCAAAGTTTGTGCAAATTCGGGCGTGTCTGCCAGATAAAGATACCCATAGCTCTGCAACACAAGTTCGGGCACCTCGGGGTCATCCCCCATAAAGCCACGAAAGCCTTTGATGAATTCAGCACCAAAACGCGAAATCTGGATATTCAACCGGTTGGAAAACTGCTGCCGGATGCAGGAATTCGTGTGGCTGGTCGAGGCAAATTCATAGGTCGGATCGCGTTCGACTACCAGTATACGCCCGTCAAACCCCTGCATCTGGGTCAGCCACCACGCGACAGAGGAGCCATAAATAGCCCCGCCAATGATCACAACGTCATAGTTTTTATGTGCGGCGTTTCCCATGAATCCCCCTTGATTCTAATTCCTGTCCAGAACGGTCTATCGCGGCGATGCGATCTGCGTAAAGCTCTGTGAACGCTCAGGGATCAAATGGGGTGTTCAGCGCATGTTCGACCATGAACAACCGATCTTGGCCGTAAAACATATCGCCCTCAACGAAATAGGTCGGAGAACCGAAGACCGAACGCGCGATTGCTTCTTCGGTGTTGGCGCGATGCTGTGCCTGTATCTCTTCGCTTTTGGCCGCCTGCAACAGCGCGGCACCGTCCAGACCTGTTTCGCGGGCCAGTTCCGTCAATACGGCAGCATCGGCAATATCCGCATCGTCGCGCCAATGGGCCTGCAAGATCGCGCGACTGAGCGCGCTGGCATCTGCACCTGCAGCGATGATCGCACCATTGGCCAGTGTCAGCGGATTATCATGAAACGTCGGACGGTGCCGCACCATTGGCAAATCGCGAAGCTGCGCCCAACGCACCATCTCGCGGCCAAAGAAATAGTCGATATGCGCCTGTGTCCGCTCCTTGAACCCGCGGCCACCTGCCGCCGCCATGACCGGCGCGAAATCGAAAGGCCGGTGAATGATCTTCGCGCCAGTTCGGGTCGCGATCCGGTCCAGTTCCCATGCACCGAGATAAGCATAGGCCGAATGGGCTGAGTAGAAATACTCAATGGTTTTTGATGTTTGCATGTCAGTCCTTTCTGATTGGCAGCATCTAAACAGGCAAGCGCCGGCGGTGAAAGGGCATTGACTTCGCACTATACTGCCTCAAGTTTAACGCCAGACTGTATCGCGCAAGGGCGGAGGCATCGCGACGTGACAGACCGCGAGGAGATTGAAGAGCTGATCGCGCGCGTGGCCCTTAAGGACCGTGCCGCATTCGAGATGCTTTACGATCGGGTCAGTGCGAAACTCTTTGGGGTTTGCTTGCGTGTCTTGTCCAAACGGGCAGCGGCCGAGGATGCGATGCAGGACACATTTGTAAAAATCTGGAACAACGCAGATCGCTACCGTGCGAACGGTTTATCGCCGATGACATGGCTGATCACGATTGCGCGCAATACATCGATCGACCGGCTGCGGGCGCGCAAGAAGGGCCAGCAGGATATTGACACGCCGGGGCTGAACCTGATCGCCCCCGGTCCTTCGCCGGAACAGGCCGCAATCGCGGCTTCCGAAGCGAACCGGTTGACCGGATGTCTTGACCAACTGGCAGAGGACCGCGGATCGGCCATTCGCGGCGCTTACCTTGAAGGGCTGACCTATGCCGATCTGGCGGCTAAATTCGACGTGCCTTTAAACACCATGCGCACGTGGTTGCGCCGCGGATTGATCGCGCTGCGCGATTGCATGAGCGCATGAGCGACGAAGACCTCTCCCCCCGCGATGCGGAAGATGCGCAGGCTGCTGAATATGTGCTGGGTCTGGCGTCGGATGACGTGCTTGAACAGGCACAGACCCGCGCCGCTCATGACGCGGCGTTCGCCCAGCGGGTTGCGTCGTGGCAGGAACGGCTGGTCACCCTGACCGACAGCATCAAACCGGTTAACCCGCCAAAAAAGCTCAAGCGCAAGCTGTTGAAAACACTTTTCCCCAAGGTCTCCGTACCGCTGTTGCAGCGGCTCTGGATCTGGCAGGGCATCGCTGTTTGCGCGCTGGTGCTGGCCGCATATCTTGCCACCCCGCTGTTGCAACCTGACAGTACCGATGTGCCGCGCGATGTCTTTGCGACCCAGATGACCAGTACCGATTTCGACCTGCAAGTATTGGCTGTGGTGGACACGAAGAACAGCATCGCTTTGCGCCGCCTTGCAGGGGCTGCACCTGCGGGCCGTGTTCTGGAACTTTGGGCGATCCTGCCGGATCAGGCACCGGTGTCACTGGGCGTGCTGCCCGAAGGTGAAACCGCGCGCGTTCCGTTACCGCGCGCAATGGCGGATCAGATCGCGTCGATCACGCTGGCCATAACCGACGAACCGGTGGGCGGTGCGCCGCGCGGCGTGCCAAGCGGCGATATCCGCGCCGCAGGTGTGATCAGCGCGCTGTGACATGGGCCGTATAGGTCCGAACCGTCACAAACCATGTCGTTTTCGATGTTGAGTGGCGGCAAGGTCCGGTCCATGCTGACGGCATGAAAACACCTCTGATCGACAACCTGCAATACGCCAATTTCTCGCCGAAAATCTTTGAACAGATGCGCGCAGGGGGCGTTGACGCTGTGCATGTCACCATCGCCTATCACGAAAGTTTTCGTGAAATGGTGCTGAACCTCGAACGCTGGAACCGCTGGTTCGAGGACCACAGTGATCTGATTTTTAAAGGCACCTGCGCGGCCGACGTCACGCGGGCGCAGGACAGCAATCGCACGGCGATCTTTTTCGGTTTCCAAAACCCCAGCCCGATCGAGGACGACATCGGTTTGGTCGAAATCTGTCACCAGCTCGGCGTGCGTTTCATGCAGCTGACTTATAACAATCAAAGTCTTCTGGCCACGGGCTGTTACGAGGATGACGACACAGGTCTGACCCGCATGGGACGCGCCGTGGTGGAGGAAATGAACCGCGTCGGCATGGTGATCGACATGAGCCATTCCGGCGAACGCTCCACCTTGGACGCCATCGCGCACTCCACCCGTCCCATCGCCATCACCCATGCCAATCCGCATTGGTGGCATGCGGCGCTGCGCAATAAATCCGATGCGGTTCTCAAGGCGCTGACCGATGCGGGCGGCATGTTGGGGTTCTCTGTTTACCCGCACCATCTGGCAGGCGGATCAGACTGCACCCTTGAGGGGTTCTGCACGATGATCGCCGAAGCTGCCGCGCGCTACGGCGCGCAAAACCTCGGGATTGGCACGGATCTTTGTCAGGATCAGCCTGACAGCATCGTCGAATGGATGCGTGTCGGACGCTGGACCAAGGGCATTGATTACGGTGAGGGCTCAGCCAGCAATGCAGGCTTTCCGCCGATGCCGGTCTGGTTCAACGACAACCGTGATTTCGGAAATATCCGCAGCGGTTTATACGCCGCAGGAATGGTGGCGGATGAGATTGACGGCATCATGGGGGGTAACTGGATGCGGTTTTATGACAGCAGTTTCGGGCCGCTGTGACACAGGGAACCGCCCCGCCACAGGTCGCGCTACGCCCGCCGGATGAGGTGATGCGTCTGTCGCGGATGGGGGCGATGTTTCCCACGCGCCTATCGTTTTTGCGCACCCTGATCCGCCGGCTGGCCGCTGAAAAGGTCACCGTTTCGCGCCCCGTTTGGGACATGTGCAAGGACGGTTTTGGCCATGCTGTTTATTCGCTGCGCCTTGGTTCTCACACCTATTCCCTTGTCGCCGTGTCCACCGATCTGCCGCCCGAAATGCGCACGGATCGCGTCATCGCCACCGCGTGGGACAGCGCGTATGTGCTTTATGACGGGGTGCCGGATGCGGCTGAAATCACCCGTATTCGCGCCGCCGCGCCCAAACAGGAAGCCGCCCGTTTCACCGAACGCGACCTGATCCTGAGCCGTGCCAATAAATCTGTGCGCCTGTTTGCCCATGTGGTCGCAGCATTGCGCGCCGGCCGCCAGCCCGACGCCGCCATGGTGCGCGATGTCGGTTACCTGATGCGGACAACGGCGGTGTACGGCAATGGTAAATTCGGCATCGCCGATCGCGCCTTGATTGACACACGCCCCGGACTTGAGGGGCCTTTCGCTGCGGAAATGCTGACCGTTTGGCTGATCCGCCACTTCACCCATGATCTGGTGGAACATGTGGGGCAGGGCGTTTTGGATGCGTCGTTGAAACGGCATCTGGGCATTGGCAATTCTACGGGCTTGGGCATGGCACCGTTTCTGGTGACGCACCCTGTTTTGCTGAACAACTGGATGCAGGCGCGCGAAACGGCGCTGGCACGGGTCCGCGCGATTGAAACGCTCGGCATGACCGAACAAACCCGCCTAAAGGCACTTGCCATGCGCGCGGCGCAGCATCTGGCCGAATGGAACGTGCCCGATACCCTACATCAGTCGCGGATCAATACGCTGCGCGAGGATTGGGGCGCTCTGTGCGAAAAGTTCGATTTCACCGGCCGACGCCCGTTAGACAGGGCGATGAATAGCGTGAAAAGCCACTCCGCTGACGTTCAGGAACTGACCGCTGCTTTGATGATCGAACCCTTCGGCGAAATAGTCGACGATTTGGCCGCGTGCATGGCCGATCCTGCCTTTGGTCATGGCCCGATGCCACGCGACACAGATGCGCTGCGCCGCGCAATCGAACGCAATTTCGCATGGGCGCTTGCGCCTGATTATGACGATCCCGCGTGCTGCGGCCAGTTCTGGTATGTGTCCGAAGCAAAACAGGAACCCCGTCTTGGCCAGAGGTTCAAGGAAAGCGGGGCCGACCGTGAAACGCCGTTGGATATCGGCCGCCGGATCAAATCGCTTTATCGCGATTTGCCGGAGAATACTGTGGCCACGTCGGACTTGTTGCAGTCCCGTCCGGATCATGCTTTGGCACTTGCGCGTGTGCAAATGGCCGCGCAATACCCATACGCTGAAATCCGCGACAACCTGATTGCATCGACCTGTTTGCCCATTGATATGCTGCGCTGCAAATTATCCTTTTTCGGCGCGTCCAAGTTTGACCCCAAATCCGACCGCTGGACCCGCATCACCCTATGCCAAGGCGCGCCGTTGGCCGCTGATCTGGCGCAGGAATGTGACGATTGGTGGTTGCCGGTGTTCGCGCCATGAAATGTTCTGCAAACGAAGTGATGACACTCGCTGCCAAGGCCGCACGCGGGGCAGGGGCCCCGCCCGCGCAGGCGGCAGATTTCGGAACCGCGGCGCTGCGCCATTTGCAGGCGGGGCGGGAGGTGCAGAACTTGACCGATGCCTTGGAACATTTGCCAACCGGTCCCATTCTTTTGCTGCCTTTACAGCTTTTGCGGATTGCGGAGAACACGCGGGACGATGTCGCCAGAGGTGAATTTTTGCGCGCTGAATGCGGGGGGCTGGCGCAAAGCTATCTTGATGCCCAGCCCTATGAAACGTTGATGGAAAAATCTGGAGATAGCGCGCGGGTGACACTGTTTCTCGACAAACCCAAGGCCACGCATATTTCCCATCGCGTGTTCATTCCAAATAGCCTTGTCACCCTTCTTCAAACCTATGCCGCGCGCATGCTGGTGCCTGAAACCGACGCCTCGCGCCTGTCCGGCGCGGGTGCGGGGTTAAGTGATAACGACTAGGTGCCGCGCCGCTTAGCCCGCACGGTGGGATCAGCCTGTGTCGGATCTTCGGGCCACGGGTGGCGCGGATAGCGGCCGCGCATGTCCTTGCGCACATCTGCATAGGAACTGACCCAAAACCCCGGCAAATCCATCGTCACCTGAACGGGGCGTTGACCGGGGGAAAGAAGCGTAATTTTTAACGGATTTCCCGCCACTTGCGGGTGCTGTGTGACCCCGAAAAGCTCTTGCAGGCGCAAAGCAATTTGCGGGGCTTCACCGTCGTAATCAATTGGCACCTTACGGCCCAGTGGCGTGACAAAATGCGCAGGTGCTGCGCGGTCCAGCGCTTGTTGCTGGTCCCAATCCAGACGCGCGCGCAGGGCGGGCAACAGATCAAACCCCTTCCACTGAGCGGCAGTGCGCAGGCCCGTCAGGTGGGGCAGCAGCCATTCCTCCAGCTCTTCCAGCAAAAGCGCTTCGCTGAAATCGGGAAAGCCGTCTGGCATCAGCCGTGCGCGCGCCAGAAACCGCGCGGCAGGCGGGGCGGGGTTCAGCCCCAGCTGGCGCACGCCGTCCAACATGGCACGGGCCACATCAGCCTCCGGCGCGTCCGGCCAAATGCGATCATCCAGAACCAAAGCGCCAAAGCGTTCGTGCCGGCGTGTTAACACCCGCCCTTCGCGGCGCGACCACAGGCAAACGTCATGCCACGCGATTTGCGCGCTGAACAGGCTGCGCAACTCAGCCTCGCTTAACCGCGCGGCCTGTCGCACTTTGGCTTCGCGCGGATTGCCGTCTAGATCGGTCGCAACGATCAGCCGTTCACCGGCCAGCGCATCGCCGTCACCAATCAGCGCCCCCTTGCCCCCCGAAAGCACATAGCGCGGCGCGTCTCCCTTGCGGCGCAACCCGATCCGGTCGGGATAGGCGAGCGCTGCCAAGGGGCCAAGGGCATCAGGCCCGTCGGCGTTCTGCCCTCGCTTCAACCGTTTCGCTTCTTGCCGGATGCGCGCAATGGTGGGGGCATGCGCATCGGCGCGGCTTTGCCGTCCCTCAATCACATCCATCCGCAGGGAAAGATCAACGCCTGCGCCGCGCAAAGGATCACGCTCTGCCAATAAAGCGGCAAGGGTGGCGCCCCGCGGCCCGCCCTGACCGACCATATGTGCAAGACGCGGATGCAAGGGCAGCGTCGACAGGGTACGGCCATGCGGCGTGATCCGGCCCGCGTCATCCAGAGCGCCGAGCATTTGCAAGACCGCCCGTGCCTCTGCCAGACGTCCCTCATGTGGCGGGGTGACAAAGGTCAGTTCCGACGCGTCCGCCCCCCAAACTGCCAGTTCCAGCGCAAAGCCGCTCAGATCCCCGACTTCGATTTCTGCTGGTGGAAAGGCGGCAAGCGCCCCTTCCTCGCCTTTGGTCCACAGCTTATAGGCCACGCCGGTCGACATGCGCCCCGCGCGACCTGCGCGCTGGGTCGCCTCGGCGCGGCTGACTTTTTCAGTGACAAGTTGTGACATGCCGGATGCGGGATCAAACCGCGCGCGCCGCGCCCGTCCTGCATCCACAACAATACGAATGCCTTCAATGGTCAGCGAGGTCTCCGCAATGGAGGTCGCCAGCACCACTTTGCGCCCTTTTTCTGCAGGGGCGATCGCGGCGCGTTGGGCTTTGAAATCCATTGCACCAAACAGCGAGGCCAGCGTGCAATCCGCAGGGAGTTGCGATTTCAACAGGGTTTCGACACGTCTGATCTCCGCCTCGCCGGGCAGGAACACCAACGCCGATCCGGCGGATTCTGACAACGCTTTCAACACCAGATCGGCGGTTGCCTGCTCAAGCCGCTGCTTTCCGACGGGGCGGTCCAACCAGACTGGCGTGACCTCGAAACTACGTCCCTCGGATGTGACTACGGGCGCTTCGATCAAGTCTGCGACCGGTGCGGCATCTAGCGTCGCGGACATCACCACCAGCATCAGATCGTCGCGCAAGGCACCGGCGACTTCCAGACACAGCGCCAACCCCAGATCGGCGTTAAGCGAGCGTTCGTGAAATTCGTCAAACACGACCGCGCCGACGCCGCGCAATTCGGGGTCGTCTTGCAACATCCGCGTCAGGATGCCCTCGGTCACCACCTCGATACGGGTGTCCTTGCTGATCGCAGAGGCACCGCGCACACGATATCCTACTGTTTCCCCGACCTTTTCATCCCGTGTCTGCGCCATGCGTTCGGCGGCGGCCCGCGCGGCAAGGCGGCGGGGTTCGAGCATCAGGATGCGCCCTTGCGTCAGTTCGCCATCCAGCATCGCCAAAGGCACACGGGTGGTTTTCCCCGCACCGGGCGGGGCTTGCAGGACCACACGTTTGTGCGTGCGCAGGGCGGTAATGACCTGCGGCAGGACGGCATCAATGGGCAAGGTGTCGGACATGGGGCGGTTATCGGTCAAAGCGCGGCAAAGGCCAAGGGTCTTGGGTCTGGACAAATCTGGCGGGGGCCGCAAAAGATGCGCTATGGATATCACGGACATTGCACAGCGCGTTAGCGCAGGCGAACGGCGTGCCTTGGCGCGCGCGATTACATTGGTTGAATCAGGGCGCGCGGACCATCGGGTTCTGGCGGGGCAACTGCTGGCTGCCCTGCCGCAAGACCGTCAGGCGCTGCGCATCGGGTTGTCGGGCACGCCGGGGGTGGGCAAATCGACGTTCATTGAAAGTTTCGGCATGATGCTGATCCGCCAAGGCTTGCGCGTTGCTGTGCTGGCGGTTGATCCGTCCTCATCACGTTCGGGCGGCTCTATTCTGGGCGACAAGACGCGGATGGATCTGCTGAGCCGCGAGGCGGACGCCTTTATCCGGCCTTCGCCCAGCCAGACCCATCTGGGTGGTGTGGCGCGGCGCAGCCGCGAAGCGGTGCGGCTGTGCGAGGCTGCGGGCTTTGACGTGGTGTTGATTGAAACTGTGGGCGTTGGCCAATCCGAAACCGTGGTTGCGGAAATGTCGGACCTGTTCTTGCTGCTGCTGGCCCCTGCGGGGGGCGACGAATTGCAGGGCGTCAAACGCGGCATCATGGAAATGGCGGATATTATTCTGGTGAACAAGGCGGATGGCGATCTGAAACCGGCGGCGGTACGCACGCAGGCGGATTATGCCGGTGCGCTGCGCCTGTTGCGCAAACGGCCGCAAGATCCCGACGGCTACCCCTTGGCAATGGCGGTTTCTGCCTTGCAGGAGAACGGGTTAGCGGAAGCCTGGGAAAGCATGACCGCTTTGGTCAACTGGCGCCGTGATGAAGGGTTCTGGGACAAAACACGGGCAGCGCAGGCGCGGTACTGGTTCGAGGAAGATGTGAAGCAACGCTTGTTGGCGCAGCTGCAAGGGGCAGAGGCGCGGGCGGCTTTGGCGGCGTTGGGCGATAAGGTAGCAGAGGGCGATGTAGACCCTTCCGCCGCCGCGCAAAGCTTTGTTGAAGGATTGGGGCGTTAGCGACCGCGCGCGGAAACTTTCGAAGTTTCCGGCCGTCTTATTTCAAAGAAAACGCTCACCCTGCCTTGGGGTGCGCCCGATTGTAAACTTCCATCAAACGCGCGGTATCCACCGCCGTATAGGCCTGTGTCGTGGACAAGGACGCATGCCCTAACAATTCCTGAATCGCACGCAAATCCCCTCCTGCGTCCAGCAGATGGGTCGCAAAGCTGTGGCGCATCGCATGGGGCGTTGCCGTCGCGGGCAAACCGAGCTGCATGCGCGCATCCGCCATTACCTTGGCAATCGAACGGGCCGACAAGGCACCGCCGCGAATGGCGCGAAACAAGGGGGCGTCCGGGGTCAACGGATGGGGGCACAGCCGCAGATAGGCATCCACGGCATCCCGCGCCGCCGGCAAAACCGGCACTACACGTTCTTTGCCGCCCTTCCCGATAATCCGCAGCGTTTCGGGCAAGGGCGCATCCCGTGCCAGCAAACCCAAGGCTTCGGAAATCCGCAAACCGCAGCCCCACAGCAACGTCAGCACCGCAACATCGCGGGCGGAAACCCAAGGGCGGTCTGATTGGATTTCGACGCAGTCAATCATCGCCTTGGCGGCATCAACGGCCAGCGGGCGGGGGAGCTTCTTTTGATACTTCGGGGCGCGGGTGGAAAGCACTGCGGTGGGTTCAAACCCTTCGCGTTCGGCCAACCAGCGATAAAACGCTTTGACCGCTGACAGTTTACGCGCCATCGAACGCGGCCCCACATCCGGTCCGCGCGTGCGCGCCATCCATGCCCGCATGTCGGTGATTTTGATCTCTGCCAAAGCACCCAAGCCTTGCGCTTGGGCCTTATGGGCGGTCATGAACGCGAGAAAATCGGCAACATCACCTTGATAGGCGGTGATCGTGTTTTCGGCAGCCCCTTTCAGGGCGCGTTGATGTTCCAGCCAGGTTTGCAGCGCATCCCGTGCGGCAGGGCTGATCAGCCCGATGTCGGTGGCCTGTTGCGCCCGGCTCAAGACAGCCAGCGGCGCATCGCGCGTTCAAATACGCCGGTGAAAAACGTCAGCAGATCAGTGCCTTGCTGCGGGCCGAACATATGCGGATCCTCAGACCCCAGCACCAGCAAACCGGGCAGACGGCCCGCGCCGAAGTCAAGTTTCAAGCACGCCTCGGAACGGACCCAGTCGGCTTTGCCATCATAGACATGTTCGGACGCGTCCTGCACCCCGCGCAGTGTCACCTGACGCGCAATGCCGCCGCGTCCGTGGGTCAGGTAATCATCGATGAAACCGGGTTCGGCGACACTTAACACATCCCCAAGTCGTTGCACCGCAGGGTCTTCGTCGTTTTGTACTGTTTCCAGCACCAACTTGACCGCATCGACCCGCAGGATATCGGCCACTTCGCCGCCCAGATCGCGCAGGAAGGATTCAAATTCGACCGGATCAAGCATGCGCAGGATCGCACGGTGGATCTGGTTGGTGCCGGCTAGGTTTTCATATGCGGCGGCGATCACGCTGCGGTGGGTGTCTTCCAGCCGGTCCAGCCGCGCCTCAAGCCGCTCCATCGCGATGCCGCGCAGATCGACGATATTGCCGCCCATCGCCTTTTCATTCGCTGCAATCAACGCCTGCATGACATCACTGTCATCAAGAATCACGTCTGGTTGCGAAATGATCGCCTCGCGCAGGACGTCATCTATCTTGGGGTTGCTGCTCATGGTCGTCTCTTTTTGATTTCGCATCTTATATCAGGGGGCAGGAAAAAAATCTGCCCCCAAGTTGTGCAAATGGTTACCTGTGGCGCATTGGCGTCAGAGGTGCGACAGGCGCAGATGCGCCGCCCGCCGGAGATACGAGAGGCAGGTCAGTGACCCGCCCACCGGATTTACAAGATGTTCTGACCGGTCTTGGCCCAGTCTTTCATGAACTGCTCCAGCCCTGCATTGGTCAGCGGGTGTGTCGCCAGCTTCTTGATCACCTCTGGCGGCGCGGTCATCACGTCGGCACCGATCAGGGCGCAGTCCTGCACATGCGCAACCGAACGGATCGACGCGGCAAGGATGTTGGTTTCAAAACCGTAGTTGTCATAAACCGTGCGGATGTCCTGAATAAGGTCCATGCCGTCGACGTTGATGTCGTCCAAACGGCCGATGAAGGGCGAAATGAACGTCGCACCGGCTTTGGCAGCCAGCAGCGCCTGATTGGCAGAGAAACACAGGGTGACATTGACCATACGGCCTTCGCCCGACAGCGTTTTACAGGCCTTCAACCCGTCCCATGTCAGCGGCAGTTTGATGGCGATATTGTCAGCGATTTCCGCCAGCTTGCGGCCCTCGGCGATCATGGCGTCGGCTTCCATGGCGACCACTTCGGCGCTGACGGGACCGGAAACAATGGAACAGATTTCCTTGGTGACTTCCATGATGTCACGGCCTGATTTCAGGATCAGCGAGGGGTTGGTGGTGACCCCGTCGACCATGCCCAGATCGTTCAGTTCGGCAATGGCGTCGATTTCGGCGGTATCTACAAAGAATTTCATGTGCGGTCCTTGCGGTTGGAGGGGGATGCATTGATCTTGGGTCTAGCGTAAGCCACGCGGACCTGAAACCCTCTTTTGTAGCGATGGAGCGCCTGTGAGCAGCCCAGAATTCTTTAACCACGGTGAACTGGTTGCGGTGATGAGCACGCAACCCCTTGGCCGTGCACTGGATTACAAAGCGCCCGAAGGGGGCTGCCATCTGGGCGCGTTTGTCGAGGTGCCGCTGGGGCCGCGCAAGGTTTTAGGCGTGGTTTGGGGGCCGGGCAAAGGCGATTATGATCTGGCGAAAATCCGCCATGTGATCCGCGTTCTGGATGCCGCACCAATGCGCGGCGAGATGCGCAGCTTTCTGGAACGTGCAGCGGCCTACACATTGACGCCAATGCCCGCGATGCTGCGCCTTGCCACACGCGCACCGGGTTTGGGGGATACGCCGTCGATGCGCAAAGTTTACCGCCGCGGGACGGCGGAACCCAATAAAATGACCGATGCCAGACGGCGGGTGCTGGACACGCTGGATGAATATGGCGACCTGTCTTTCACGTTGAAAGAGTTGGCGGATATGGCGGGGGTGACTGCGTCCGTTGTGAAAGGGCTGGTGGCCCAAGACGCTGTGCGCGAAGAGGAATCACCGCGCGATGTGCCGTTCCTGCGCATGGACCCCGAGCTGCCCAGCAAAGAGTTGACGCAAGATCAGGCTGCGGCAGCTGCGGTTATGGACGAAGGGGTGCGTTCGGGCAAATACGGCACGACGCTGCTGCGCGGGGTGACCGGATCAGGCAAAACCGAAGTCTATCTGGAAGCTGTGGCCGCCGCCTTGCGCGCAGGGCGGCAGGCTCTGGTCTTGCTGCCGGAGATTGCGCTGACCGAGCAGTTTCTGGAACGGGTGCAGGAACGGTTCGGTGCCAAACCCGCTGAATGGCATTCCGGTGCAACGATGACCGAACGTCGCAGGATCTGGCGCATGGTGGGACAAGGTCAGTGCCAAGTTGTGATCGGGGCGCGGTCGGCCCTGTTTTTGCCCTATCAGAATTTGGGCCTGATTGTGGTCGATGAGGAACATGACAGCTCTTACAAGCAGGAAGAGGGCGTGCTGTACAACGCCCGCGATATGGCCGTTTTGCGCGCAGCGATCTGTGGCGCGCAGGTGGTTCTGGCCAGTGCGACGCCTTCGCTGGAATCCTGGGCGAACGTGGAGGCGGGGAAGTATCGCCGGCTTGATCTGACATCGCGGTTTGGTCCGGCGGTGATGCCGCAGATGGGCGCGATTGACATGCGGGCGGAGGGGTTGAAAAGCGACCGGTGGGTTTCTCCCACCCTACAGGGTGAGGTGAACAAGCGTTTGGAGCGGGGAGAACAGGCGATGCTGTTCATCAACCGCCGTGGCTATGCGCCGATTACCTTGTGTCGGGCGTGCGGCCATCAGATCGGCTGTGACGATTGTGATGCGCGGATGGTAGAACATCGTTTTCTAAAACGGCTGGTCTGTCATCAGTGCGGCGAAAGCAAACCGATGCCGGAGGCCTGTCCCAATTGCGAAGTCGAGGGCAAGCTGGCCCCTGTCGGGCCGGGGGTGGAGCGATTGGGCGAAGAAGCGGCCGAGATCTGGCCGGATGCAAAAATCGCGACGTTGAGTTCGGACATGTACGGATCGGCGCGGGCGTTGAAGGCCGAAATCGCAGGGATTGCGCAAGGAGCCGCAGATATTGTGATTGGCACGCAACTGGTGGCCAAAGGGCATAACTTTCCAAACCTGACCCTCGTTGGTGTCATCGACGCCGACCTCGGATTGCAGGGGTCGGATTTGCGTGCGGCCGAGCGGACCTTTCAGCTGATGCGGCAGGTGGCGGGGCGCGCGGGTCGGGCAGAAGCGCCCGGTGCGGCTCTTTTGCAGACCTACCAGCCCGAGCATCCTGTAATCCGCGCCATTCTTGCAGGGGATGAGGAAACATTCTGGGCGGCGGAGGCGGCAGAGCGCAAGCAAGCGGGCGTGCCGCCCTACGGGCGCATGGCGGGGATTATTCTGAGCGGGCCAGACGTGGCGGCGGTATTTGAGGCGGGCAATCTGCTGGCGCGCAATGACGGGGCCTTGCGACGGATCGGCGCGCAGGTGTTCGGACCGGCACCGGCCCCGATCGCACGGGTGCGCGGGCGGCATCGGGTCAGGTTGCTGGTGAAGGCCGAAAAGTCGGCACCGTTGCAAGAGGCCTTGGCGGTTTGGGTGGCGCAGGTGCGGCTGAAGGGGGATTTGCGTTTGGCCGTGGATATCGACCCGCAGAGTTTTTACTGAGGTCGCTTGGAAAATATTGCCGCTGCGATTTTGTGAGCGCGGTGCAGGGGCAAACGCTGGCGGGCGGCGCGCGCAGGGCGTGCGGACAGTATATAAGGCCAAAAAGAGGGGCAGTTGGTGCGGCGTTTTGGGGCCGCCTGTGCGCAGGGCGGTGATGTGGCGGTGGTTTTCTGTATCGTCATTCTGCTGTGACGGGCGTAAGGGGGAAGGATGACACAGTATATTTCCCTTGAGGAGGCGAAAGCCCTTCCGTTCTGGCGTAGGCCTGTTTCACTGCTGTTTCTGATGGCGCTGGCGATGCCGATCGCCTTTAACACCTGGTCTGCTTTGTTGAATAACTTCGTGATCGAGGTCGCGGATTTTGACGGGGCCGACATCGGGTTGTTGCACACGGTGCGTGAAATACCTGGGTTTCTGGCCGTTGGGGTGATTGCAATTATCATCTTTGTTCGTGAACAGGTTTTGGGCTTGGTCGCGCTGGTGCTGCTTGGGGCCGCGACGGCTGTTACTGCATGGTTTCCATCAATGGGCGGTATTTTGACGATCACCATGCTCAGCTCAATCGGGTTTCATTACTATGAAACGGTGAATCAATCCTTGCAGCTGCAATGGCTCAAGATTGAAGACGCACCGCGCATGTTGGGCTGGCTTTTGGCGACGGGGTCTTTTGCTACGCTGCTTGCTTATCTGGCGATTATGGCGCTTTGGGAGACCTTGAGTCTATCTTATAATATTGTCTATCTGGCTGGCGGTGGCGTTACGGTGGTTATCGCGCTTTTTGCCATGGTGGCCTATCCGCAGTTCGAGGCCCCCACGCCGCAGAATAAAACCATGGTGCTGAGACGCCGCTATTGGCTTTATTACGCATTGCAATTCATGGGGGGCGCGCGGCGACAGATTTTCGTGGTTTTCGCGGGTTTTATGATGGTCGAGCGGTTCGGCTATGAAGTGCATGAAATCACCACGCTTTATCTGATCAACCTTGTGGCCAACATTTTTATTGCGCCCCTGATGGGCCGCGCGGTGGGGTATTTTGGCGAGCGCCGCACGCTGGGATTTGAATATATCGGGCTGGTGCTGGTGTTTCTCAGCTATGGCGGGGTGTATTATCTGGGCTGGGGCGTTGTGGTCGCTGCGATGCTCTATGTGCTGGATCATATGTTTTTCGGGCTGGCGATGGCGCAGAAAACCTACTTTCAAAAGATTGCGGACCCGGCGGATATTGCACCGACGGCGGCTGTTGCCTTTACCATCAATCACATCGCAGCGGTGTTTTTGCCTGTGGGATTGGGCCTGCTTTGGTTGGTTTCGCCGGCGGCAGTGTTTTTTCTGGCGGCAGGGATGGCGGCGGTTTCTTTTGCGCTTGCGATGCTGATCCCGCGCCATCCGACACGGGGCAACGAGACGATATTCAGCGCGGGCTTGCCGCAGGCGGCGCAGTAACATGGAGCCGGGCCGCTTTTTGAGCGGTGGCACCATGGGGCATGTGGTGCGGATGACGGCCACCGGTGCCATGGGTATTACTTTTGTTTTTCTTGTTGATGCGGCGAACCTGTTCTGGATCAGCCAGCTGGGCGATCCGCAACTGGTTGCGGCCATCGGGTTTGCCTATGCCGTGCAGTTCTTTTCGGTCTCCATCGCGGTGGGGTTGATGATTGCCGCCACTGCGGTGATTTCGCGCAGCATCGGCATGGGAAATCGGGATCAAGCGCGCCGGCAAGCGGGCGCGGGGGGTGTGATTTCCGTCACTATCCTGACCTGCGTAATCGCGCTGATTGTCGGCTTTAGGCATCAACTTATAGGGTTCGCGGGGGCCGAGGGAGAAACCGCGCGGTTGGCGGCGCGGTATCTGTCGATCACCATTCCTTCGCTTATTCCCATGTCCGCAGCGCTGGTGTTGTCAGGTGCCTTGCGCGCTGATGGTTATGGGGCCAAGGCCATGTATATCACACTGTTTTCCGGTGTGGTGTTGATGCTGATTGATCCGGTTCTGATCTTCTGGATGGGTTTGGAGCTGGACGGGGCGGCCATCGGGCTGGTGCTGTTTCGCTTTTGCTTGCTGGGGCTGGCTGTGTTCTTTGCGGTAATCCAGATGAAGCTGGTCGACCGCCCGACGTGTCAGACATTGCGCAACATTGCGGGGCCGTTTTTGATGGTTGCGGGACCGGCGATTGCGACCCAGATGTCGACACCTGCGGGGAATTACCTGCTTACGATCGTAATGGCGCAATTTGGCGATGCCGCGATGGCGGCCTGGGCAGTGATCGGGCGGCTGACGGTTGTGGTCTTTGGCGGTGTTTTTGCCTTGTCCGGGGCCATTGGCGGAATCTTTGGACAGAACTACGGTGCCGGCCAAATGGCGCGTGTGCGCAGTACCTACCGTGATGCGTTGATCTTTTGCTTTATATACACGCTGGTCGCTTGGGCGCTGATGCTTTTGGCGACGCCTTATATCATTACCGCCTTTGGCCTGACTGGGGTGGGGGTTGATGTGTTGCGATCCTTTACCCTGGTTGGCGTCGGTGGGTTCGTGTTCATCGGGGCGCTATTTGTATCGAACGCAGCCTTCAACAATCTGGGGCGGCCCTCGCGCTCGACCTTGGTCAACTGGACCAAAGACGGCGTGCTAAGTTATCCTGCAGCGGCGGCGCTGACGGGCATGTTCGGCGCCACCGGGGTGATCTACGGACAGGCGCTTGCGGGCGGTGTGATGGGCGTTATCGCCGCGACATGGGGCTGGTTCTATGTAAAAGGGCTGCACAACCCGGACAGTCCGGCCCTTGACCCTGTGCCGCCACGCGCCTACCCGAACCCAGACAAACACCGGAGACGATAATGACCACATTTACCGCACTGACCACACTTGAGGGCCGCGACTCCGCATATGCGCTGGGCGACGCGATGGAGCGGTTGACGCCGGAACCCACAGGCGTGGGCGTTTTCGAGATGGAAGACGGGTCGGGCCTGTGGGAAGTCGGCGGCTATTTCGAGGACGCGCCGGACGAGACCGCACTGGCGGTCCTGTCCGCAGCAATGGGCGCAAAGCCTTTTGTTGTGTCACAATTACCGGAAACCGATTGGGTTGCGCATGTGCGCCGTGAACTGGCACCGGTCGAGGCGGGACGTTTCTTTGTCTATGGGTCGCATGACGCGGATAAGGTGCCCGACGATTGCGAACCCTTGTTGATCGAGGCCGCGATGGCATTCGGTACGGGGCATCATGGCACGACGCTGGGTTGCTTGCGCGCTTTGGACCGGCTGGCGACAGACGGGTTTGCCGGCAAGCATGTGGTTGACGTGGGTTGCGGTACCGCCGTGCTGGCGATGGCGGCGGCGCGGATCTGGCCCGAAACCGTGCTGGCCAGCGATATCGACGAGGTCGCAGTAGAGGTTGCACAAGCCAATGTCACAGCCAACGGGTTGGACGGACGGGTTGAATGTGTCGAGGCGGCAGGCTTTGATCATACGCAACTTGCAGCAGCGGCCCCGTTTGATCTGGTGTTCGCGAATATCCTCAAGGGGCCATTGATCGCTTTGGCACCGGATATGGCCGCAGCATTGCAGCCCGGGGGCTATGCGATTCTGTCCGGTATTTTAAATGAACAGGCTGACGAGGTGATTGAGGTTTATGCACGATCCGGCGTCAATCTTATGCACCGTGAAAGCATTGTTGACTGGACGACGCTCACGCTTCAAAAAAAGACCTAAATTGAGGGGTTTTTAAGGTCTATTTGAGGCAGTTGCCCAGATTTCGCCACATTCTTTGGCTAATACTTTCTTAACAACGGTGGGGGCCGATTGTTAAATGAGAGACTGCTGCCATGCGGGTTGAGAACCACGACCACTTTGTAAATCGCCTGACTTCACTTGGGCGTAAGCATCAGAAAATGACACATGGTTACACGACAAAGGTCGGCAAGGATGGCTTGATCGTTGTGAAACCGAAACGTCGTCCTGCGCGGGGCGGCGGGGCAATCAAGCTGGTTGCGCTGGCGGTAATCGGCCTGATCGGGTTCAAAGCCTTTGCATTGGTTTCTGTCGGTCCGGTGACCTACAATGAACGTCTGGCCAAGCTTGAAGGCGGTACAGTGATTGAACAGGTCGGTGCCAAGGCGCTTGCCATTGATCCAGTGACCGAAGTAATTGCCGGTTCTGTCGGCCCGACGCTGCGTTAAGAATTCAAACCGGTCTGCATGCGGATGCTGACCGGTACATCACCCGGGTTTGCTTTCTTGAAAGCATAAAAAAGCCGCGCTTCTGAGGGTCAGAGCGCGGCTTTTGGTTGTCCATATTCCAACATCATCGGAACGGCGTCAGCGCAACGCGGCAGATCAGCTCTGCCGCGGGGCTGGTTTAGCGGAAGAAGTTTGTCTGTGCGACGGCGTCGATGTCGCCACGGACCAGACCAATATCGTCCAGCTCGCGGTCGGACAGGGAAGACAGGGCGCTGCGTGTAACGCGGGAGTCATTCCATGCGACAACAGCAGAAATGCTGCGTGTGATGAAGGATGAAACGGCTGATGTGGAGCCGTATACGGGGCGGGATGTGTCGAAAGCTGCCATGTGAGCCGTCCTTTTGTGAGTATGTTATGCTGATTTTCTCAGCGGTATGAGCGGCAAATAGGCGGTAAATAAAAACCGTACAATGCCCGTAGCTGCATGTGTGATCTGCGTCTGGTGCATAGGTGGAAATTAAGGTTAACCCGCGTAAAATTAAGGAAAAATTGCGACCCGTCTCATGTCGCTTTTGGCACGGAAGAGGGCGAAAAGCGTCACCGATGTCCGGTTGCGACAAGGTGCGTGTCGCAAACAGGCATTGCGACTAGGGCTTGGCGGATGTTCGCGTTTCGTGCTAATGCATCAAAAAAGCAACAAAAAAGATCGAGAGCAGGGCGATGATGCGAATAATCGGCATTGATCCGGGGTTACGTAACCTTGGCTGGGGGGTGATTGATGTGGATGGCAACCGACTCAGCCATGTTGCCAATGGCGTATGCCAGTCCCAAGGAGATGAACCGCTGGCGCAACGTCTGCTTGATCTGCATCAGCAGCTGACACAGGTTTTCGCGACCTATCAACCGGTATCGGCAGCGATTGAACAGACCTTTGTGAACAAGGACGGGGCAGGAACGCTAAAACTGGGGCAGGCGCGCGGCATTGCGATGCTGGTGCCCGCACAGGCGGGGTTGCCTGTGGGGGAATATGCCCCCAACAAAATCAAGAAAACGGTCGTCGGCGCGGGCCATGCGGACAAACAGCAGGTTGCGCATATGGTTAAAGTGCAATTGCCCGGTGTCGTGTTGAACGGACCGGACGCAACAGACGCTTTGGCCATTGCCATCTGTCATGCGCATCACGGCGGGGCCAGTTCACTGGCGGCAGCAGTAGCGAGGGCAAGCGCATGATTGGAAAGATTACCGGACGGATCGAGTATCGTGCATTGGATCATCTGCTGATTGACGTGCGCGGTGTCGGGTATCTGGTGTATTGTTCGGAGCGCACGCTTGCGGCACTTCCCGCTGTGGGCGAGGTGACCGCGCTTTATACGGATCTGGTGGTGCGTGAAGATCTGATGCAACTTTTCGGTTTCCAGACCTTGGTTGAGAAAGAATGGCACCGCTTGCTGACCTCGGTGCAGGGGATCGGGGCCAAGGCATCCTTGGCAATCCTGGGCGCACTTGGACCGGACGGTGTCAGCCGCGCAATTGCGCTGGGGGACTGGAACGCGGTGAAGGCGGCCAAAGGTGTAGGTCCGAAGATTGCGCAGCGGGTTGTGCTTGACTTGAAAGACAAGGCACCAAGTGTGATGGCCATGTCTGGCACTTTGGTCGAGGCGCAAGGAGAGGTCGAGGCCGAAGTGCTGGAGCCGATCACACCGGTGAAACGCGCAGCATCCGCACCGAACGCGTCAGCGCAGGCGGAAGCCATGTCGGCGCTGGGCAATCTGGGCTACAGTCCCGGTGACGCGGCGGCCGCGGTGGCACAGGCGGCAGGCGAGGCGCCAGATGCAGAAACCCCCGCACTTATTCGCGCCGCGTTGAAACTACTGGCTCCCAAAGGGTAGGGTGCGCTCATCAAGCCCTGACGGGTTTTCTTCGCCTAAAGGATAATCGTGACCGAAATTGACCCCACCGTGCGGCCTGACCCGATGCCGGAAGACTTTGACCGCGCATTGCGACCGCAATTGCTGTCCGAATTCGTCGGGCAAGCCGAGGCGCGATCAAATCTGGCCGTGTTCATCCAATCCGCCAAGCAGCGCGGCGAAGCGATGGACCATACTTTGTTTCACGGCCCCCCCGGTTTGGGGAAAACGACTTTGGCGCAGATCATGTCGCGCGAATTGGGGGTGGGGTTTCGCATGACCTCCGGCCCCGTGCTGGCCAAGGCAGGCGATCTGGCGGCGATCCTGACAAATCTCGAAGCGCGCGATGTGTTGTTCATCGACGAAATTCACCGGTTGAATCCAGCGGTGGAAGAGGTGCTGTATCCGGCGCTGGAAGATTTTGAGCTGGATCTGGTAATCGGCGAGGGGCCTGCCGCACGCACCGTGCGCATTGAATTGCAGCCCTTTACACTGGTTGGTGCCACCACCCGCATGGGCCTTTTGACGACGCCGTTGCGCGACCGCTTCGGCATTCCGACAAGGTTGCAGTTTTACACCGAAGACGAGTTGTTCATCATCGTGGACCGGAACGCGCGCAAACTGGGTGCCCCTGCCGATGAGGGTGGTGCGCGCGAGATCGCCAAGCGGGCGCGCGGCACGCCGCGGATTGCCGGACGGCTGTTGCGCCGTGTGGTGGATTTTGCCGTTGTTGAGGGCAACGGGCACGTGACCCGCGAACTGGCGGATATGGCGCTGACGCGTCTGGGGGTGGATCATCTGGGGCTGGATGGTGCGGACCGGCGGTACCTGCGTCTGATCGCAGAGAATTATCAGGGCGGACCGGTCGGGATTGAAACCATGTCTGCAGCTTTGAGTGAATCGCGTGATGCGTTAGAGGAAGTCATCGAGCCGTTCCTGCTGCAGCAGGGGTTGATCCAGCGCACCCCGCGCGGGCGGATGTTGGCACAGAAGGCATGGACCCATTTGGGCATGACCCCGCCAAAGTCGCAGAGCGATTTGTTCGGATGATCTGTTGGTTGTGAGTTTAAGGGCAAAATGAAGATGGATGTTGCGCAGATTGAGGGGCTTTTTACCCGCTCGGATGGTAGTTTTGCATTTGCACGGTGGGGGCGGCCGGTTTGTCCGGTGGTCTTTGGTGTGGATGATGCGACGCTGGGTGTTGTGAAGGGCGCGATCGACGCGGTCTGCAATCTTGCCGGGCATGAGATGGGCGAAATGGATGCGGAATTGGGGTCGAACCTGATGATGTTCTTTTTCACCGATTGGGCCGAATTGCTGGAGGTGCCGGGGATGGATCGGCTGGTGCCGGACCTTGCCCCTTTGGTCGCGCGCCTGCAAAGTGTGGAGGCCAATCAGTACCGGTTTTTCCGCTTTGACGAACGTGGCGCGATCAAAGCCTGTTTCGTGTTTTTGCGCATGGACCAGCACTTGAACGATGTGCCCGCAAAGACCCTTGCGCTCAGCCAGATCGTACAGTCGATCCTGCTGTGGTCGGACAGCGCATTTCAAGACCGTTCGCCACTGATGGTCGCGCAAGATGCAACCGTCCTGCGGCCGGACATCGCCGCGCTGATCCGCGCGTCCTATGATCCTGTGCTGCCGGTGGTGGCACAGGACAAAAGTCACGCGCTTAGGTTGTCCGCAAGAGTGCAAGCCTTGATTGAGGTGCAGCAATGAGCCATTCGTTCCCCGTGCGAATTTTCTACGAAGACACCGACATGGCTGGCATCGTCTATTATGCCAACTACCTGAAATACATCGAACGGGCGCGCTCTGATATCGTTGAACAGTTAGGGGTGGATCAACGCGCGATGCGTGAGGAAGATGTTGTTTTCGTGATCACGCGGGTCGAAGCCGATTACCTCAGCGCGGCGCGGTTCGGGGACCGGCTGGAAGTACGCACAACGCATTACGCCAAAGGGGCTGTGCGCTGGATGTTCGATCAGGATGTGTTGCGCGGGGACGAGGTGCTTTTCCGCGCCAAAGTCACGGCCGTTTGCATGACAACAGCCGGAAAACCCATCCGTCTGCCAGCAAAACTCCGCTCAGTATTGCCGTTGCCAGCGCAATAGCGCCATTCTTCTGGCTTTCGCTCTTGTACTTCGCTAGATTCTGCACAAATGAGCCTCGAAAACGGGGCCGTAAGGCAGTAGCTGCGCAAGCGGTGTATAAAAAGAGCAGGTATCATGGAAGCAGAGACGCTGGCATTGGCGCAGGAGATTGATTTCTCCATGTGGGGGTTGTTCGCGCGGGCGACATTTACGGTCAAACTTGTGATGGTCATGCTGATCCTCGCCTCCTTTTGGTCCTGGTCGATCATCATTCAAAAAACCATCCAGTACCGCAAGGCACGCGCTGGCAACGAATCCTTTGATCAGGCTTTCTGGTCGGGTGAGCCGCTGGACGGGCTTTACGAACAGATCGGGCCGGACCCTGACGGCGCGTCAGAAAAGGTATTTGCCGCGGGCATGACGGAATGGCGCCGTTCGCACCGCGAGGATGGCGGTTTGATCCCCGGAGCCACAGCGCGGATTGATCGCAGCATGGACGTGGCGATCGCCAAAGAAGCGGACCGTTTGCAAAAGGGTTTGACGGTGTTGGCGACGGTTGGCTCGTCTACGCCCTTCATCGGGTTGTTCGGGACCGTGATGGGGATCATGAACGCCTTTATCGAAATTGCAGAGCAGCAGAACACCAACCTTGCCGTTGTGGCACCCGGTATTGCCGAGGCGCTTTTGGCGACAGGACTGGGGCTGTTGGCGGCGATTCCGGCGGTTATCTTTTATAACAAGCTGAATGCGGACAGTGAGCGTATCATCGGCAATCACGAAGCCTTTGCCGACGAGTTCGCTACGATCCTCAGCCGCCAGTTGGACGCCTGAACCGTGGGGGCGGGCGCGATCAAAAAACAGGGCGGCGGCGGGCGCGGACGGCGTAGGGGCCGCGCGCAGCCGATGGCTGAGATCAACGTGACACCTTTTGTGGATGTCATGCTGGTGTTGCTGATCATTTTCATGGTTGCGGCACCTTTGCTGACGGTCGGTGTGCCGGTCGAACTGCCAAAAACCGCTGCCGGTGCCTTGCCGACAGAACAGGAAGAACCGCTGACGGTGACTGTCACCGCCGAAGGGGACATCCAGATCCAGACCACACCGGTTGAACGTGGGCAGTTGATCACGCGGCTGCGTGGCATCGCGACCGAACGCGCCAGTGATCGTGTTTTCCTGCGGGCTGACGGGGCAGTGCCCTATCAGGCTGTGATGGAAGTTATGGGCGCGTTGAACGCGGGCGGCTTTTCCAACATCGGTCTGGTGACTGACATCGGCGGGCCTGCGCTGGACGGCAGCGATCCGTCGGGGAATTGATCCGTGCACACCGGTCAATATATTTCGGGGGCGGGGCATCTGGGCCTCATTGCCTGGTTGCTTTTGGGCGGGCTGTTTGCGGACAAGCCCGAACCCTTCGAGATGACCGAAGTTTCCGTCATTTCAGGTGCTGATTTTGAGGCAATGATGGCGGCGCAGCAGGCCCCCCAATCGACGACAGAAGTGGCGCAGCCGGCGACGCCGGAGGCAAGCACCGACGTGCCGGAGGTCAGTACCGCGCCGGACACCGCGATCGAGCAACCTGCACCGGTGCAGGTTGAAACGCCCCCCGACGACACGCCGCCCCAAACCGACGAACTGCCCGCTGAAGCACCGGTTGAGGAACCGCCGCAGGATCCCGCTGAACCAGTTGGTGATATCGCGGTGCTAGCTCCGCAAACGGCGCCCGAAGCGGCACCGCGGCCTGTGGAACGGGTGGCACCTGAACCCGTCGCTCAGCCCGAACCGGAGGCGCAGCCGGACACCGAAACCCGCGAAGCGGTGGCACCGGACGCCGTAGGCGAAGCACCGGAGCAGGAAGCTCAAGAAGCCGCCGCTCCCGAAGAAGCGGTTGCTGAGATCGTAACCGAAGCGACAAGCGCGCCCGCGGCCTCGACCCGGCCACCGGGGCGCCGTCCGGCGGCACCCGCACCTCAGGTCGCTGAGGCACCGGCGGTTGAAACGCCTGCACCCACACCTGCGCCTGAGGCGCAGTCAACGGACAGCGGTTCGGTGAACAACGACGATGTGCTTGCCGCCCTTGCCGCAGCGCAGGAAGCGGTTTCCGCGCCAAGTGGCCCGCCGCTGTCTGCCGGCGAAAAGGATGCCCTGCGCGCGCAAATTGCCAAATGCTGGAACATCGGGTCGCTGTCCACCGAAGCTTTGGGCACAACGGTTGTCATCGGCGTTAAGATGAACAGCGACGCCACGCCGGTGAACGACAGCATCCGCATGATCAGCGCCTCTGGCGGGTCTGACGCCTCTGCGCGGCGGGTTTATGACAGCGCGCGGCGCGCGATTATCCTGTGCGGGTCGCGCGGGTATGAGTTGCCGGCGGATAAATACAGCCAATGGCAGAACATCGAGATGACCTTTGATCCCAGCAAGATGGGGTTTTGAATGAGACGCGACCGTCAGCAGGCCGACGTAGGGGGTAAAGCAAACAGAATTCCCCTGATAGCCATGACAGGGAACCGTCACACTTGCAGCGGGTTAACCTCTAGGCAACAAATATTTTCCAGAAAGGATGCACATCCTATGAAGCACTTGTTTTTGAGCATTTCGGCAGCATTGGGTGTGACCCTTGCAGGTGCCACGCTGTTTTCGACACCTGCACAGGCGCAGGAACCTCTGCGCATTATTATTGACGAAGCGATCATCGAACCGCTGCCTGTTGCGGTTCCGGCCTTTCAGGCGGAAAGCGCCGAAGCCGGACAGATGGCGGCAGATCTGGCCCGCGTCGTGGCGGCGGACCTGACCGGCACCGGCCTGTTCCGTGAAATTCCGTCATCTGCCTATATCTCTACGATCAGCGATTTTAACGCGTCGATCCAGTTTGCAGATTGGAAAGCGATCAATGCACAGGCGCTGGTCACCGGCGCGGTAAATGTTCAGGGCAACACGCTGAATGTGAAATTCCGGCTGTATGATGTGTTTTCGGGCGCGGAACTGGGCAGCGGTTTGCAGTTTTCCGGCACGGTCGACGGCTGGCGGCGCATGGCACATAAAGTGTCCGACGCAGTTTATGCGCGGATCACCGGCGAAGGGCCCTATTTCGACAGCCGTGTGGTTTATGTTTCGGAAACTGGCCCCAAGGACAACCGCAAGAAGCGCTTGGCGATTATGGATTACGACGGGGCCAATGTTCAGTATTTGACTGATTCCGGCTCGATTGTGCTGGCTCCGCGTTTCTCTCCAAGCGGAGATCGGGTGCTTTATACCAGCTACGAAAGCGGATTTCCGCGTATCTATGTGCTCGACATCGGGTCGGTGTCCCGCCGTGTTCTGGAAAGTGCTGACGGCACGATGAGTTTCGCGCCGCGCTTCTCGCCCTCTGGTCAAACGGTGGTATATTCCCTCACCCAAGGCGGCAATACCGACATTTACACCATGGATATCGCGTCGGGGCAGTCGCAGCGTTTGACCAATACCCCCGCAATCGAAACCGCGCCGAGCTATTCGCCGGATGGCAGCCGTATCGTGTTTGAAAGCGACCGATCCGGCACGCAGCAACTTTATGTCATGCCTGCCACGGGCGGCGAAGCACAGCGCATTTCCTTTGGCGAAGGGCGTTACGGCACGCCTGTCTGGTCACCGCGCGGCGATCTGGTCGCCTTTACCAAACAGAACAAGGGGCGGTTCCACATTGGCGTGATGCGGCTCGACGGCACACAGGAACGGTTGCTGACAGCATCGTTTCTGGATGAGGGCCCGACATGGGCACCCAATGGCCGCGTGATCATGTTCGCACGTGAAACCCAAGGGGCAGGCGGCTCCTCGACGTTATATTCGGTGGACATTTCGGGACGGAACCTGCGCCCCGTCAGCACGCCCTCTGGCGGTTCTGACCCTTCCTGGTCGCCGCTGCAAAATTAGAACAGGGCAGGGGCGGATTGAGGCAATTCCCCCTTCCCTGAAAATATGGTAACAAAATTCAACGAATATGAGGCAGAGATAAAATGAAACGACTTCTGACCAGCGGCCTGTTGATTGCCGCTCTTGCTGTAGGTGCCTGCACCAACCCCGACCGCTTTGGCGCAGAGGGTGCCGGCACTGGCGCAACTGCCGGGGCAGGCACAAATGGGGGCATCATCCCGGGTAGCGCAAATGATCCGACCTCCACCGCATTTTTCCAGCAAACTGTTGGCGATCGCGTGTTGTTCGAGGTCGACCAATCCACGCTGACGGCGCTGGGGCGCAGCACGCTGGACGGCCAAGCCAACTGGCTGATGACCAACAACGACTATCAGGCCGTGATCGAAGGCCACGCCGATGAACAGGGCACCCGTGAATACAACCTTGCCCTTGGCGCGCGTCGTGCGAATGCGGCGCAGGAATATCTGCTGTCAAAAGGCGTGCCAGCCTCGCGTTTGCGGGTTGTGAGCTATGGTAAGGAACGCCCGATCGAGATCTGCTCGAACGAAGCATGCTATGCCAAAAACCGCCGCGCTGTGACCGTTCTTGCGGGTGGTTTGAGCAGCTAGGGCACCATTGGCAACCGTGACCAATCGAAGGACAAGCAAGACGATGAAACTGCAATTAACCGCAACACTGGTCTTGGGGCTGATGTTGTCCCCGGTGACGCTTGTGGCGCAGGATTCCCAGACCTTGGCGGATGTGCGTCAGGAGTTGACGATCCTTTATACCGAAGTGCAAAAACTGCGCCGCGAACTGTCGACATCCGGCACCGGTGGCGTGAATACCGGCGGTAATTCCGTGCTGGAACGCGTCGGCACGATGGAAAGCGAACTGCAGCGTCTTACGTCCAAAACCGAAGAGCTGGAAAACCGGATCAACCGGATTGTCGCGGATGGTACCGCGCGGATCGGCGATCTTGAATTCCGGCTGGTCGAGTTGGAGGGCGGTGACATTTCCACCCTCGGGCAAACCACAACTTTGGGCGGCGAGGGGCAAACCGCCACCGCCGCGCCATTGACTGCACCCTCCACGCCAACCCAATCCGCCTCCCTCGCGGTTGGGGAAGAGGCAGACTTCAAGCGGGCGCAGGAGGCGCTCGCATCCGGTGACTTTCGCGCCGCCGCAGACTTCTTTGAGACCTTCAATCAGACCTACCCGGGTGGTCCGCTAGCCGCAGAGGCGGATCTGCGCCGTGGTGAATCACTGGACAAACTGGGCGACACCCGCGAGGCCGCCCGCGCTTATCTGGCGAGCTTCAGCACGGACCCCCAAGGGCCGATGGCCCCACAGGCACTTTTCGAGTTGGGCCGTGCTTTGGGTGCGTTGGGGCAAACCCAAGAGGCCTGTGTGACGCTTGGTGAAGTGGCGATCAGGTTTCCCGACAGCCCCGTTGTCGCAAAAGCTCAGGACCAGCGCACGAACATCGGCTGCGGCTAAAGCCATGCCCGAACGCCTGCCCAACTGTTTGTCAGAGGCGTTTTTACCTCATCCCCCCGCGGCGATGGGCGTGGCAGTATCGGGCGGCAGTGATTCAATGGCGCTGCTGCATTTGCTTTGCGAATTTTGTGCGGCAAAACACATCCGGCTACAGGCCGTCACCGTAGATCACTGCCTGCGCCCCGAAGCGGCGGGGGAGGCCGCACATGTCGCGCAGGTATGCGCCAACATCGGCGTTCCCCATGACACATTGGTTTGGGACGCCTGGCGGGGCGAGGGGAATCTACAGAACGCCGCCCGCCATGGCCGGTATCAGGCGATGGCCAGCTGGGCGAAAGAGCGCGGCATTGATACCATTGCAACGGGGCACACGGCGGATGATCAGGCCGAGACCGTGTTGATGCGACTGGCGCGCCGGTCCGGTGTCGACGGGCTTTCTGCGATGAGCGGGCGCACATTGCGCGACGGGATCACTTGGGTGCGCCCCTTGTTGCGAACCCGCCGCGAGGTTTTGCGCAGCTACCTGACCCATAGGGGCATCCATTGGGTTGAGGATCCGAGCAACAAAGATGCCCGGTACGACAGGATCAAAGCCCGCAACGCGATGGAACATCTGGCACCGCTCGGCATCGATGCCGAGGCCTTGGGCGAAGTGGCCGAAAATATGGAAACGGCCCGCAGGGCACTGGAGTGGCACACGTTTCTGGCCGCGAAACATCTGGTCACTCTGGATGCGGGCGCTGTGCTGTTCAACGAGGCAGAGCTGAATTTACAACCCGTCGAGGTGCAGCGCCGGTTGATGATCAAGGCGATCAACTGGGTGACACAAGGCTATTACGCGCCGCGTCGCGGCGCGCTTGCCAATCTCTGGGCTGCGCTGTCCGACGGGCAGGCCGCGACGATGAACGGCTGCCACATCCGGCGGATAGGCTCAAGAATCTGGGTGTTTCGGGAACTTAACGCCGTGCGCAATCTCGACACTGCAACGGGCGGGCTGTGGGATGGCCGATGGTCGCTGACGGCGCATCACCCGAACGCGCAGGACGCCGATCTGCGCGTTCGGGCCTTGGGCCTTGAAGGGCTTGAGCAATGCACGGACTGGCGGATCACGGGGCGTCCGCATGTGATGTTGCAATCGACGCCGGGCGTCTGGCGGGGGGATACGCTGGTTGCGGCACCCCTGGCCGGTTGTGCACAGAATTGGCACGCAGAACTGGTAGAAGACCAAGATACCTTTTTTGCGAGTCTATTATCGCATTGAACCTGACCGTATCCAGTCTATCTTAGAGGTAAGCGGCGCACCTTATGTGTGCCAAACGGCCTGCTGCGTGTGGCGGGCCACGAGTATTTAGGAGAACTCCCTTGGGAAATGTTCGCAATCTTGCGTTTTGGGTGGTGTTGATGCTGCTCGTGCTGGCGTTGTTCAATCTGTTCAGCGGTTCGAACGGCAATCTGCAAAGCAACGAGGTCAGCTATTCCGAATTCGTCAGCGCGGTTGAAGGCGGTGAAATCCGTAATGCCACGCTTGACGGGGAACAGGTGCGGTTCCGCAAGACGGACGGTACAGATTACGTGGTGATCAAACCTGCCGACGCCGAAGTGACCACGCTGTTGATCGACAATAACGTGCCGGTGCAGGCGCGCCCGCAGCAACAGTCCGGCTTTCAGACATTTCTGATGTCGCTGCTGCCGATTGTCCTGCTGATCGGGGTCTGGATCTTCTTCATGAACCGGATGCAGGGGGGCGGCAAAGGCGGTGCCATGGGCTTTGGCAAATCCAAGGCCAAGATGCTGACGGAAAAGCACGGTCGTGTGACCTTTGACGACGTGGCCGGCATTGACGAGGCGAAAGAAGAGCTTGAGGAAATCGTCGAATTCCTGCGCAATCCGCAAAAATTCAGCCGCTTGGGCGGCAAAATTCCCAAAGGAGCCCTGCTTGAGGGCCCTCCGGGTACAGGTAAAACACTGCTGGCGCGTGCGATCGCGGGCGAAGCGGGTGTGCCTTTCTTCACCATCTCCGGTTCCGACTTTGTTGAAATGTTTGTCGGTGTGGGCGCGAGCCGTGTGCGCGACATGTTCGAACAGGCCAAGAAAAATGCGCCGTGCATCGTGTTCATCGACGAAATCGATGCCGTGGGCCGTTCGCGGGGTGCCGGTTACGGCGGTGGTAACGACGAACGCGAACAGACGTTGAACCAACTGCTGGTCGAAATGGACGGTTTTGAGGCCAACGAAGGGGTGATCATCATCGCCGCGACCAACCGCAAGGACGTGCTGGACCCAGCACTTTTGCGCCCGGGTCGTTTTGACCGTCAGGTCACGGTGGGCAATCCCGACATTAAAGGTCGCGAGAAAATTCTTGGGGTACACGCCCGCAAGACACCGTTGGGCCCTGATGTTGATTTGCGCATCATCGCGCGTGGCACGCCGGGTTTTTCCGGTGCTGATCTGGCGAACCTCGTGAACGAGGCCGCGCTTGGCGCTGCACGTCTGGGCCGTCGTTTCGTGACGATGATAGATTTCGAGGCGGCCAAGGATAAGATCATGATGGGTGCCGAACGCCGTTCCATGGTGATGACGGCCGCGCAAAAGGAAATGACCGCTTATCACGAGGCGGGTCATGCGCTGATCGGGATGCTGCTGCCAAAGTGTGATCCGGTTTATAAGGCCACGATCATTCCACGCGGTGGCGCATTGGGTATGGTGATGAGCCTGCCTGAAATGGACCGGCTGAACATGTTCAAGGATGAATGCCACCAGCGACTTGCCATGACCATGGCGGGTAAGGCGGCTGAGATCCACAAGTATGGCGAAGAAGCCGTTTCAAATGGTCCGGCTGGTGACATCCAGCAGGCGTCGGCCTTGGCGCGTGCGATGGTTTTGCAATGGGGCATGTCCGACAAGGTCGGCAACATTGACTATTCCGAAGCAGCCCAAGGGTATCAGGGCAGCACAGGTGGCTTTTCTGTTTCCGCGAGCACCAAAGAGCTCGTTGAAAAGGAAGTGCAGAAGTTCATTCAGGAAGGCTATGAATGGGCGGCCAAACTGATCAAGGAAAACGAAGAGAAGTTCGAGCGTCTGGCGCAAGGTCTGTTGGAATATGAAACCCTGACAGGGGGCGAAATCCAGCGGGTTATGGACGGTTTGCCGCCCGTTGCGGAAAGCGACGATGACGACAGCGACAAGGGCGACACGCCGAGCCTGACAGCCATTCCAAAGGCCAAGGGCAAAGGCAAAAAGTCACCCCCCGCAGAAGGCGGTTTGGAGCCGGAGCCGTCAACCTGACTTTGCTTTAAAGTATGACAAGTCCTCGTTTTTCGTTTCGAGGTAAAGACAAAGGCCCCTGGTTATGCGGGGGCCTTTTTCATTCTGTTGATTTGGTTGGTGGTGCACATGGTAAAAAGTCGGACATCCCTTTTGCTGATTTACGTTCTGTTTGTCTGCGTGGTGACTGTGGCAATGCAGGGGATGCGCGCGGTCGAAACCGAAGCAGGCGGCATAGAACTGATGTCCGCCTATGCGTGGTTCTGTGCCCTGCTGTTTTTTGTCGCCACTTATCGCAGAAACGCCGTCACCAGATATTGGTACGGCACTGCACTTCTCGCCGCATTGTTCGCGCGTGAACTTGATCTGGACAAAGCGTTTTTTGACTCCGGTATTCTTAGCCTGAGACATTATTCAGGCGCGGCGCCGCTTTGGCAAAAATTGGTCGGTGCAGCCGTTGTTCTTGGTCTGTTGACCTCTGGCATCTTGCTGCTCGTCAAAGGCTCCGGTCCCTTCTTGCACGGAATAAAGACGGAGGAGCGTGGGCAGCTTTTGATCCTGGCGGCCCTCTGCCTCACGGTCTTTGGCAAATCGCTTGACGGGTTGGCACGCAAGCTGTGGGGCGTCGGCATTGAAGTATCGACCAAAACCATACAGATTGCCCAAATCGCTGAGGAGTCCGCTGAACTCGCGGCATCCCTGTGCGTGATGGCCGCGGTGCGGCGTCTGCCGCTTGCAGCGCGAGAACGCTCTTGAACTAAAGGATAACGCAATGCCCGAATTACTCCCCACGGACCATTACGCCAAAATTGTCTGGATGGGAAAAGTCCCGCAGGACCGACCCGACATTCGTTCGCAAGCCGTTCAAGATGCCTTTGCCAGCTATGCCGGTTTTGAGGGGGATTATCACGCGGGCCTGACGCGCAAATCCTGCGTGCGTGTAAAATCGCAGCATCCCGAGGGCACGGAAATCCGCAATGTGCGGCAGTTCTCCATCGTTTCGGCTGAAGAACTGGCCGCGATTGCGGCGGTGATCGGTTTGGAAACCCTTGATCCTGTTTTGCTCGGGGCATCCATAGTTGTTGAGGGCATTGACGACTTCACCCATGTGCCGCCAAACGCGCGGCTGCAGGCGGCCAACGGTACGACGATCGTGGTCGACATGCAGAACGGCCCCTGTAACCTTCCTGCACGCGAGATTGAAAAAAATGCACCCGGCCACGGCAAAGGGTTCAAAGCAGCGGCCAAGGACCGGCGCGGGGTTTGCGCCTGGGTCGAGCGCGAGGGGCAGCTTAAGGTCGGCGACACCCTGCGTTTGCATATCCCCGGACAGCGCGTCTGGAAGCACCTCTGAGGCACATCCGTTTCCGAAACGAAACGGATGCACGTCGCTCTGCCGCGTCGGAGGGTGAAAATGTCGGAAAAGCGCCCTCACTTTGCACGGCTCCCCCTGTATGACTGGCGAAACAACAGCGCCTTACGGCAGAAGGGGATTCTTAGATGGCTTACAAAACCGACATCCAAATCGCACGTGAGGCGAGCAAACGCCCCATTCAGGAAATCGGCGCGAAGCTGGGGATCGGCAGTGACGATTTGCTGCCATACGGTCACGATAAGGCCAAGGTAAGCCAGTCGTTCATCAACTCTGTTCAGGGCAATGAAAACGGCAAACTGATCCTTGTAACCGCGATCAACCCGACACCTGCGGGCGAAGGTAAGACAACCACAACTGTTGGTTTGGGCGATGGCCTTAACCGCATCGGCAAAAAGGCCGCGGTCTGCATCCGTGAAGCGTCGCTTGGCCCGAACTTCGGGATGAAGGGTGGCGCGGCTGGCGGTGGCTACGCGCAGATCGTTCCGATGGAAGAAATGAACCTGCACTTCACGGGCGACTTTCACGCGATCACGTCGGCGCACTCTTTGTTGTCGGCGATGATCGACAACCACATCTATTGGGGCAACAGCCTTGAGATCGACACACGCCGCGTTGTCTGGCGCCGTGTCGTCGATATGAACGACCGCGCGCTGCGCCAGATCACAGCATCTTTGGGCGGCGTGGCCAACGGCTTCCCGCGTGAGGCTGGTTTTGACATCACCGTTGCCTCCGAAGTGATGGCGATCCTTTGTCTGGCCAAAGACCTTGCCGATTTGCAGGAACGTCTGGGTGCGATGATTGTGGCCTACCGCCGCGACAAAACGCCGGTCTTTGCACGCGACATCAAAGCGCACGGCGCGATGACTGTTCTGCTGAAAGACGCGATGCAGCCCAACATCGTTCAGACGCTTGAGAACAATCCGGCCTTTGTGCATGGCGGTCCTTTCGCGAACATCGCCCACGGCTGTAACTCCGTCATTGCGACCACAACGGCGCTGAAACTGGCTGACTACGTTGTGACCGAAGCAGGCTTCGGTGCCGACTTGGGTGCCGAGAAGTTCCTCAACATCAAATGCCGCAAAGCGGGGCTTGCCCCTTCAGCGGTTGTGGTTGTGGCGACGGTCCGCGCAATGAAGATGAACGGCGGCGTGGCCAAGGCCGATCTGGGCGAGGAAAACGTGGACGCGGTCAAGAACGGCTGTGCGAACCTTGGCCGTCACATCGAAAACATGAAATCTTTCGGCGTGCCGGTTGTCGTCGCGATCAACCACTTTGTCACTGACACCGATGCCGAAGTGCAGGCGGTTAAGGACTACGTGGCCACCCAAGGCTCCGAAGCTGTCCTGTCGCGCCACTGGGAGCTTGGCTCCGAAGGGTCTGCCGATCTGGCAACCAAAGTGGTCGAGACAATCGAGAAGGGTGAAAGCAACTTTGCGCCGATCTATCCCGATGACATGTCTTTGGCCGACAAGATCAATATGATTGCCACGAAAATCTACCGTGCTGACTCAGCTCAGATGGATCAGAAGATCCTCAACCAGTTGAAAGACTGGGAAGAGCAGGGCTATGGCAATCTGCCGGTCTGTATGGCGAAAACGCAGTACAGCTTTACCACCGATCCAAACGAACGCGGCGCGCCTACGGGGTTCGACATTCCGGTGCGTGAAGTGCGTCTGAGTGCCGGTGCCGGTTTCGTCGTCGCCATCTGTGGTGAGATCATGACCATGCCGGGTCTGCCACGCGTGCCTTCCGCTGAAAGCATCGGGTTGAATGACGCAGGCGAAGTTGAAGGATTGTTCTAAACGGGGGGCGGGATTAATCCCGCCCTACGGACTGGAGTAGGGCGGGGTTCTCCCCGCCTTACGCATTGATAGGGGAAGAAAAATGACAGCAAAGATTATCGACGGCAAGGAATTTGCCGCCCGCGTACGGGGCCAGGTTGGTGAGCATGTCACGCGTTTGAAAAACGATCACGGCATTACGCCGGGTTTGGCAGTGGTGTTGGTGGGCGAAGATCCTGCATCACAGGTTTATGTGCGTTCCAAAGGCAAGATGACGGTTGAGGTTGGCATGAAGTCGGTCGAGCGCCGGATGGATGCCGACACGTCAGAGGCCGATCTGCTGGCCGTGATCGAAGAGCTGAACAACGATCCCGAAATCCACGGAATTTTATGCCAACTGCCTTTGCCCGATCATCTGAACGAAGACCTGATCATCAATTCGATCTCTCCGGCCAAGGATGTCGACGGCTTTCACATTTCCAACGTTGGCCTGCTGGGAACGGGTCAGAAATCCATGGTGCCTTGTACGCCGCTGGGCTGCCTGATGATGCTGCGCGATCACCACGGGTCCATTTCCGGCATGGATGCGGTTGTGATTGGCCGCTCCAACATCGTGGGGAAACCAATGGCGCAACTGCTGTTGAATGACAGCGCGACTGTGACCATCGCGCATAGCCGCACCAAGGATCTGGCCGAAGTTGTGCGCCGCGCCGATATCGTCGTGGCGGCGGTGGGTCGCCCCGAAATGGTGCCCGGTGACTGGATCAAGGAGGGGGCCACCGTGATTGACGTTGGCATCAACCGTCTGGATGCGCCCGAAAAAGGCCTGAAGGAAGACGGCACAGTAAAAACCAAGCTTGTCGGCGATGTACACTTTGAAAGCTGTGCGGCACGTGCCGGTGCGATCACGCCTGTGCCCGGCGGTGTTGGCCCTATGACGATCGCCTGTCTGCTGGCCAACACCGTGACCGCCTGCTGCCGTGCCAACGGCTTGGCAGAGCCGGAAGGGTTAACCGCCTAAGACCACTTGATACATCACGCGGCCGGGGAGGAATGTGAACGTTCCGGCCACGACCAGTGCGCCAAAAACCATGCCCTTCATGGATTTGCGGTGTTCCTGAATGCGCCCCGCACGGGCGGCGCGCACGGCAAAGACAAGCTGCACCAGAACATAGGCAGACAGCAGATGTATCGGGCTGAATGGTCCGATCAAGCGTATCTCGAATATCCAGAAGCTGCTGAGCGCAACCCCTGCCATCATCAAAACCCACGTCCATCCGAGCCACCGGTGCAGGCGGCTGCCCCTTGGAATACTAAAAATCGCGATGGTCAGTGCAACAGCAAAGAACGCAAGGCAGGCGTGGATTTGGACGGCGATTGAGGCATTCGTGAGGGGTGCAAAATTCATCGATGGTCTCCTTAAACATAAGCTGCCTTGGGAATAGAGGCAGAGAATGCTAAGCCGCGACGGGGTTTACGTGAGTGACGCAGGGAATACGTGAATGGTTACGCGCAGATACATGTCGCATTTCACGCTTCGTGAATGGCGCAAAGCCAGAGTGCCCGTGGGCATCTGGTTATTGGTCACAGTCATTTGCACCATCGCCGGACCCTTCGGCACGATAGACGCGCTGGGGTGGGCGGAACGGTTCGGCTATTGGGGCATCATCGCGGCGGTTTCAGTTTTGGGCAGCATTCTGTTGATGCGCGCAGACAATTTGCCTTCGCCGCTCCGCCTTGGCCTCTGGGCACTGTTCACACTTGTTCTGAGCGTCATGATCTAGGGCCTCAACATCCTTCTGTTCGACGCATGGCTGGCTTTCGGACAACTGGGCTATCTTCTGTTTACTGTCAGGACATCGGTTGTCGCGGTGCACGCTGCGTTCTGGCTGATCGAAATCGCGCGGCCGGTGCCGGAAGTGGTGGCACCGCCAAGGCCCGATACCGTGTCGCAATTCATGCAACGCCTGCCACTGGCGCAGCGCGGTCCGCTGATCCGGCTTGAGGCACAGGATCACTACCTGAATGTCGTGACGACCAAAGGGTCGGCGATGATCCTGATGCGGTTAGGGGACGCGGCGCAAGAGCTGTCAGGTGCGAACGGACTGCTTGTGCATCGCTCCCACTGGATTGCGCTTGATGCAGTCACCGCACACCGGCGCGAAAAGGGCCGCGATGTTCTGACCCTGTCAGACGGATCAGAGGTGCCGGTCAGCCGCACCTACCGCGCTGCGGCCAAGGAGGTGGGCTTGTTCTGAGCCTCAGAGGGGAACGGGCACCATTGTCCCTTGGAGAATTGCAATCAGAGTGCTTTTCCCGTCCGCTTCCGCATGTACTTCGGAGGTGACAACACACAGACGTTTGCCGGGTTTCACTACACGCCCTGTCGCCACCAGACGATCGCCACGGGCAGGTGCCAACAGGTTGATTTTGATCTCAGCGGTCACGACCTCCATATCCATCGGTAACAGGGTCAGCGCGGCATAACCCGCAGCGGAATCGCCGATGGAAAACGTCAGACCGGCGTGGCCGAACCCTTGCTGCTGACGGCTGCCGGGAAGGATCGGTGATGCGATACGCACCAGCCCTTCCGCCACCTCAATCAATTCGGCTCCAAGCGTTTGCATCATGCTTTGTGCGGCAAAGCTATGATCTATGCGGGCGCGTGCTTCTTCGTTCATGTCGGGGTCCTTGGCATTGGAATGGCAATTGGGGTTTTGCCGGTCAACACGGCGCATGCTTCGGCGCGCATCAAGGCGCGAAACGCATTATCGCGGGTGTTCAACCCGCCGGTATAGGTGCCGTAAGCGGGTAGGATCAGCCGGTCACTGTCATATATAAACGCCGGTCGGGTGACGGTGCGCCCGCCCAAGGCAACGCTGGCCTTGGGATGATAATGCCCCGACACTTCGCCGCTGGCGCCCGCTTCGGCTATGTGGCGAAAGGTCAGCGGCGCAAGAGGCAGTTCGGCCAGGTGGCTGCCGCCAAGATCGACAGGGCCGGGATCATGATTGCCTTCGATCCAAACCCAGCGCCGGCCCGTTTGCAGACGGGTGATCCAAAGCCGCTCTTCCACGGGAAGGGCAAGGGCGGCCCCGAGATCATCAAAACTGTCGCCCAGACAAACCACCGTGCGGGCATGGGTCAAAGCCAGATCAGCCGCCAGACGGGTGAGCGTATCACGGGTTTCATAGGGCGGTAGGGAGGTGCCACCGCGCCGCGCAATGCGTTCGGATTTACCCAGATGCAAATCGCTGACGCACAGCAGCTGTTCGTCGGGCCACCACAGCGCACCGGTGTTCAATGCCTTGAGCTGCGCACCGGCGAGGGTAAAGTCGTATGTATTCATCAATTGGCCCTGCTTGGATCAAGGTCTATTTTCGCAAGACCCGAGGCTTCCATCAACCGCCGTGCCTCATCCGCCAACAGCCGTTCTTCGGCCTCGCCTTTCACGGGTACGCGGCCCATTTCAAGGAACAGGGGCGCGGCAAGCGGGGTGACGCGGGTCAGGCGACGATGGTCGATCCGGCCTTCTACGCGGTTTAGCATCTCTTCGATCCGGCCGAAATCAACCAATCCGCGCAGGGCCTCTTCGCGGGTGATTTGCAACATCAGGTGGTTGGGGTCGTATTTCTGCAAAGTGTCATACAGGATATCACTGGAAAACGTCGCTTGCCGCCCCGAGGTGCGGGCGCGCGGGCTGTTGCGTTCGATCAACCCCGCGATGGTCGCGGAGGCGCGAAACGTGCGTTTCATCACCGCGTTACCCGCAAGCCAGACGTCCAGCCCGTTGTGCAGCGCGTGAGGGTCGAACAGCGGCGCAGGATCCTCAACGGCGTCCAGCCCCCAGATCAGTGTCGCATAATCGGTGGCGACAAATCCAAGCGGCGACAGCCCCAGTTCTTCCATGCGTTTGGTCAGCAAAAGCCCAAGGGTCTGCATCCCGTTGCGCCCCGCGAACCCGTAAATCACCGTCTGTTCGCGCCCGTCATGGGGGAAGCTTTCGATCAGCAAACGACCGGGCTGGGGCAATTGGCTGACCTCGCGTTGCAGATGCAACCACTGCGCGGTGTGGGCCGGCAGTTCGGGCCAGTTTTCTTGGGTGAACATGTGTTGCACCCGGGCTGACAGCTGCGTGGATGTGGCGAATTTAGTGCCCCCAAAAGTGGCCACCTTGGGCTTTTTGGCAGCGTCGCGGCTGACTTCTACGGTCATTTCGCGCAGACCCTCGTATTTGACGATCTGGCCGCCGATCAGAAAGGTATCACCGTTGCTCAGGGTCGCGGCGAAACCTTCCTCGATCTCTCCCAGCGGTTTGCCACCACGGTTGCGTTTCATCCGCACCTTAAGCGTGTCGGTATCCTGAATGGTACCGATGTTCATGCGGATGTTGCGCGCGGCGCGCGGGTCGCGCAATTGCCAACGGCCATCGGGCAGTTGAAGCAACCGTTGCCAGCGGTCATAGGCCCGCAACGCGTAGCCCCCCGTTGCGCAAAACGACAGGCAGGCATCGAATTCTTCCCGTGACAGCGTGCTGTAGGCACCGGCAGTGGTGAACTCGGCGTAAAGCGCGTCAGCATCGAAAGGTCCGGCACAGGCGGTGATCAAAATGTGCTGGCACAACACATCACGCGGGCCGGCGCCGCGCGGTTCGCCGTCCAGTTCGCCGGCAAGCACCGCATCAAGGGCGGCGACACATTCGACAACTTCGAACCGGTTGGCCGGCACGAGCAATGCCTTGGACGGGGCGTTATAGCGGTGATTGGCACGGCCGATGCGTTGCACCAGACGTTTCACGTTTTTGGGCGCACCGATCTGGATCACAAGGTCAACGTCACCCCAGTCGATCCCCAGATCAAGGCTGCCGGTACAGACAATCGCGCGTAAATCGCCGCGTACCATCGCGGCCTCGACCCGGGTGCGTTGGTCGCGGTCGAGCGAGCCGTGATGGATGCCGATGGGCAGGCTTTCGTCATTCGCCAGCCACAGATTGTGAAAGAATATCTCGGCCTGCGCGCGTGTGTTGTGGAAGATCAGCGTGGTCTTATGTTGTTTGATCTGCTCAAGCACCGCAGGAATGGCATAGGCCGCGCCGCCCCCCGCCCAAGGCGGAGCAGCATCGGTGCGTGGCATCTGGATGTCCGGCGCGGGGCCGGGGTCGGCCAGCAGGATTTCGCAGGGGTCAGGATGGCGTGCCATTAGATGGGCGATGGCGGTGGGATCTTCGACAGTGGCGGAGAGCCCGACGCGTTTGAGATCGGGGCAAAGCGTTTGCAGCCGCGCCAGCGCGAGCATCATCTGGTCACCGCGTTTGCTTTCGGCCAATGCGTGAATTTCGTCGATCACCACCCGTTTCAGACCTTTGAACATGCGGTGTGCATCGTCGTAGCTGGTCAGCAGGGCAAGGCTTTCCGGGGTCGTCAGGAAGATATTGGGCGGATCGGCACGTTGACGTTTGCGCCGCGATTGGGGGGTGTCGCCGGTACGGTCATCAATGGTGACAGGCAGGTTCATTTCTGCAACCGGTGCTGTCAGGTTGCGTTTGATATCAGCCGCAAGGGCTTTCAAGGGCGAGATATAGAGCGTGTGCATGCCCTCGTGTGTGCCGTCCGCAAGGTCGATCAACGTGGGCAGAAAACCCGAAAGGGTTTTGCCGCCCCCCGTCGGGGCGATCAACAACAGCGCAGGGGCATCTGCACGATCCAGCATGTCCTGCTGGTGGGGGTGAATAGACCAGCCTTTGCTGGCAAACCAGTTTTGAAAAGTGGGGGGGAGAGCGTGCATGACAGAGTAGATAGCACGCGCAGGCGCGGGGGCCAGCCCCCGTCAGTAGAGCTGCCGCCTTAGGATATTGGCAAGATGGAAAGGCGCGTGCTGTGACGACCGTGTACCATGGGAGAAGAGTGTTATTTGACGATATGTTCGTCTTTCACAAACATATTGGCCCATGCGCGGTCGATCAGGTCAGGGGACATTTGATAGGGGATGCCCTCGAACTCGCAGATAGCGATCATCTGGTCGATCAGGAAGATCGGTTGATAGTTGGCGTAGATGTTGTCGATCGTCGGGAATTTGACTTTGAGCAGGTGCACCAAGGTCGCTTCGTCCAGTGGCATTTTGCGTTTGCGGGCCACCATTGCAAAGATTTTCAGAAAGTTTTCTTGATTGGGTCCGCCGATTTTGATCTTGAAAAAGATCCGCCGCAAGGCCGCTTGGTCAAAGATTTCATTCGGGTGGAAGTTGGTGGAAAAGATCACCAGCGTATCGAAAGGCACCTCGAATTTCTCGCCCGATTGCAGGGCAAGGATGTCTTTGGCTTCTTCCAGTGGAACAATCCAGCGGTTGACGATGCTTTGCGGTGGTTCTTTCTGTCGACCAAGGTCATCGACGATGAAAATCCCGCCGGTTGATTTCAGCTGAAGCGGGGCCTGATAGGTTTTGGCGGTCGGATTATAGACCAGATCAAGCATTTCAGTGGTCAATTCACCGCCGGTAATAACGGTCGGGCGTTCGCAACAAACGTACCTGCTGTCAAAACGGGTGACGCGGCGCAGGGCATTGGGATCTTCGATATTTTCGCCGGCTTTGGTGTGCACAATCGGGTCATAAACGGTAATGACCTGAGAGGCGTATTCGATGGCGTAAGGCACATAGATTTTATCGCCCAAAGCATCCCGAATACCGTTGGAGATGGAAGATTTACCATTGCCGGGCGGGCCGTACATCAGGATCGAACGGCCGGCGGAAACCGCGGGCCCAAGGTGGTCCAGCAAGCTGTCAGGCAGCACCAGATGCCCCATCGCACCGGTTAACTGGTCGCGGGTGACCTGAATGTTGCGTACGGATTGGCGTTTGACCTGTTCATAATAAACATCCAGTGGCACCGGCATCGGCCCGAAATATTCCGATTGTGCCAAGGCATCGAGCGCCCGTGCCTTACCGGCATCGGTCAACTGATAGCCCATTTCGTTGCTGTTATTGGCATTCAGCGTACCCGTCGCCTCAAGCAGGCGTTGGGTGCGGGCCATATCGACAAGTTCTTGCGTGACAGGGACCGGCAGGCATACGGCGGCGGCCAGTTCGCTCACCATCTCGACGTTTTTTCGAAAGATCGTCTTGAGGATAATATCGCGCATCATCACAAGGGGGAGTTTCATTTCCTCCAGCCGCTTGGGCGGGGGCGGGGCCATGACGGTGTTTGTTTGCATGTTCATGGTGCGGCTCCGGTGATCAGGGTTGCGCGTTATATGCGGGAACAGGGCTGAAGATGGCGTTTACAGCGGTATGCCCTGAATTTGAGACATTTTTAGGGTGAGGGGCGCGATTAACTGCCATAGAGCGCCCCGAGAATGAGATAAATCGCCAAGGCGGGGCCAAGCGCGAGGCCCATCGGGAATTTTTTGCCTTGTTCCCAGCTGGTCCAGTGCGGTGCAAGTCGGCGCAGGGGCGTGAATTTCACGCCCTTATGTGCAACTGCAGCAGCTAAAAGTGTCGCTGCAAAAAGTGCCATCAGCAGGCGCAGATCGCCAAGCGCGATAAAGGGGGCAGCGGCGGCGGCAAATTTCGCGTCGCCCGCGCCAAAGGCACCGGCCGCGTTCAGCACAATGCCAACCACCAGCACGATCACCAAGGCAGCAAGGCGCCAGAGGTAGTCGGTGAACGGCATCAAGAAGAAGCCAACAATTACAAAAACCAGCGTCAGTGCAATGACCGCCGGGTTTGTGATTTTCATCCGCGCCATATCGGTGAAGGCGACATAAAGACAGATCGGCAGGACGAAAGGCAAAAACCACATCGCATCTGTGGCATCAATCGCCACGGGCTCAGCCGTTCTCTAGGGCGCGAAGGGACCGAACCGCCGCCTCGAAGTGTTGCGGGTGGGTGTCGATGGCTTCACGCAGCAGGCCTTTGCCGGTTTCGACATCGCCCTGTTTCACCGCTGACAAGGCCATGGTGTGCAACAGCTGAGCGCGCTCTGACTGGTCCATCGGGATCACGGGCAGCGTGTAATCACGTTGCGCGGCGCGGGCCAGAATGAGGTTGTTCTTGGCGGTAAAGGAAGACCCATCCTGACGGATCGCATCGGAAAACAGCCGCTCTGCCGCAGGATAATCGCCGCGCGTCAGTTTGGAGTAACCCCAGTTGTTCATCACCGAACCGGGTGTTGTCGTCAGGCCAACAGCGGTTTGATAAAAGCTGTCCGCTTTTTTCCATTCCTTGTTGCTGTCCGCGACGATCGCTTCAAGGCGGTAGCGTTTAAAGGTTTCGTGGGTCGGCGGCACTGCATCCAATACGCGTTCTGCGCCGGCCCAATCGCCCGAGCGGATCAAGGCGTCAGCCAGTTCAACACTGTCGTCGGCATTGGCCTCGGGCATTTCGGTGACCTTTTTCCACGCGGCGGCACCTTCGGTTGCCCGCTTGGCACGCACCAGCGACGCGGCAAGCCCGCGTTGATGGTCAATCCGGTCAGGGTTGGTTGTGGTGGCGCGCTGGAAATAGGTGATCGCCTCGTTCGGGTCGGCCACTGTCAGCATCACTTCGGAAATGTCGTTGCCATCAAGTGCATCAACGTCCTGAAAGGCACGTTCCACCGTGGCGTTTGCGTCTTTTTGACCACAGCCTGCAACTGCGGTAACCCCTGCAACGCAGAGGGCCATTAGAATAGGGTGGCGCATTTTAGCGTCCTTTTACTGCTCTGCCTTAGGCCTTTTCGGCCCCGACTATTATAGTGTCGAGCTGATCAGGTAATCGCCTGAGCCTCTTCGCACCAATTTATAATTATCGTCGTCAACCCCAACAGTATCAGAATTTTCGGATTTTGCGAGCGCTAAGCGCAAATTGTCCCGGATTGCGTCACTTTCGCCATTGTCCATTGCATAGGCGCGGCGCAGGATCTGTTCCGCTTCGAGAGTTTTGCCGCGTTCCATCAGCACAACGCCCAGATTATTCCAGACTTCGGGTTGGGTGGTGTCCTTTTTCACCGCCTTGCGTAGCAGGCTTTCGGCTTGCCCCAGACGTCCCAGCCCAAGGTTTGCACTGCCCAGCCCTGACAGAACGTCAACGTCCAGCCCGTGCTCCAGTGCCGCGCGATTAAAGGATTTGATCGCCAGTTCGTACTGACCTGCGGCAATCAGGCGGTGCCCCACCTCGATCCCGTCTTCGGCAACGGCGCGTTGGTTCACGCCGGGCGCATAGACCTGTTCACCAGCCGCAGAAAAGCCGCCCGTTGAACAGGCGGCCAATCCGAGAAGTGAAAGCGAGGCCAGAGCGCCGCAAATGAAGCGCCCGAAGGATGCGTGTCTTATTGTCCGGGTCCTGACATGTTGCCCAACTGTGTGATGCCATGCACCGAAGGTCCGACCAGAATGATCAGCAACGGCGGTACGGTTAACATCATAGTGGCAAGTGTCATCTTGGTTGGCAACTTGTTTGCAGCTTCTTCGGCGCGCATCACACGTTTGTCACGCATTTCACCCGCATAGACCCGCAAGGCGTCCGAGATGGATGTACCAAAGGCGGCCGATTGCACCAGCACGGTTACAAAAGACGAGACATCCTGAACACCACAGCGTTCGCCCATATCGTTCAGAACCGTGACCTTATCCTTACCGGCTTTCATCTCATAGGCGACCACTTCAAACTCTTCTGAAAGAGCGGGATAGGAGGCTTTCAATTCTCTCGCCACGCGGACAATACACTGATCCAGAGACTGGCCCGCTTCGACGCAAACCAGCATCATGTCAAGGGAGTCGGGGAAACCGGCGGTGATCTCTTCCTTGCGCGCTTCCACGCGACGGGTCACCCAATATTTCGGCAGATAATACCCGATCGCACCCGGTCCGATGGTATAGATGATCGTTTTTTGTGTGCTTAGGCCTTCACCGCCGCCCATAAAGTTGATGTAGACCACACCGGCAAGCAGCCCGACCAGAGCAAGAGCCATCTGGGCAAAGTAGAACATGCGCACGGCATCACGGCCCTGATAACCGGCCTGACGCAGTTGTAACTGACGCGCGGACAGTTCCGCCACATCTTCAGGTTCCAGAAACTTGGCGAACTTTTGCAGCTGCTGGTTGCCATCGGCCTGTCGCAGCTGGGTCTTGCCGTCGCCCGCCTGTACTCCCCGGTTTGAGGCGCGTTTCAGTTTTTCCAGCGGGTCCTCTGGTTGTTTCACCATCATAACGACGGTCAATGCCACAAGGATCACCCCCAGCGCACCGACAATGATGATCAACCCCATCGGCCCGAGCAGGGTGGTGATTTGATTGTTGATTGCTGTCAGCATTTTGAAAATACCCCCCGGTTACACTTTGATGTCTGTAAGAATGCGCATCACGAACAGGTTGGCGCACAAGAAGATGCCGACAAGGAAACAGGCCGGAATGAACATCGGGTTGTCCATAACCTCGTCATAGTAATGCGGATCGGACACGTTGATCACGATCAGCGCGACAATGGGAAAGGCGGACAGGAATTTACCGGACCATTTCGCCTCGGCGGTGATGGCTTTCACGCGGCGGAACAGACGGAAACGTGCGCGGATCACCTTGGCCAGACCGGCAAGGATTTCGGCAAGGTTACCACCTGATTGCTGCTGGATCGTCACAGCAACCGCGAGAAAACGCAAATCCTGCATGTCCAGCCGTTCGGCCATATCCTTGAGCGCCTCGCCTACGTCACGACCATAAGCGGCTTCATCCGCGATGACGCCGAATTCAGACGCCAGCGGGTCCTGCACCTCTTTGGCCACAATGGAAATGGCACTGGAAAACGGATGACCCACACGCAAGGAACGCACCATCAGTTCAACAGCATCGGGCAGTTGTTCTTCGATCATGCCCATCCGCTTGTTCGCTTTTGACGAGACCCAGAAATAGATCGCGCCGATCCCGATCCCAACCGAAATCAAGGCGCGCACGGGCGCTTCGGTTTCCGTACCGATGGTCAGCCCCAGAAAGGCGACAACAGCCACGCCGCCCATCAACATGATCAACTGCTGCGGGCTAAATGCGATGGCCGCGCGCTGTGCCTTTTCCGACAATAGCGAATACAGCGGAATCGACTTGGAATTCATGTGCTGTTCCATCTCCTTTCGGAGCTTTTCCAACACTTCTTCGCGGCGCGTGCCTTTTTCCAGCATTTCAAGCCGGCGGTTCACGCGGCTGTTCAGGCTGATGGATTTGCCAAAGACCACAAGATACAGGCCCTCGACAAGCACCAGCACGCCGACAAAAATCAGGGCATAGATAATAGGTTCTGCACTCATTGCATTATTCCTTATTGCGCCGGTTGCGCATCAAATGGGTCACTGGGCCGCAACGGGTTCGTAGATAGAAGACGGCAGGTCATAGCCCCACATGCGGAACCGTTCCGCATAGTGGCTGCGCACGCCGGTGGCCGTGAAATGGCCGATAATTTTGTTGTCAGGGGTCAGACCTACACGCTGGTAGCGAAAGATTTCCTGCATAGAGATGACGTCACCTTCCATGCCGGTAATCTCTGTGATCGAGGTCATGCGGCGCGAGCCGTCTTGCAAACGCGAAGCCTGCACAATCAGGTTCACAGCCGATGATATCTGGGAGCGCACCGCTTTCAGGGGCATCTCGATACCGGCCATCGCGATCATGTTTTCCAAACGTGACACACCATCGCGCGCGGAGTTCGCGTGGATCGTGGTCATTGATCCATCGTGACCTGTGTTCATCGCCTGCAACATGTCGATAACTTCTTCGCCACGCGTTTCACCAACGATGATCCGGTCAGGACGCATCCGCAGGGCGTTTTTCAAACAGTCGCGCGGGGAAACTTCACCTTTGCCCTCAACGTTTGGCGGACGGCTTTCCATCCGGCCCACGTGGGTCTGTTGCAGTTGAAGTTCCGCCGTATCCTCGATCGTCAGGATACGTTCGGCGTTGTCGATGAAGGATGACAAGGCGTTAAGGGTTGTCGTTTTACCGGAACCCGTACCACCGGACACGATGACATTCAGACGGGTGGCAACGGCGGCTTGCAGATAGGCGGCCATTTCTTCGGTGAAGGCACCGAAGTTCACCAGATCATCAATGCCCAGTTTGTCCTTTTTAAACTTACGAATGGAGACGAGCGAGCCGTCAACCGCAACCGGCGGCACCATTGCGTTGAAACGCGAACCGTCCTGCAAACGGGCATCCACATATGGGTTGCTTTCATCCACACGACGCCCCACGGCCGACACGATCTTGTCGATGATGCGCAGCAGGTGGCGTTCGTCCTTGAACGTGATTTCCGTCAGTTCGAGTTTGCCGTCGCGTTCGACGAAAATCTGTTGCGGACCGTTTACCAGAATATCGTTGACCGTCTCGTCCTTGAGCAATGTCTCAAGGGGGCCAAGGCCCGTAACTTCGTCATAAAGCTCGGAGTTGAGCGTCATGCGGTCTTCGCGGTTCAAAACGATGCTTTTCTCTGCGAGGATTTCGACGGCGATCTCGTTGATCTCCTGACGCAAATCCGCTTCGCTCGCGTGTTCGAGGGCGGACAGGTTCAGGTTGTCGAGAAGCGCGCGGTGCAGTTCAAGCTTGATCTCGGACATGCGCTGCTTGCGCTTGACCTCTTTATCAACCGGTGCGGCGGCGGCAGGGGCCAGCGCCTTGCGCATCGTTTTGGCCGCTTTTGGCGCTTCGATCGGCGTAACGTTGTCAATAACCTCGACCGGCTGTTTAGCGGAGGCTTTTGCGCCGGGCTTTTTGTACTTGGAAAACATATTGTTTCTTTCCGTCAGGGTTAAGCGGCTTCGGCCTGATCATTTTTAAGGTCATGGATCGACGCGGCCAGCTTCATCAGCTCTTTGCGCAGCGGGCTTTTGGGCGCAGAGGCGGCCAGTGGCATGCCGTGATCGTTGGCTTGCGTGATCGGCTTGCCGCCGTCGGGCAGTTGCACGTCAATCGAGATTGAAAGCGATTCCGCCATGCGTTTGACGCGGCTCTTGGCGTTCAGATCGGTGAACTTTGGCGCGCGGTTCATCACATAGCGCAGTTTTTCAACCGGCAGCTCTTCGGATTGCAGCGCGCGTTTGAACCGCAGCGTGTTCTGCGCACAACGCATGTCGAGTTCGATCATCGCGAAATAGATATGCGCCATGTTCAAAACCGCTTCGGACCACTGAACTAGCGTCGAAGGCATGTCGACAATCACGTAATCGAACTGATTGCGCGCCATATCCAGGACGCGCGTCACATCTTCGGAATTGATCAGGTCGAGCGGCAGCATATCTGTAGGTGCGGTTAGCACCTGCAAGCGGTCTTCATAAGTCAGCAGGGCCTGACCAAAAATCTCTTCGTCCATGTTGTCGGTTTCGGACAGCATTTCGTAAACGACTTCGCGGCGTGGCAGGTCAAGGAACGTGGCGACTGCACCGAATTGCAGGTCCAGATCCAACAAGCAGACCGAGGGCGGATTTTTCTTGTCCACATTGGCCAGCTCCCACGCAAGGTTCACCGCCATGGTGGTCGATCCGGTGCCACCGGCAAGACCATGCACAACAATCAATGCGCCATCTTTTTGCGCGCCGGCCTTTAGGGTCGGGGCATTCGCCGGCTCGGGGGCAGGGGCCTCTTCTTCCTTGCTGACGCGCGCAATGGCTTGGGCCAATTCGCCTTCGGGCAGGGGGTAGGGTACAAATTCATCAGCGCCCTTGCGCAGCAGCGAATGCAAAGCGGCGGTCGTCATGTCTTCGGCGATCAGGATCACTTTGATGTCACGCGCTTTGGCCTGTGTGATGATCTCGCTCATCAGCACCAGATTGTCTTCGTCAGTTTCGTCCATCGCCAAGGCAATGAACTCCATCTGCTCGGCTTCAGGCTGACCAAAAAACGCCAGTGCTTCGGCAAATCCCAGATCACCCCAGCTTTCCCCCAGCGCGTCTTCCATGTCTTCGATCAACAGATCAAAGTTTTGTACGTCGCGGCTGACGGTACAGGCCACGATAGGCGCTGTTTGGGGTTGTGGCATAACACTGCTCATCATTTATATCCTTTGCTCGCAAGGGCTTGGCAAAGGCTTATCCTGCTTCTGATGTGCAGATTGTCACCCCTTGCGGTCACCCATGTCTGGCATTTTACGCAGACACATTTGTCCTATAGAGCGTGATATCGCAGGCAACTGGGGCGAGATTGGGGCCAAAAAGTTTCGATTGTTGGGTATCTTGAAACGATCCTGCCTGCGGCCGTGGATTGGTGCGGCGAGATCAAATGCCCGTCCCCTCGCGAAAAGGGGACCGGGCAGCATTTTTAAAAGGCGGTCTTAAACGGCAGCGGCGAATTAATCGACGGCCAGGGCACCTTCGCTCAGCTGCGTTGGCGGTACCGCGCTGGCGACGTAATCACGATAGATGATTTCGGCATATTTGCCGTCCAGCACTGTCGGATGACGATCCACAAAACCGTTTACTTCGGTCACGGTACGGCGGTTGCGGCGCTCACGGCCCTGCGTCACGATCAATGGCTGGGTTTCCCCGAAGGACACTACAGCTTCCAAACGGCTGCGGCTGACGCCCAACGTGCTTAGGAAACTGACAACCGCATCGGCGCGACGTTTACCAAGTGCCTTGTTAAAGCCGTTTGATCCGACGGCATCCGTATGGCCGTAAACACGGAAACGGATTTCGGGGAACTGTCTGATCCAGCTGGCCTGCTGACGCAGGATCGCCTGTGCCCTGCCATCAAGGAGCGCCGAGTTGAATTCAAACGTGACCGTTGAATCCACTTCGGATGCAAATCTGTTCGCAAGATCAAAGGTGTACTGCCGTTCGCCGGTCATGACCAAGCGGTTGTTCAGCGTCGCATTGCCAAAGTTACCCGTGTCGGTCAACGCGCCCGCTTCGCGATAAAACTGCGTGTACACGGGATCAGAGCTTTGCCCACAGCCTAGAACTGTTGCCAGTACAGCGGTGATCCCTGCAATCTTGAATTTTTTGCGCATGTGGGTTTTCATTGGTTTAATCCAGTACATACCCATATGACCCACCAAAGTCTTGTTTGGCAACCTCTCCAGCGGCACCCGTTGTCGGGGCGCGCGTATCTTCGGAGGCGCGACCAAAGAGGAACAGGTCCTTTTCAGTAGGTGGTTTGATCCGGTCGGTGGGAAGCGCAAGCGCCTCGCCCCGTGTTGGGGTGACCAGATGTGCAGTGACGATGATCACCAATTCGGTCTGGCTGCGCTGATAATCTGCCGAGCGGAAAAGTGCCCCCAGAATTGGAACGTCGCCGATCCAGGGCAGCTGGCTTGAGTTATCAACAAAGTCATCTGTCAGCAGGCCGGCAATGGCAAAGCTTTCGCCGTCGCGCAGTTCTACCGTCGAAGACGTCTCGCGCCGTGTAAAGGCCGAGATTTCGATGCCGTTGCCCAAAGCGATGCTGTTGGTCGGGTCAATCGCGGAAACCGCGGCCCGCATTTCCAGGTTGATGACATCCTTGTCCACCACACGGGGGATAAAGGCCAGTTCAACACCGTAGGGCTTGAATTTCACCGAAATCCGGCCGTTCAGCTGTGCCACGGGGACGGGATATTCACCACCGGCAAGGAATTTCGCTTCTTGACCGGATAGTGCGACAAGGTTGGGTTCCGCCAGAAAGCGCACGACGCCTTTTTGCTCCAAGGCTTCCAGCAGGATGCCCACTTGGGTCGATCCTGCGTTAAAGCCGAACAAGATCGCGCCGGCGTTCTGGTTGGATGCAGGGATGTTGCCGCCCAGTGAGGTCGCAACGCCGCCCGAGTTGTTGGTCACGCCGGAACCGCCATTGATGCCGGTGCCGCCAACGGCCCCGTTCAAGGACAAGGAAGAGCTTAGTGATTTCGACACGTTGCGCTGCATTTCAGCAAAACGGACCTTCATCATCACCTGTTGCACGCCACCGACGCTCATCAGGTTTGAAACACGTTCAGGCGCATACCGCTGGGCAAGATCCAGCGCGCGCTGCAAGCGCTGCGTCGAGGAAACAACGCCCGACAACACAATACCATCATTGGCAGTGCGTACTTCGATTTTTTCGCCCGGAAGGATCTGGCGCAGTCGCTCTTTAAATTCGGAAACGTCTGCAGCGACCCTTACGTTCACGTTGGTGATCAACTGGCCGCTGGCGTCCAACAGGGTCAGTGTGGTCAAACCGGGCGCTTTGCCCAAAACGTAAATCGTGCGGTCCGACAGGGACGAGATGTCCGCGATGCCGGGGTTGGCGATGCTGAGTTCTGCAAAAGGAATATCACTTTCCACAACAACGGCCCGGTTCATCGGAACATCAAGTGTGGAATTCGTGCCCTTTTTCACGACACGCAGCGTTTCCGCAAAGGCCGGAGCCGGAGCGGAGATTGCCAGTGGCATGACACTTAAGGACAGCCCGACAAGGGCTGCTTTCATAAATCTATCAATTTTCATGTGACCTGCCTTTTTGATCACGCCTCAAAGTAGGGTCTTTTCGCCCGTCGTTTGGATCACTCTGCGCCAAATTCATTTTTATTGCAAGAATCAAGGTGTTCGCGGGAACAGCTTATGTGGGTAAATGGCAACATAACCGAAAATGACAACAGCGCCGCGGGGATGCGGCGCTGTTTCAAGCAATTGGTTTTGCCAGAGTTTCCAGCTTGGTACGTGTCTGGCTTAGTTGGTGCAGGGGATCGGGATCTCGACCACTTCGGCACCGCGGCGTGTGCGGATCGTACAAACCTTCTCTGCCGCCACTTCCGCTTTCACAGTTTCGGCTTCGATGCCCAACAGGGAACGTTGGTCAACTTCGATGGCGGAGGCGATTGTGTCGTCTTCGGCCCCGACAAGGGAGAGGGACAGCGAACCGGTTGATTGTGCCTGCGCAAGTGCGGCCACTTGTTGGGGGCTGACGGACACGGTTACAGTGCGTGCGATCGTCGGCTCGTCATGTGTCCCACCAGCGCTCTGGTCGATGGCGATCAATTTGACTGCAGCTTCGATCAATTTTGTTACTTCACGCGATTCACTGCGCGTGCCGGTTGTGCGACCTGTCCAATAGACGTCTACCTTGTCACCGGGGCGCAAGAAACCGGAGACGCCGCTGGAAACGTCAACCTTGACGGTAAAGGCGCGTTGCCCACGTTCAAGGCGCGAAGTCAGACCGGTGTCTTCGCCGGGTTCGGTCACCTTGAGGGCCATAATCGCCTCGTCTTTTTCAATCGCCCGCAAAACCACGCGCAATTCGTCGGTGTTTTCGGGAAAGAGGGTGGCCATATCGACAAACGATCCTTCGGGGATCGCATTCTCGGGCCAGTTTACGGCCCTTACGTTTTCTTTTGTCAGGCGTTGTCCGTATTTGAGCGTACCCGTTGCAACATAAACAGTCTGGGTGGGTACAATCTTTGCCAATGCCGCCTGGGCCTGAGCGTTCGCGTACTGGTATTGCGCGATCCGATCCTTGGCCAGGTATACAGCTCCGCCAGCAAGCGCGATGCCCACCAAAAGAACCAATCCGAATACCATGCGCATGTCTCTTACCTCTTGTTACTGTGCGAGTCGGGTTTAGCCCGACGCCTATTTCGTTTTTTGAACGTGCCACATGAATGTGGCTATTTTTTGCCGGGGTGGTGAAAGGGATGCGGCGTTTGCCCGCTCGGCTTCACGGGGGGGGTACAAACCGGTAAAACCGACCCATCGGATCGGTTGTACGCTGCTTCAATCGCTTAGCTGCTACCGGGTTCGTAAGCGTCGAGCCAGGTGCCTACGCCGTCACCGACATCGTCGGTCGGACCTTGGATCGCGAAGATAGCGACCACTGCCAACCCCACAACTGCGGCAGTAAGCACGACCCAGTCGACTGTGACTGCACCGTCTTCGGATTTTGAAAACGTTTGTAATTTCTTAAACATCGAATAACCCTCTTACGAGTGAAATGGGTTCCTGCATTCGGCAAGAAAAGGGAGGCGCGCTCTAGTGCCAGAACGTGCCTCCCTCCTTAAAGTCTTATTCAGACTTTCTTAGCTAACCGCGTAGGTAGCTTATGGGGTAACCAGGTTAGGGTCACGGCCGTCAAGGAATGTGCCGGTGTTCGCTGTCAGGTTGGACGCGCCGGATTCGATGGATGAGTATGCTGCAACGGCCAGGCCAACAACGGCGGCTGTCAAAACAACCCAGTCAACTGTTACGGCGCCGTCTTCGTCTGCACGGAAGTTTTTGATAAAGTTCATCATGGTATGTCCCTCCAAGGATCATGTAGGTTTTAAGTTCCAACCCTGCCGTCCGTTGTGGCAACCGTTTCTCTCAGTTGGCTGCCTGTCCGACTTGGTATGACGCTATATAGCCCCCAGAATGGGGCACCAATTTGGCAGCAAATGTGACTTTTTCGTTTACAGGGATAAATATCGCAGGTGATCTGCTAAGTTGCTGTAATAATGAGATTAATAATGTGTTTACCGCGTCGATTTAGTTGATTAGTTCCCCTATCGCGGCGAAATATGGCGAAATCGCCACGTTCTGTGCCACGTTTGGCTGGTTTGAAAGACTGTTTTGTGGAATATTTCCGCTAAATCGAGCCGACAAGCATAACAAAAGCAGGCAGGCATGTTCCGAATTATCACTTCATCGCTTCTGGCGGGGGGCATTTGCTTGGGTAGTGCCCATGCAGAGGGGCCGAAACCCTTTGCAGACTTCAGCGCCAAACGGGTGAAGCCGCCAAAGTCGGGCAGCAAGAATCGCATTACAATCCAGATTGACCCGGCCGCACAGGTCGACGCCCCACAGGCCGAAGTGGCTTTGGCACCTTCTGGCGCGGTGACGCGGGAAACACCGGGGCAGTATGACTGGTTCTGGGACAAGGTCTCGCCGGAGGCAGCCAAGGCCGGTCCGGGACGACTGCAAACCGCGATCACTGTTCTGGCCGGTGCCACCAGCAAGGTGCCCGCACCGCGTTTGCAGCACATGCAGGACATTGCGCGCAGCAATGGCATTGATATTTTGCGCTCTACTGTTGGCACGCAGGTGTCCCCCGCTTTGGTCTTGGCTGTGATAACGGTGGAGTCTGCAGGCAAGGTGGATGCAGAAAGCAGCGCAGGGGCGCAGGGGCTGATGCAGTTGATGCCCGCCACCGCCGCCCGCTTTGGTGTCGAGGACAGTTTGTTGGCAACCCAGAACATCCGCGGCGGGGTTAAATACCTCGACTGGCTGATGGGCGAATTCGAAAACGATCCGATTCTTGTGCTGGCGGGGTATAATGCGGGGGAGGGATCGGTGCGCAAACATGAAGGCGTGCCGCCGTTCGCCGAAACACGCGATTATGTGCCCAAGGTGCTGGCCGCCTTTCAGGTGGCAAAGGGGCTGTGCCAGACACCGCCGGAATTGATCACTGATGGATGCGTCTTTGCGGCGTTAAACTGACGCAGCTGCGCTTGGCTGCGTCAGAAAGCTCATCACTACGCTAAAGACGCGCGTGATTGGGGGAGGGGGGGCAATTTGCCCACCCCTGTTTCAAACCACTGTGGCCTGTGTGGCGGCACGCAACTCTTCTTCGGTGACGCCATCGGCACATTCGACGATGCGCAAACCGCCCTCGACCACGTCCAGCACACCAAGGTCTGTGATGATCCGGTCCACCACACCTTTGCCGGTCAGCGGCAGGGTACATTCCTTCAGCACTTTGCTTTCGCCGTGTTTGTTGGCGTGATCCATTACGACGATCACGCGCCCGACACCGGCCACCAGATCCATCGCGCCGCCCATACCTTTGACCAGCTTGCCCGGAATCATCCAGTTTGCCAGATCGCCGTTTTCAGCAACTTCCATCGCGCCAAGGATCGCCGCGGCAATCTTGCCCCCACGGATCATCCCGAAAGACGTCGCTGAATCGAAGTAGGCCGTGCGGTTCAATTCAGTGATGGTCTGTTTGCCCGCGTTGATCAGGTCAGCGTCTTCTTCGCCATCAAACGGGAAAGGGCCCATGCCCAACATGCCGTTTTCGGACTGCAAGGTAATGTCCTTGTCCCCGACATAGTTCGCCACAAGCGTCGGAATGCCGATGCCAAGGTTCACATACATGCCGTCTTCCAGCTCTTGTGCCGCACGTGCGGCCATTTGGTTTCTGTCCCAAGACATCAGGCAATCCTCTCGTTAAGCGTGGCCTTGGCTGTTTCCTGCGGTGCAAGGCCAAGGTGGTTTTCAGCATAGGCGTGCAACATGGCCAGACCGAAGTCAGCGTTCATGTGGCGGTGATCCGTGTTGTTCAATGTGTCGCCATCGACGTTCGCGGCGCGATTTGCGAATTCGGGTTTGGTCGCGAAAGGCCCCGCGTTCACCGCATCAGGCTGCACCAAAAGCGCGTGACCCTTATCGGTCAAGGCTTGGCGCACGTGATCCAGCCAAAGTTCGAACACCCATGCGGCGTCCGGCCGTCCCCAGAACAGTTCCAACAGGCGGGCCATTTCATAATTTTTGGCGCGAACGACGATACTGCTGGCAGGGTAGGGGGCCATGGCAAAGGTGACGGGTTTTTCATAACCATTGAGCTGGGCAAGCGCTTCGCCAACCGACGTGACGGCAACGTTCTCGATGATCTCTTTCAGCAACCCTTCTGAAATCAGCTTGGCGCGGCCGGTGCGCACCCCTTCAAGAACGTCATGATCTTGAAGGAGCGATGTCAGGTTACCGAAGGCAAAGCGATGTCCCACCAACAGCAGATGGTCGATACCGTCGGTATGGGCCAGTTCAGCACCGTTTGTTTCGCGCACAAAGGCACGATCCTTGTCGTTGCGAAAGCTGGGGGTAAAGGTGCCGGCATCGTCCATCGACCCCATTAGAAACAAGGGGCCGCGCATGGCGAAAAAACTGACATCGATATCAGGATAGGCGCGCGCAAAATCTTCGGCCGCGTTTTTATACGCGCCGACATGGCTGGACCCTATGATCATCAGCTTGCTCATTTGCGAAACGCGTCCAGCAGTTCTTCTTCGCAGATCAGATCGTCCTGCGTTGCTGGGGTCTCGCTCTCGGCCTGTTGGCGGCGCGCCGCGCGACGCTGTTGGCGGATTTCCTTGGGTGTCTTTTTGGCCTCGCCGCTATGCGCTGTTAGGAACGCTTTCATCACCTGCCGCACGCCATAGGGTTTGACGCTGCGCATGTTGCGCTCGAAAAACTTGCCAGCTGAAGGATGCGAGGACACGATTTCAAAGCTGGGGAAATAGTCGATGTCGTCAAAGTCCTCGGCCAGTTCACCCGCGACCGTGCGCAGGACGGATTTGGAATAGGTTGTGGCAGGCAGGACATGTGCGCCGCTGGCTGTTGCGGTCAAGGGCACGGGGCTTACTGTCAGCAAAAACTTCACATTCGGATTCGCGGCCTGAAAAATCTTGCGCACCATCAGAAAATCCTTGCGGATTTCAGCGGCGCGAAAGTTTACAAAGCTGTGCACTTCAGGGTCAATTTCTCCCGCAATCGTGCCGGGGGCGGTTGGATAGATCGTGCCGCTTGGCGTGTGCTGCCATGTCTCGGTCAGACCAAGGGTAAAAACGACCATGCCGGTGCTGGCCACCGCTTCCTGAATTGCGCGCAAGTGATGCTCGCGGGCCTCGCGCACATATTCAGCCGTGGCCAGACCGCCAGGCGTAACGCCCGGGCGCATGGCATCATAAAACATCCCGTCCTTTTCCCAAATCGGATCGGCAGGATGGAATTTTCCAAAGGCTTCTTGCAGCAGCTGTAAGAATTGTCGCACGGTATAGATGTTGCCAAACCGCGCCGAATACAGCCGGTAACCGTGTTTCTGCGCCAGATCGGCAGGGACGAAAGCCGGCAAGGGTTCCGTGTCGAGCACGTTATATCCGGCCTGCGCAAGGGTGCGCCCGACATGTTGGGCGAAACAACTGCCTGCCGTGAAAATCGGCAACTGCTTGTCGATGGTGTATTTGGGCCGGTAAATATCGGGCGGCGGATATGAACCGGCTTCGACCACACCGGCGCGCCAGAACGCGCGGTCCTCCAACCCCTGATAGGGGCTGACGGGCGTGGCGGATGCAGGTTTCTTGGCCATGATGCCGGTTTACGCCCTTTGCCGGACGGTGCGCTGTTCGATCCGTTTTTCGTGATCACCCTGAATAATGCGGTGCACATAGATGCCGGGCAGGTGGATCATATCGGGGTCCAGCGACCCTGTCGGAACGATCTCTTCAACCTCGACAACGCAAACCTTGCCGCACATGGCAGCCGGCGGATTAAAGTTGCGTGCTGTTTTGCGAAACACCAGATTGCCGGTTTCATCCGCTTTCCACGCTTTCACGATGGACAGATCGGCCACGATACCTTCTTCAAGGATATAGTCCTGACCGTTGAAATTCTTGACCTCTTTGCCCTCGGCAATCACGGTGCCCACGCCGGTCTTGGTGTAAAACCCGGGAATACCACAGCCGCCCGCCCGCATCCGTTCGGCCAATGTGCCCTGCGGGTTGAATTCAAGCTCCAGTTCGCCGGACAGATACTGGCGCATGAACTCTGCGTTCTCGCCCACATAAGAGCTGATCATCTTTTTGACCTGCTTGGTCTGCAACAGAATGCCGATGCCAAAATCGTCGACGCCTGCATTGTTTGATGCAAACGTCAGATTTTTCGCGCCGTTTTCCTTGATCGCCTGCAGCAGCAGTTCAGGAATGCCGCAAAGGCCGAAACCGCCCGAAGCAATCAGCATCCCGTCCGAAAGGACACCATCCAGTGCTTCAGCAGCCGAGCCATAGACTTTTTTCATCGGTGTTCCCTCTTCGCAGGTCAAAGTTAATTAACCTGTTTGTGACGCTGCGACGCGGCGGTGTCAAATGGTCACAAGAGGAAATCGGTCAGATAATGCGAACCTGCGTGCCAACAGGACAGAGCGCAAAGAGTTCTTCGATCTGGTAGTTATAAAGCCCGATACAGCCGTCCGAGGACCGCCGCCCGATTTTGCGCGTGTCCTGCGTGCCGTGGATGATGTAGGCAGGCCATCCCAGATACATCGCATGGGTGCCCAACGGGTTGTCCGGGCCGGGGGGCATATATTTGTAGTCGGGAAACCGCTCCATCATCGATGCGGTCGGGGTCCAGTCGGGGCCGACTTTCTTGCGCATGATCTTGGTGTAACCGCGCTTGGTCAGCTCTTCGGTCGCGGGAACAGAGGTGGGATAGACGCGGTAATCGCTGGCATCACTGTTCCAGTAATGCAGCGCACGTGAACTGGTGTCCGCAACAATGGCCGATTTGCCCAATGTGTCAAAATGATCGCGCCAGTCCTGCGCCACAAAGCTTGTGGCGTTGCGCCGGACACCTGCGGCGTCATCGGTTTGCGCTCTGACAAATGAAGGGGTGAAAAGGGCCGCGGTGCCGCTTGCGATAAGCGCACGTCGCGTAAAGGGTGATCCTGCCATTGCTCTGCCTTTCGTCGTTTTTTGACGGTGTCGCATTGCCGGCTGGCAGGATCAAATCACAAAGAGATGAGGCGGGCGGCAACAACCGCCCCTGTCTTAGGCCTCGTCGTCTTTTTTGGCCGTTGCTTCTTTCTTAGCAGCAGGTTTCTTGGCTGCTGGCTTTTTTGCAGCCGGCTTTTTCGCAGCTGTCGTCTTGGCGGTCGCCTTTTTGGGCGCGGCTTTTTTCTTTGCCGGCGCCTTTTTCTTGGCTGCAGGTTTCTTTTTTCCCGCCTTTTCTGCCCGCTCGTCGATCAAGTGCACCGCCTGATCCATGGTCAGTTCTTCAGGATCAATGGTGTCGGGGATCGTTGCGTTGATCTTTTCCCATTTCACATATGGGCCGTACTTGCCCTTCATCACATTGACCGGACCACCGGCTGCCGGATGTTCACCCAATTCGCGCAGCGGTTTTGCGGCTGCACCGCGCCCGCCGCGGCTGGCAACCTTTTCAGCCAGCAATTGGACGGCGCGGTTCATGCCAACGGTAAATACCTCGTCAATATCGCCGAGGTTGGCGTTGGTGCCCCCGCGATCAGAGGTGCTGGGCGCGTGTTTAAGGTAGGGACCGTAGCGCCCGATGTTGGACCAGACCATGATCCCGTCTTCGGGGTGTGGCCCGATTTCACGAGGCAGGGACAAGAGCATCAGCGCGCGCTCCAACTCCAGCTCTTCTGGTGGCCATTCCTTTGGCACCGACTGGCGTGGCGGTTTCTTGTTCTCTTCTGTCACTTCGCCGCGCTGGACATAAGGACCGAAGCGCCCCTTGAACACGCGAATTTCATCGCCATCATCCGAGCCCAGCAATTTCCCTTCCGGCGGAATTGCGGAGGCTTCGGCCTCCGGGTTTGGCGGGCCGAACGGACGGGTGTAGCGACATTCCGGGTACGCGGAGCAGCCGATAAACGCCCCGCCGGAACGTGCGGTGCGCATCGACAAACGCCCGTTGCCGCAATTTGGGCAGAGCCGTGGGTCGCCGCCGTCTTCCAAAGGCGGGAACAGATGCGGTTCAAGCACCTCGTTAATTTTTTCCAGCACTTCCGTGATGCGCAGGTCAGCGGTTTCGGCAATGGCCGCAGAAAAATCACGCCAGAAACGGGTCAACACGTCCTTATAATCCGCGTCGTTTGCGGACACCTTATCCAGCTGGTCCTCAAGGTCGGCGGTGAAATCATACCCGATGTATTTGCGGAAATAGTTTTCCAGGAAGGCTGTGACCAGTCGCCCCTTGTCCTCGGGGATCAACCGCTGGCCCTCGCGGCGCACATAGCCGCGGTCCTGAATCGTCGTGACGATGCTGGCATAGGTTGAGGGGCGCCCGATGCCCAGTTCTTCCATACGTTTCACCAGCGTCGCTTCGGTGTAGCGTGGCGGCGGCTGGGTGAAATGCTGTTCCGGCGTGATGCTGCTTTTGGCGGTTTTATCCCCTTGGGCGATCTGGGGCAGGCGTTTGTCGTCGTCATCCACGACCACGTCATCGCGACCTTCTTCGTAAACGCGCAAGAAACCGTCAAACAGCACAACCTGACCCGTGGCGCGCAGGCCGACTTGCTCGTCCTTGCTGCCGATGTCGACAGTGGTACGCTCCATGCGCGCAGATTCCATCTGACAGGCCAATGTCCGTTTCCAGATCAGATCATAAAGTTTCGCCTGATCGGATTCCAGTTTCAGCGAGGGCGCGTCCTTGGCCATGTCCGTCGGGCGCACACATTCGTGGGCTTCCTGCGCGTTCTTGGCTTTGTTTTTATAAATACGCGGGGCGCTGGGCACATATTCCGCGCCGTAACGCGACTTGATCGCGTCGCGCGCCATTTCCACGGCCTCAGGTGCCATGTCGATGCCATCCGTCCGCATATAGGTAATGTGGCCTGCTTCGTACAAGCGCTGCGCGGTCGACATTGTGGCCTTGGCCCCCATACCGAATTTGCGGCTCGCTTCCTGTTGCAAGGTGGAGGTCATAAACGGCGCTGAGGGGTTGCGTGTGGTGGGTTTCGCCTCAACGCTTGTCACGCTCAGATCGCGGCTGTTGATTGCCTGCACCGCCATTTCGGCCTGCGTACTGTCGGACAGATCGAATTTATCCAGCTTTTTGCCAGCCAGCGTGGTCAGCCGTGCCTCGAACTCCTGACCGCGCGGTGTCGACAGGATCGCCTTGACGGTCCAGTACTCGCGGGCGCGGAAAACCTCGATCTCCATCTCGCGCTCTACAATGATGCGCAGGGTCACTGATTGCACGCGCCCTGCGGATTTCGCACCGGGCAGTTTACGCCACAACACAGGCGAAAGGTTGAACCCAACCAGATAATCGAGCGCACGGCGGGCGAGGTAGGCTTCGACCAGCGGCATGTCGACCTCACGCGGGTTCGCCATGGCTTCGGTCACCGCCTTTTTGGTGATCTGGTTGAACACCACGCGGCTAACGGGGGTGTCTTTCTTGATGGATTTGCGCTTGGTCAGCGCCTCTTGCAGGTGCCAGCTGATCGCCTCGCCCTCGCGGTCGGGGTCGGTTGCGAGAATCAGTTCGTTGTCACCGGCAAGTGCGTCGGCAATGGCTTTGACGTGTTTTTTGCTGGTGCTTGCGACTTCCCACTTCATGTCGAAATCGTTGTCGGTATCGACAGATCCGTCTTTCGGGGGCAGGTCGCGCACATGCCCGTATGAGGCGAGTACAGTATAATTATCGCCAAGATATTTGTTGATCGTTTTGGCCTTAGCCGGGGATTCGACAACAACTACGGGCATAGATTTAAGCACCTTACGTGAGAATTTGTGGCGGTCTTTGCGCTGTCACATGTGGGATGGCGGGGGGTATTGTCAATGCGCGAGCTGTGTGTGCATTACCGATATCACCGGAAATGGGGCGCGATTTCGGGCGCTAAAACAGGTCGCGCAGCAGTTTTGTCGGTGCCGGTGCAGCGCGATTTTCCCGGCTCAATCGACCTTGCACAATAACCCGCCTGCCTGTCGGGCAATCTGGCCGTCAAGTTCAAGATCCACCAAAACCGGTGCCACCGCTGCGGCGGGTGCACGCAAGTCACGGATCAACTGATCCTCCGCAATGGGGGAGGGGCCAAGGCGGGCCAGGATTTGGGAATGGAGTGCTGCGTGTTCTTGCAGGCTGCGTTTTTTTACAGAGGCGGCGATGGGCGCAAGCGGCACTTCCGGTTGCGACGGCGTGCCGAGCACCTCAAGCACGTCAGCGGCAGAGCGGATCAGTGTGGCCCCGTCGCGCAACAACATATTGCAGCCGGACGCGCGTGCGTCAAAGGGGTGGCCGGGCACGGCCAGAACATCACGCCCCTGATCAAGCGCATCGCGCGCGGTGATCAGACTGCCGGATTTTGCGGCGGCCTCTACCACAACCGTGGCCCGCGCAAGACCGGAGATAATCCGGTTGCGGCTGGGAAAGTGCCGCGCAAAGGGTTGCAACCCCATGGGTTGTTCGGACAGGCGCAGGCCGGATTTTGCAATTGCATGGGCAAGATCGGTGTTTTCGGCCGGATACATGACATCAACGCCGCCGGCCTGAACTGCGATTGTGCCGGTGGGCAGGGCCGCGTTATGGGCGGCAGCGTCAATACCGCGAGCAAGCCCCGACACCACAACATATCCCGCAGCGCCCAGATCACGGGCCAGGGATTTCGCCATCCGTGTGCCGAGCGATGATGCATTTCGCGCACCGACCAGCGACACCATGGGCCGGGCAAGCAAAGCGCAATCCCCCAGCACCCAAAGAAACGGCGGCGCATCGTCAATTTCAGAAAGGGTTGAGGGATAGTGGTGATCGCCAAAGGCGACAAGTCGTGCACCAGCCGCACGGCCGTTGCGCAATTCAGCCTGAACCACAGCTTCTGGACAAATCGTATAGTCAGAAACGCCCGCGGCACGCGCTACCTCAGGTAGCGCGGCCAGCGCGTTCTGCGCAGTGCCGTGTTCAATCAGCAGTCGTTTATACGTTGCAATGCCAACCCGGCGGGAGCGCAACAGACGGAGACGGGCAAACTGTTCGTCTTCCGGGGTGGGTGGGAGTGGGGGGTGAGTGGAAGAAGGATAGTGCTCCTTGTCAGTCATCCCGCGTCTCCGTCTGTTGCTAGAATCAGGTATAAATCGCGGTGGTTAACAGGGCATGAACAAACTATGCCCAATCTCCCTTAGCTTGGCGCGGTTCGGTTAAGCATGATCTTCATGCCGCAGATCCCCCCACTGTCAGCCCGCCAATCATCAATGTCGGCTGGCCGACGCCCACCGGTACCCATTGCCCCTGTTTGCCGCAATTGCCCATCCCGGGATCAAGGGCCGGATCATTGCCGATGGCGCGGATTTGTTTCAGCGCAGTTGCTCCGTCGCCAATCAGTGTCGCCCCTTTGACAGGGGCACCGACCACACCGTTTTCGACACGGTAGGCTTCGGTGCAGGAAAAAACGAATTTGCCATTGGTGATATCGACCTGACCACCGCCGAATCCTACGGCGTAAATCCCGTCTTTCAAATCCGCCACGATGTCACCCGGCGCCGTATCTCCGCCCAACATATAGGTGTTGGTCATCCTTGGCATAGGGATATGCGCATAGGACTGCCGCCGCCCGTTGCCGGTGCTGCGCACGCCCATCAGCCGCGCGTTCTGACGGTCTTGCATATAGCCAACCAGTTTGCCGTCTTCGATCAACACATTTTTGGCGCTGGGCGTGCCCTCGTCGTCGACAGAGATTGACCCACGCCGGTCGGGAATCGTGCCGTCGTCCAGAACCGTTACCCCTTTGGCTGCAATCTGCTGGCCCATCAGGCCGGCAAAAGCCGAGCTGCCCTTGCGGTTGAAATCGCCTTCCAAGCCGTGACCAATCGCTTCATGCAGCAAAATACCGGGCCAGCCGGGGCCAAGGACCACGTCCATCACACCGGCAGGGGCGGGCACCGCTGCAAGGTTCACGACAGCGATCCGCAAGGCTTCGCGGGTTTTGGCCTGCCAGTCGGCCGGTGCCAGCATGCCATCTAGACCAATGCGCCCGCCGCCGCCTGCCGTGCCACTTTCACGCCGCCCATCCTGTTCCACAATAATCGACACGTTCACACGCGTCATAGGGCGAATATCGCGCACCGATGTGCCCTCGGGGCGCAAAATCTCTACCTCTTGCAGGCTGGCGGCGATGCTCGCGCTCACTTGCACGACACGGGCATCAAGGCTGCGGGCAAAATCGTCAATCTCGCGAAGTGTCTCTACTTTTACTGGGAATGCCGCACCTTCGATTGGATCCGCATCTGTATACAGCTTTTTGTTCGTGCCTTCCGGTGCATCTGCCCATGTGCCGCCCCCGTCCCCTACGGCCAGTCGCGCCGTCTCTGCCGCGCGGCGCAAAGCCTGTTCAGAGATTTCTGTCGAATGGGCATATCCTGCAACTTCACCGCGCACCGCCCGCAGGCCGAACCCCTCTGAGGCATCATAGCTGGCGGTTTTAAGCCGCCCGTCATCAAACATCAGCGCTTCGGAACGGCGGCGTTCGAAAAACAACTCGCCGTCATCTGCACCTTGCGTGGCGTTGCGCAGCACGGAAAGGGCGGTGTCGCGGTCCAGATCGTCTTTAAACGGCGAAAAGGGCGTATGGGTCATGAAACTATCCTGTATTTGAAACGCGTTTTGCGCCTTCGCGTCCGTTTGACGCAATCGAAAGACTTTATCTTGAGGATAGAATATGATTGTAAGCGTCAAGAAGACAACGGCAGGGGCGCGGACCAAGCGCTCTCGCGCGAAACCGTAGCCAATTTTGGTCACAAGATCAGGACGACACATGAAACATCTTTTTTCTTTGAGTGCGCTCATGGCCGGCTTTTCGGCCTTACCAGCAATGGCGCAGGATGCCTTGCGGATCGACGGGCTTGAGGTGATCGGCGCGCCGGTTGACGGTTTGATGGGCTTTCAGCCCGCCGTGACGCGCCTCGCTCAGGACATCCACGATCTGGATTATCTGATTCTCGTTATCATCACGATCATCACTTTGTTCGTGACGGGCCTTATGGCCTGGGTGATCCTGCGGTTTAACGCCAAGCGGAACCCGACGCCGGCCTCCTTTACCCACCATACGCCGGTGGAAATTGCATGGACTGTTGGCCCGATTCTGATTCTCGTGCTGATTGGTGCCTTTTCGCTGCCGATTCTGTTCCGCCAGCAGGAAATCCCGCAAGCCGACATCACGATCAAGGCGATCGGGAACCAGTGGTACTGGTCCTATGAATATGTGGACGACGGTTTCGGCTTTGACAGCTACATGATCGGGGCACCAGCCACGCTGACATCCGAAGAAGAAGCTGCCGGCGCTGTGCCTAACATGCTGAACGATGTGATGATCACAAAACTGGAAGAAGCAGGGTATTCACGCGCCGAATGGCTGCTGGCGACTGATACTGCGGTTGTTGTGCCTGTGGGCAAAACTGTCGTGATGCAGGTTACCGGTTCCGACGTGATCCACTCTTGGACGATCCCGGCCTTTGGCGTCAAACAGGACGCAGTACCGGGCCGTCTGGCCGAGCTTTGGTTCAGTGCCGAGAAAGAGGGCACCTACTTTGGTCAGTGTTCCGAACTTTGCGGTCAGGCACATGCTTATATGCCGATCACGGTAAAAGTTGTGTCCGAAGCGGCATACGCCGACTGGATCAGCAAAGCGAAAGAGGAATACGCAGGTATTCCATCGACGATCCAAATCGCGTCGAACTGATTGGTAACGGCGGGCCGCTGGCCCGTCGCACGCCGGCAATGCGGGCATTTGACCTTCATTGCCGCACTGCTACCTAAAGTGGGCTTTTCGCCTGCAACTCCTGATTAAAGGTGCCGGATGACGGATATCACCAATACACCAACCGCTGAATACGAGACGCAATTGGGCGATTATTTCGCCCTGCTCAAGCCGCGCGTGATGCAGCTTGTCGTCTTTACGGCCGTGGTGGGCATGCTTGCAGCACCGGTGTCTGTGCATCCGGTGATCGGCTTTGCCTCCATTCTTTTTGTTGCCATCGGGGCAGGGGCCTCGGGCGCGCTGAACATGTGGTGGGATGCGGATATTGATGCGGTGATGAAACGCACCGTCAACCGGCCGATTCCCGCAGGCAAAGTCCAGCCGCGCGAAGCACTTGCGCTGGGCGTGGCGCTTTCAGGGATGGCCGTGATGATGCTGGCGCTCAGTGCAAACCTGCTGGCTGCGGGCATGCTGCTGTTCACCATTCTGTTTTACGCCGTGTTTTACACCATGTGGCTGAAACGTGCGACGCCCCAAAATATCGTCATCGGCGGTGCCGCGGGGGCCTTCCCGCCGGTCATCGGCTGGATCATCGCCACCGGTAGTTTCTCGGTCGAGGCGTGGCTGATGTTCGCGCTGATCTTTATCTGGACACCACCGCATTTCTGGGCGCTGGCCCTGTTTATGCGCTCGGATTATGACGACGCTAATGTGCCGATGCTGACCGTGACCCACGGCCGCCCCGCGACGCGCCGGCACATCCTTGGTTACACCGTTTTGCTGGCGTTCTTTGCCATTGCCACCGGGTTTACCGCGATTGGCGGCTATATCTACCTTAGTTTTGCAATCGTATTGAACGTCCTGTTCCTGATCGGAGCCTACCGGATCTGGCAGCGCGACGAGGAGATGGCAGAAGCTGACAATTACGCGGTAGAGCGCAAGTTTTTCCGTCTCTCGCTGTTCTACCTCTTCCTGCACTTCGGTGCGATTCTGATCGAAGCGACCCTGCGCCCCTACGGATTGGGAGGTTGGTAATGTCCTTGCGTGTTGAACATGAAATTCACGGCCGTCGTAAGGGCCGTAACGTGGGTGTTGGTCTGATGTTGGGGGCGTTTGTCGTTCTCGTCATGGTGCTAACCTTTGTGAAAATCACCCAGATTGATTTTGCGACTGCTCCCGGCGCTGTTGGGCCGGCCAGCGGTACAACAGCTGAGGGTAACAACTGATGGCTCTTTCCGGTCCCGCCAAAACAGTCGCGCAAACCGTATCCCTTGTGGTGTTCATGGGCGCGATGGCATGGGCATCTGTCCCGTTTTACGACTGGTTCTGTCGTGTTACCGGTTTTGGCGGCGTGCCGGGGCAGGTGGATGTCGCGTCCGATGATATTCTGGAACAAACCATCAAAGTGCGCTTTGACGGCACATTGAACAACAACATGGGTTGGGAGTTCAAACCGGTTCAGCGCGAAATGGAACTGCGCATCGGTGAAACTGGGCTGGCTTTTTATGAGGCTTACAATCCAACGAGCCGCCCGATTGCCGGACAGGCCAGCTATAACGTGACGCCTTACGCCGCCGGTGCCTTTTTCGATAAAATCGACTGCTTCTGCTTTACCGAACAGGTGCTTGCCCCCGGTGAGCGCGTGCAAATGCCCGTCAGCTTTTTTGTTGATCCCGAAATCGTCAAAGATGACGATGGCAAGTATGTACACACCATAACTCTTTCCTATACATTCTATGAAATTGATCTGCCCGAGGGCTATGCAGCCCTCGACACGGATCGCCAAACCGACGTGAACTAAGCCAACCAGCCTTGACCAAAGAAGGACCGCCAGCCATGGCCCATGCAAAGAACCACGATTACCACATTCTCGCGCCGTCCTCATGGCCCCTGCTGGGCTCATTGGCAGGTTTTGTCATGCTGTTTGGCGCCGTGTTGTGGATGCACGACGTCACGCCATTCCTGTTCCTCGGCGGTTTCGTCGCAACGCTTTACGTGATGTTTGGCTGGTGGCGCGAAGTTGTGATTGAAAGCCGTATCGGCGATCACACACCGGTTGTGCGCATCGGCCTGCGCTATGGTTTCGTCCTGTTTATCATGTCCGAAGTTATGTTCTTCGTCGCGTGGTTCTGGACCTTCTTCAAACAAGCAATCTATCCGATGAACGAATACGCCGGTTCGGAATACGTGCCGCCGGTTTTTGACGCTGTAAACGCGTTCCACCTGCCGTTGATCAACACCTTGGTCCTGCTGCTGTCAGGCTGTGCCGTGACATGGGCGCACCACGCTTTGGTGCATGAAAACAACCGCAAGGATCTGATCAGCGGTTTGGCCATCTCTATTGTGCTTGGTATCTTTTTCACCGCGCTGCAGGCTTATGAATACGCTGAACTGCTGTTGCACCACGACTGGACCTTTGGCGGCGACGCCTTCTTCTCGGCCTTCTTCATGGCTACGGGGTTCCACGGGATGCACGTTCTGATCGGGACAATCTTTCTGGCGGTCTGTCTGATCCGTGCCATGCGCGGCGACTTCACACCTGAAAAGCACGTCGGCTTTGAGGCGGCAGCATGGTACTGGCACTTTGTTGACGTGGTATGGCTGTTCCTTTTCTTTGCCGTCTACATCTGGGGCGTCCCTTCCTAAGAGCCGCAGAAGTGGGGTTGCATCTGCACCCCTGATCCTTGAAAACCCAAAGCACGCGCAGCATTCGCTTCGCGTGCTTTTTCGTATGCTCGAGTGTCTATGAACCGCGCCTTGTTTCTTATCATTATCGGCCTTGGGGGCGTTGCCATACTCTGCGCTTTAGGCCTGTGGCAGGTGCAGCGTCTGGCCTGGAAACAGGGTGTGATCGCACAGATCGACGCACGTATTCATGCCACCCCTGTCGCCCTGCCAAAACTGCCCGATGCGAATGTTGACGCATACTTGCCGGTCACTGCCGATGGCAGGCTGATCGGTGACACATTGCGCGTGCTGGTTTCGCAGAAAACCAAAGGGGCGGGTTACCGGTTGATCACAGCCTTTGAAAGCGAAGGGCGTCGGGTGCTGGTTGATCGCGGGTTTATCGCTGTTGATGCAGGCAATGTTGAAACACCGAACGCAGACATCACCGTCACCGGCAATCTGCAATGGCCACAGGAAACCGATGGTTTCACGCCCGCGCCTGATACCGAAAACAACATCTGGTTTGCCCGCGACGTGCCCGCGATGGCGGCTGCGCTGAACGCTGAACCGCTATTGATTGTGGCGCGTAAACTGACACCATCAGATCCGGCCGTTGCACCGTTTCCTGTCGACACCAGCCGCATCCCCAACGACCACTTGCAATATGCAATCACCTGGTTCTCACTGGCCGCCATCTGGTTCGCCATGTCCGCCCTTTTCTTGCGCCGCCGTCGCGCCAACCTATCCGAAAGCTGACCGAAATGCGCTATATCTCCACCCGCGGCAAAGCCCCCGCACTAAGTTTCGAAGACACCATGTTGACCGGCCTTGCCCGTGATGGCGGTCTATATGTTCCCGAAGAAATTCCGACGCTGACACGCGACCAGATCGCAGCGATGGCAGGGCAGTCTTACGAAGAAACCGCCTTTACAGTCATGCGCCCTTTCATTGGCGATACTTTTACGGATGCCGAATTTCGCGAATTGATCGCCGATGCCTATGGTGGCTTCGGTCATGCGGCACGCGCCCCCTTGGTGCAACTTGCGCCCAATCATTTCCTGCTGGAGCTGTTCCACGGACCCACTTTGGCGTTCAAAGATTTCGCCATGCAGCTGATCGGCCAGATGTTTCAGAAAGCGCTGGGGCGCAAAGATGCACGGGTGACCATCGTCGGCGCGACCTCCGGTGACACCGGTTCTGCCGCGATCGAGGCGTTTCGCGGCCTTGATAATGTTGACGTCTTTATCCTGTATCCGCATGGCCGCGTCAGCGATGTGCAGCGCCGCCAGATGACGACACCAACAGAATCAAACGTGCATGCCCTCGCGATCGACGGTGATTTTGACGACTGTCAGGCGCGTCTCAAGGATATGTTCAACGACTTCGATTTCCGCGATAGCGTGAAACTTGCGGGGGTGAACTCGATCAACTGGGGCCGCGTTCTGGCGCAGGTCGTCTATTATTTCTCTTCCGCCGTGTCGCTTGGTGCGCCCGCGCGCGAGGTCAGCTTTACCGTGCCGACCGGCAACTTCGGCGATATCTTCGCGGGCTACATAGCGAAACGCATGGGCTTGCCGATCAAGGATCTGGTGGTCGCGACGAACCAGAACGACATTCTGGATCGCTGCCTGAAAGGGCAGGGCTATCACAAGGGCACTGTCGAACCCTCGATCAGCCCGTCGATGGATATTCAGGTCAGCTCCAACTTCGAACGCGCCTTGTTCGACGCTTACGGGCGCGATGGCAATGCGGTTGCGCAGTTGATGGACGAGTTGGGGCAGGGCGGGTTTGACATCAGCCAAGGGGCGATGCAGGCGTTGCAGGATATCTATACCTCAGGGCGCGCGACCGAAGCGGAAACCAGCGCGACGATAACCCGCGCCTTGAAAACCAGTGGCGAACTCTTGTGCCCGCATTCAGCGGTCGGGGTGAAAGTGGCCGATGAGCAGCGCGAAAAGGCCACCCCGATGATTACCCTCGCCACCGCGCATCCGGCGAAGTTCCCCGACGCGGTCGAAGCCGCCAGCGGCATCCGCCCGCCCTTGCCGCCCCGCATGGCCGATCTGTTTGAACGCGACGAACGTGTCACCCGCGTGGCCAACGATCTTGACGCATTAAAATCACATATCAAAGGGGCGCTTGGTCTATGAGCCTGAACGAACACCGCCTCTCGAACGGCTTTCGCATTGTAACCGAACATATGCCGGGGCTTGCCTCTGCCTCTATCGGGGTTTGGGTCTCTGCCGGGGGGCGTCACGAAACGCCGCAACAAAACGGTATCGCGCATTTTCTCGAACACATGGCGTTCAAAGGGACGGCGAAACGGACCTCCCTGCAAATCGCCGAAGCGATCGAGGATGTGGGCGGGTATATCAACGCCTATACCAGCCGCGAAGTGACGGCCTATTACGTGCGGGTGCTGGAAAACGATGTGGCGCTTGGGCTGGATGTGATCGCGGATATTCTGCGCAATCCTGTGTTGGACCCGAACGAGATCGAAGTTGAACGCGGCGTTATCCTACAAGAAATCGGTCAGGCGCTGGATACACCGGATGATGTGATTTTTGACTGGCTTCAGGAACAGGCCTATCCCGGTCAACCTTTGGGGCGTACCATTCTTGGGCCTTCGGAACGGGTGTCGAATTTTGACCGCAGCGATTTGCAGGGCTTTATCAAAGATCACTACGGTCCCGAACAAATGATCCTGTCTGCCGCAGGGGCGGTGGATCACGACGAGATCGTGAAACTGGCCGAAGAACTGTTTGGTGACATGCCTGCCAAGCCGCTGTTCCAGATGGATGTCGCCTCCTTCAAGGGGGGTGAAGTGCGCCAGAACAAGGCGTTGGAACAGGCGCATTTCGCGCTTGGTTTTGAATCGCCGGGGTATCGCGCAGATGACATCTATGTGGCGCAGATTTACGCATCCGCCCTTGGCGGCGGCATGTCTTCGCGCCTGTTTCAGGAGATCCGCGAAAACCGCGGGCTGTGTTATACGATTTTTGCCCAAGCGGGCGCACATGCCGATACCGGTATGATGACGATCTATGCGGGGACGTCGGCGGAACAACTGCCCGAACTTGCGAATATCACCATCGACGAGATGAAGCGGGCGGCCACCGATATGTCACCCGCCGAAGTCGCCCGCGCGCGCGCGCAGATGAAAGCAGGCCTGTTGATGGGATTGGAAAGCCCGTCAAACCGCGCGGAACGTCTGGCACGGTTGATCCAGATTTGGGACCGCATTCCGTCGCTTAAGGAAACCATTGAAAAGATCGACGCGGTGACAACGGGGGATGTGCGCGATCTCGCGCAGCGTATGGCTGCGGATGCGCCTGCGGCCCTTGCGCTTTATGGTCCTGTCGACGCGGCACCGGGGCTGCTTGCCCTACAGGAGCGCCGCGCCGCCTGATGCTGCTGCTCAAACGCAAACTCAGGATCGAAACAGAGCGGCTCACGCTGCGGCCGCCGGTTCATTCCGACTTTCGCAGCTGGACTGCATTGCGGTCCCACAGCCGGGCCTTTCTGACCAAATGGGAACCGGTTTGGGCTAACGATCATCTGTCACGCAAAGCGTTCACCAATCGGGTCTACTGGGCGCAGCGGTCGGTCAGCAGTGGCACGGCGTTGCCTCTGTTTCTGGTCCGCCGCAAGGACAACACCTTGATGGGCGCGATTACGCTGGACAATATCCGGCGCGGACCGGCGCAATCGGGTTCTTTGGGGTATTGGACGGGCGAACCCTTTGCGCGCCAAGGGTATATGCGCGAGGCGATCCATGCGGTGGTGCATCAGGCGTTCACGCGAATGGACCTGAGCAGGATCGAGGCCGCCTGCCTGCCCGAAAACGCCGCGTCGCGCGGGTTGTTGGAAAAGACCGGTTTCAAATATGAAGGTGTCGCGCAAAGCTATCTGCAGATCGACGGGCGCTGGCGGACCCATGTCCTTTATGCGGCGCTGCGCAGTGACCGGCGCGGCAAAACGGATGTCGGCTGAGCAGGCTCTCCCCGACGTGTGAACTCAACGCGTGACCTGATGCGATCTTGTGGTAGCCTCATGAACAGGAGGTGTCCCGATGATCCGTTCAGTTTTATTGCTGCTCTTGTTCTTCCCCGCAACCCTATGGGCGCAGGACCGTACGCCAAGCCATTGCATCGCCTTGGCACAGGCTACGGATGGCATTGACTATGTCGTTCCTGCCAGCCTTCCCGAAGTCGCCCGCGAAAACGTTTATCTGCATTACATTAACCACGCATCATTCCTGATACGCAGTCATGGCGGATTGAATATGGTGACAGATTTCACCGGCTTCACCGGCACCCTGCCGTTCACCCCTGATGTGGTCACAATGAACCACGCCCATGACACCCATTGGACAGCCTTTCCCGATCCCGCGATCCCGCATGCCCTGCAAGGGTGGGGGGAATTCGGCGTTGGCATCACCCATCGTCTTGATCTGGGCGAGGTGTTGGTCCGCAATGTCTCGACCGACATTCGCTCGCAGTTTTCCGGGATAGAGAAAAAGGGCAATTCGATATTTGTGTTCGAAATGGCGGGGTTGTGTATCGGACATCTGGGCCATTTGCATCACGCGCCCGATGCTGCGCAATATGCAGCACTGGGGCGGCTCGATGTGGTGATGGCCCCTGTTGATGGGGGCTATACGCTGGACCAAGCCACCATGATCACTGTCTTAAAACGGCTCAAATCCTCGATCGTGATCCCGATGCACTGGTTTTCCGGTTTCGCGCTGGATGATTTTCTGACTGGTATGCAGGGCGACTTTTCCGTGGTTGAGGTCGGCGGTCCGTCCCTGACGGTGTCCTTGCACAATCTGCCGTCGCGCCCGACGATCATGGTACTGCGACCCGAATATATTAATGTTGCCCGCTAAGGACTTGCATCTTTTGGGATCTCGCATGATCAAGAGATATGACATTAAATTCCGCTGACACCGCCTTTCGTGACCGCCTTGCTGGCGTCCTGCCGGATGACATCTTTCGCGCAGCTGACGCACGTTATCTGGAAGAACCCCGTGGACGATACGCAGGCCAGCAGGCTTTGCTGGCCTTGCCGCGCACCGCTCAAGAGGTATCTACCCTGATCCGACACGCACAGGACGCCCGGGTTGGTGTCGTGCCCTATGGCGGGGGCACGGGGTTGGTCGGCGGGCAGGTGGCCCCGGACGGGCCCGCACCGCTGATCCTGTCGCTTGAGCGGATGAACAGCGTACGCGATGTCCTTCCCGACGAAAACGTGCTGGTTGCCGAAGCCGGCGTCATTCTGGCGGATGTTCAGGCTGCGGCAGAAGCGGTCGAGCGCTTGTTTCCGCTGTCCCTGGCAGCGGAAGGCTCCGCGCGGATTGGTGGCAATCTGGCGACAAACGCAGGGGGCACAGGCGTGTTGCGGTATGGCAATGCGCGCGATCTGTGTCTGGGGCTTGAGGCGGTATGGCCGGACGGTCAAATCTGGAACGGGCTGACGCGTTTGCGCAAGAATAACACGGGTTATGATCTGCGCCATCTGTTGATCGGGGCCGAGGGGACATTGGGCGTGATCACAGCAGCGGCGTTGAAACTGTTTCCGAAACCTGCCCGCTCCGGTACAGCGCTGATGGTCGTGCAAAGCCCGCGCGCAGCTCTTGATCTGCTGTCTTTGGCCAAAGCGCAGCTGGGCGAGATGATCAGCGCATTCGAACTGATCCACAGGCAGGGCTTTGAATTCCTGACGGAAACCCTGCCCGAGGTGCGCCATCCTTTCGCGACGGCACCGGAATGGTGTGTTTTGATCGATGTCGGCCTCAGCGGGGATCTTGACCCGTCAGAGGCATTGGAAACCCTATTTGCCGCAGCGCATGAGGCGGGGCTGGTCGACGACGGGTTGATCGCGCAGAACGAAGCGCAGTCAGTGGATTTCTGGAACATCCGCGAAATGATCCCGGAGGCGAACCGCCTTATCGGTTCCGTATCCAGCCACGATATCTCTGTCCCGCTTGGCGCCATTCCCGATTTCATTCGCAAGGCTGGTGAAACGCTGGCCCGTATCGGTGATTTCCGCATCAATTGTTTCGGCCATGTGGGGGATGGGAACCTGCATTACAATGTCTTTCCGGTCAAAGGAAAATCCCGCCTTGATTACGAGCCCCAAAGGACCGCAATCAAGACTGCTGTGCATGATCTGGTTCAAGAGATGGGCGGTTCCTTTAGCGCCGAGCATGGTATCGGGCGCCTGAAACGCGGGGATCTTGAAACCTACGGTGATGTGGCAAAACTCTCCGCGATGCGGGCCATCAAATCTGCACTGGACCCCGCCGGCATCATGAACCCGGGTGCCGTGCTAAACGGCTAGAGCCCGTCGAATTCGCACAATACGTTGACTTCCATCCCCATGGCTTCCAACTTTTTGCGGCCGCCAAGTTCTGGCAGGTCAATGATAAAGGACGTCGAAACGATTTCGCCGCCCAGACGTTCGACCAGTTTGATGCCAGCCGCGGCCGTGCCTCCGGTGGCTAGCAGGTCGTCAACCACCAGAATTTTCTCACCCGGTTGGATGGCGTCGTCGTGGATTTCTACAATCGCCTCACCATACTCCAGCGTATAGGCTTCGGAAATAACCGCACCGGGCAGCTTGCCCTTTTTGCGGATGGGCACGAACCCGACGGAAAGTTGGTGCGCGATCGCTCCGCCAAGGATGAAACCGCGCGCCTCGAGGCCTACAACCTTGTCGATTTCGATGCCAGCATAGGGGTGCAACATCAGATCAATCGCCATACGAAACCCGCGCGGATCAGCGAACAGCGTGGTGACATCGCGAAACATGATTCCTTCGTGCGGGAAATCAACAATGGTACGGATGTAATCTTCGATCTTTTTCATGTGGTGCTCCGGCGTAGGGTGGCGGTCAGGATGCCCATAGTGACCAGGGCCGCCCCGCCTGCGCGGGTGATCCATGTGATGACGATCGGGCGGTCGATGATGCGGCGCAAACGGTCCGCGAGCAGCGCATAAGCCAAAGCGTTCAGCGCGGCAAGGCTGACGAAGGTGGCGATCAGAATGGCAAATTGCGGCAATAGCGGCGCATTGGGCGACAGGAACTGCGGCACAAAGGCGATGAAAAAGGCGATGGATTTCGGGTTCAATGCGGTAACTGCGGCGGCATGGCCAAAGACGTGTCTGCCTGTGATGTCAGTGCTTTGCGGCAGGGACATGCTACCGGACGGGGCAGAGCGCAGCTGTTTGATCCCCAGCCAGACGAGATAGACGGCACCGACCCATTTCAACGCAGTGAACAGTGTGGCCGACGTCAGGACCAACGCGCCTAGACCGGCGAGTGATGCTGTCATAGCCACCAGATCCCCCAAGGCGACACCGGCGGCGGAGGCAACGGCGACGGAACGCCCCTTGCTCAGCGCGTAGCTCAGCACCAGTAAAACTGTGGGGCCGGGGATCAGCAACAGGACGATAGACGCGGCGACGAATGTAAGCCAAAGGTCAAAAGGCATCGGGACTCCTGAAAGTTATCGTATCACGAAAGACAGCAACGCCCCCTGAACACAAGGGGTTACAGCATTCTGCCGGCCACCGCGTCCAGTTTCGCCATCAACGCGGGATCACGGGCGTCAGGTTGCGTTAGAATCGCAAACTCGAGCGCACGATCACAGCCATGCGGGCAGGGCGCGCGTTCGGCCCCCAGTAACGCAGGCAAACGCGCCACAAGATCACGGCCCTTGTCAGCATTGCCCATCAAGGTGGCGATGATTGCCGTGACATCCACCTCGCCGTGATCGGGATGCCAGCTGTCATAGTCGGTGATCATCGCGACCGAGGCGTAACAAAGCTCTGCCTCGCGGGCCAGTTTCGCTTCGGGCATGTTGGTCATGCCAATCACATCCGCGCCCCAGCTTTCGCGGTACATTTTGCTTTCCGCCAAGGTGGAGAATTGCGGCCCCTCCATCGCCAGATAAGTACCACCTTTGTGCACCGTGATCCCGGCATCCCGTGCGGCGGTTTCACAAGCGTCGCCAAGACGTGGACAGGTGGGGTGGGCGACGCTGACATGGGCCACACAGCCAGAACCGAAAAACGACTTTTCGCGGGCGAATGTGCGGTCAATAAACTGATCGACAATGACAAAATCACCCGGTGCCATTTCCTCGCGGAACGATCCACAGGCCGAAACGCTGATCACATCGGTACAGCCCAGACGTTTCAAGGCGTCGATGTTTGCGCGATATGGCACCGAAGAGGGGCTGTGCACATGACCTCGCCCGTGACGTGGCAGAAAGGCCATCTCGACCCCGTCCAGCGTCCCTGTCAGGATCGCGTCAGATGGCTTGCCCCACGGCGTTTCGACGGTAACCCAATCCGCGCCCGTCAAACCGTCGATATCGTAAAGGCCGGAGCCACCAATCACCGCAATTTTCGTCTGTGTCATTCTGACCCCCAGTATTCTGCCCGACAGGGGCACCGTTTTGGTCAGGAAGTCAGAGCGAGGCCGCGATTTCAACCCCTCTTTGCGCGGCACACGCAGGGTTGAATTGCACGGGGCTGCGCGGATTGCGCCTGCGGTCTTGGAATCCTGTACGTTCTGGTATAGCGAGCGGCACGAACAGCCTCGCGGCTTATTTCCCACAAGAGTCATAAAAGGAAGCCCGATGGTGCGTTCCACGTTTCACGCCTTTACCAAAAACCTCGAAGTTACCGACCTGCGATGGATGCCCGAAGACGGGTTCTCCGTTGGCCGATTGCGCATCGAACTGCTGTCGGGACTGACTGTCGCGCTGGCACTTGTACCCGAAGCGGTTGCCTTTGCCTTTGTCGCCGGTGTGCATCCGTTGGTCGGTTTGTATGCGGCGTTTCTGGTCGGTCTGATCACGGCCTTGATCGGGGGACGGCCCGGCATGATTTCGGGTGCCACAGGCGCTTTGGCCGTTGTGATGGTGGCGCTGGTCGCCCAGCACGGCGTTGAGTATCTGTTCGCGACCGTTGTTTTAATGGGCTTGTTGCAGATATTCGCGGGCGTGATGCAATGGGGCAAATTCATCCGGCTGGTGCCGCATCCGGTGATGCTGGGGTTTGTGAACGGCCTTGCGATTGTGATTTTCCTTGCGCAGATGGGCCAGTTCAAAGTGCCCGGCACGATGGTTGACACCGGTCACGGCATGGGCGGCGGTGAATGGTTGTCCGGTCAGCCGCTTTATCTGATGCTCGCGCTTGTCGCGGCGACCATGGCGATCATCTGGATCATGCCGCGCATCACCAAACTGATCCCCGCACCGCTTGCGGGTATCGGTATTGTGGCCGCCGTTGTGATCTTTACGGGTATGGATGTCCCGCGCGTTGGTGACCTTGCCTCGATCGAAGGGGGATTGCCGATGCCACATATGCCCTTTGGTGAAGGGCTTGGACTGTATGGTACGGCACTTGCGCCATTCACGCTGGAAACCCTTTATATCATTGCGCCATATGCGGTGATCCTTGCCGCGATTGGCCTGATTGAATCATTGCTGACGCTGAACCTTGTCGGCGACATGACCAACACCCGCGGGGGCGCGTCACAGGAGTGTGTCGCCCAAGGCATCGCGAACACAGTGACCGGTTTCTTTGGTGGCATGGGCGGTTGTGCGATGATCGGTCAGTCGATGATCAACGTGAAATCCGGCGGACGCACGCGAGTGGCGGGCATCGCCGCTGCGATTTTCCTGTTGCTCTTCATTCTTGTGGGTTCGTCGCTGATCGAACAGATCCCGCTGGCCGCATTGGTCGGTGTCATGTTCATGGTGGTGATCGGCACCTTCGCGTGGAATTCCCTGACGATCCTGCGCAAGGTGCCCCTGACGGATGCCTTTGTGATCCTGCTGGTCACGGTTGTCACGGTTTATGAAGACCTTGCCGTTGCCGTGGTCGTTGGTGTGATCGTATCCGCGCTGGCCTATGCATGGAACAACGCGCGCCGCATCCACGCGACAACACGCGAATCCCATACGGAAAAAGGGGCCAAGGTATATGAGATCCACGGGCCCCTGTTCTTTGGCTCTTCCGACGGATTTGCCGAACTGTTCACCGTGGCAGAGGACCCTGAAAAAGTGATCATTGATTTCGCCGACAGCCGAGTGGTGGATCAATCCGCGCTACAGGCGATCGAGGCGATTGCGTCGAAGTACGAAACCACAGGCAAGCACGTCATGCTGCGACATCTGAGCCGCGATTGTCATCGCCTTCTGACCAAAGCGGGCCACCTGATGGTCGATAGCGATGATGACCCCGATTACGAACTGGCGGTGGATTACTCCGTGCGCACGGGCGTTCTGGGCGGTCACTGATCTGAATGCATGGCGCTTTGCCCTGATGTAGGGCAAAGCGCCATGTCGAAATCAATCGTCGGGCCGGACAATTTCGAAAACTTCGCGCACCACGGAATAGTCGCGATAGCCAAGGCGCGACAGCGGTTCAAAGCGCGTGACGTCAAATCGTCCGTCGACCATGCAATCATCGCGCATATGCACGCCGATGACTTCGCCGAACACCACATAGTTCGCGGCCCCTTCGATCTGCAAAATCTGCGTCATACGGCATTCCAGTGCCGCCGGCGCGCCGCCGACACGCGCGCAATTGATGGTGTCACATTCCTGCTTATCAATGCCGGCGTGGGCGAATTCATCCACGCCGTGGGGCAGGGTGGCGGAGGACAGGTTCATCGCATCGCGCGCGCCGTATTCGACGATGTTTGCGCAAAAAACACCGGTCTCGCGGATGTTGGCGACCGAGTCCTTGGTGCCATCCACATCATCCTTCACACCGGTCGAGGCAAACATGACCTGTGGCGGCACATAGGCGACGGCGTTGAAAAAGGAGTAGGGGGCAAGATTGTCATTGCCATCCTTGTCACGGGTCGAGATCCAGCCGATGGGGCGCGGGGTTACAACGGCGTTGAAGGGATTGTGAGGCAGGCCGTGACCTTCACTTGGCTTATAGAACATCGGAATTCCTTTTGGTGGTTTGCGCCTATGGCTACCCCCATGCTAGGGCGGACGCCACTGCAATTCAAAAGAGCGACGCAACTTGTATCAGTTAACACCGGAGACACCGCAGGATTATTGGGAGGTCGAGGCTCTTTATGACACCTGTTTTGCGCCGGGGCGCGAGGCGTTGTCGTCCTATCGTCTGCGCGACGGCGTACCGTCGGTCACGGGGTTAAGCCATGTCGCGCGCGATGCGGGCGGCATTCTGGGTGGTGCGATCCGGTATTGGCCCGTGCGCATTGGCGATGTTGCGGCGTTGCTGCTGGGGCCGGTCGCCGTACACCCGACCCGACAGGGCGAGGGGTTGGGGCGCGCCTTGATCGAAGAAAGCCTGCGTCATGCCGCGCCGTTGGGGTGGGACCGTGTGATGCTGGTCGGGGATGCGCCCTATTACGGGCGCTTCGGTTTTGAAGTGTTGAACAATGTGGAAATGCCGCCGCCGACCAACCCTGCGCGGGTCTTGGGGCGGGCCATTGCGCCGGGCGCATGGGACGGGGTGAGCGGCAAGGTGCGCCGCTGGCTGGATTGAAATCCGGTCCTTGACGCCCCACATAACAGGGCAAAGGGGAGTTCGCATGCAGATAGAATCCAGTTTGCCCACGCCGATAGATGTAGAGGCCGAGATTGAAAAACTCGCCCGCCGGTACAAATCAGCCGGTGGTTTGGGGATCAATGTCCTGAACCTTATTGGCGGATCTGCGGACAATCTGATCGAGCGGCTGCCCGAAGGGATCCGGCGCAATCTGGAAAGCGCCACGATTACCGCGCTGAACCAAGCGATGAAAGCCGCCCATTCCAGCCGGTCGGTTGTGCCCGATCAGGCAAGTTGGCTGAACCAAGCCGTTTCTACGGCGATGGGCGCTGCGGGCGGCGCGGGCGGGCTGCCGACCGCTTTAGCGGAGCTGCCGGTTACCACAACGCTGTTGTTGCGCGTGATCCAAGGCGTCGCGGTAGAGCACGGGTTTGATCCCGAAGCCGAGTCTGTTCAGTTTGATTGCGTACAGGTTTTTGCCGCCGCTGGTCCCTTGTCGGGGGATGACGGGGCGGACTTGGGATTCCTGTCGGCCCGTCTTGCGTTGTCGGGCAAGGCGATGCAGGCGGTCATCGCCAAAATCGCGCCGAAACTTGCCGTGGTTCTGGGGCAAAAACTGGCCGCACAAACGGTACCGGTTCTGGGGGCTGTGGCAGGGGCGGCGACGAATTACGCCTACACAAGCTATTATGAGGACGTGGCGCATGTGCATTTCGGCCTGCGCAAACTCGCGATCGACGCGGACGTGCCGCATGGTGACCTACTCGCGCAACTGGAAGTGAAAATGGCCAAGCCCAAAGTCACCGCCTAATGCCCGATGCTGATTGGTGCGACGCTTGTAGCCTTGAGCACGGCGAAACATGTCATGCCTGTATGTAGATCCAACTCGGTCACGGCCCGTCCAGTGATGCGTGCAAGCAGACGGTCGTGACCTGCGCGCAGGCTGACCGCCGCACCGGGGCCATCGCCGATCTGGATCCCCTCGATTGTTACCGGCAGGACATTTTGCGCTGACAATCCGGCGGGACGTTGCGTGGACAGCATCACGTCTTGCGCCAGCACCCGCACCCGCAGCTTTGTGCCAAGTGCTGCCTGCACTCCGGGCAGATGCAACACGCCTGCGCTGATACGCAAATGGCTAAGCCCGTCGGGCGCGTGTTCTACCACCTCTGCCTCGATCACCGCACCGGCCTCGCGCACGCCAAGCAAGGGCACGGCGGCAGGGTCGGCCAGCACCTCCCTGATCGGGCCGGCCCGCGCCACCAGGCCGTCCTTTAACAACACCAGCGTATCGGCCAGTCGCGCGACCTCGTCGACCGAGTGGCTGACATAAAGGATCGGCAAGCCCAGCGGCCCGTCGCGCAGCCGTTCAAGATAGGGCAGGATGTCCTGTTTGCGCGGTCCGTCAAGACTGGCCAGCGGTTCATCCATCAGCAACATGCGCGGCTTGCTGAGAAGGGCACGGCCAAGGGCCACACGTTGCTTTTCCCCCCCCGACAGCTTGGCAGGGCGACGCGCAAGCAGGGGGGCGAGGCCCAGCAAACCAGTAACATCGTCAAATTCGGGACCAGAGGCATCCGCCGGGGCGTAGCGTGCGCCGAAATTCAGGTTCTCACGGACCGTCAAGTGAGGGAAAAGACGTGCATCCTGAAAGACATAGCCCAATCGTCGCGCAGCGGGGGAGATAAAGGTGGTGCGATCAAACAGAGTCACGCCATCCGCCACGATGCGCCCCGCGTCCGGTTTCAACAGTCCGGCAACGGCGTTGATCACCGTCGTTTTACCTGCGCCGGAGCGCCCGAATACGGCGGTGATGCCTGCCTTTGCCTCGAAGGCGACATTCAGGGTGAAATCCCCGAACCGGTGGGTGATGTCCACGTCCAGTGTCATGCGCCCGCGATCCTTGCGGCGACACGGCGGGAAAGAAATTCCGAGATGAGTACAGCCGTCATGGCCACCGCGCAGGCCATCAAGACCATGGCGACGGCTTGTCCTTCGCCGCCCGGAATTTGCAGCGCAGTCCAGATCGCGCTGGGCAAGGTTTGTGTCTGGCCGGGGATGTTGGCGACAAAGGTGATGGTGGCCCCGAATTCACCCATCGCTTTTGCAAAACCCATGACAGCCCCCGCCAGGATCCCCGGGGCGATCAGGGGCAGGGTGACGCGACCAAAGACGGACCAGCGCGGTGCACCCAAGGTTGCGGCAGCTTCTTCGAGTTTGGGATCAACGGCTTCGATGGCAAGGCGCATGGCACGCACCATTAACGGAAATCCCATGATGATGGCGGCCAGCACCGCCCCGGACCAGTGAAACGCCAGCGTGATGCCAATACTGTCAAGGGCACGGCCCAAAGGGGCGGTACGCCCAAAACCGAGCAGCAGCAGATAGCCGGTGACAATCGGGGGCAGCACAAGGGGTAAATGAACAAGAGCGCTGAGCAGGGCTTTGCCCCAGAAGTCGCGCCGCGCCAGTAACCACGCCACCCACAGCGCCAGCGGAATGGCCAGCAGGGTCGCCCAGAGCGACACCCAAAGCGACAGGCGCAAGGCGTCCCAAGCGGCGGCATCCGCGCTCATTCGGGCACCGGTGCAAATCCGTGTCTGGCGAAGATCTCGGCGGAGGCGGCGGTGCGCAGATTGGCGATGTAGGTGTCGCCAGCGGGGGACAGGCTGGCGGCAAGATATGTGATTGGATCATGGGCGTCGGACGGTGCGCGCAGCAAGGCCTGCACCTGCGGTTCGGCGATGGCGTCGCTGGAGTAGACAATGCCCAATGGCGTTTCACCCCGTGCAACCAGCGCAAGGGCCGCGCGCACGTTGTCGATTTCGGCCAATCGCGTGGTGAGAGCGTCCCAAACGCCTGCGTGCTGTAACCACTGGCGCGCATAGCTGCCGGCGGGCACTGCGTCGCGTTGACCCATGGCCAGACGGCCATTGCCAAGACGCGCAGCGATTTCATCAAGTGAGGCAAGCGGGGCGGCATCTTTCGCGGTGATCAGAACCAGCGTGTTGCCTGCAATCGCGGTGGGTGTAGAAAGGGTGCGCAGGCCCTGGTTCGTTAACCAGTCCATCCAATGCGTATTGGCCAGAATGACCACATCGGCAGGCGCACCGGCCGCCACTTGCCGCGCCATGCTGCCAGATCCGCCAAAGGACAGGCGCAGATCAGACGGTGCCTGTTGCGCAATCTCTTCAAGCGTGCCGCGCAAGCTGGCAGCCGCAAAAACGGTGATCTGCTGGGCTGCTGCCGCAACGGGCAAGCACAGGGTCATCAAAAGAGCGGCAATTCGTAACATTGTCTCTATTATCTGCGAAGCCGATGTGCCCTACAAGCGTAATGGGGCAATCTAGGTCCTTGCGATCAGCGGCGCGGCGCCTCATGTCTGGTTTTGCGAAAATCCAACAGGCGTTTTATGGCTGATCAGCCTCCTCTTTCACTTCAAGGTGCCCGAAAAGGCGAACTGCGCACGCAATTCGGTGCGCTGTGTTATCGCGTGCGCCGCGGCAAGGTGCAGATTCTGGTGATCACCTCGCGGCGGTCAAAACGCTGGATTGTGCCGAAGGGCTGGCCGATGGAGGGTAAGACCCCCGCGGCGTCTGCGGCGCAGGAAGCATGGGAAGAAGCGGGCGTGCGCGGAAAGGTTGGAGAAACAGCGCTGGGGGCCTATACTTACGGCAAGACTACCGCTTGGGGTGGGGATCTGTCCTGTGTTGTGATGCTTTATCCGGTCTTGGTGAAATCACTGGCAAAAAGTTTTCCCGAAAGCGGACAGCGGCGGCGCAAATGGGTGTCCCGCAAGAAAGCGGCGAAAAAGGTTGATGAAGAGGGGCTGGCCCGGTTGATCCTGAGTTTTGAACCCGCTGGCACTCGCAAACGTTCTTGACCAAAGGCCCGACGGCACCCATGTCTGGTGCAGGAGTTACAGAGCAAAATGATCCAATACACTCTTAAATGCGACCAGGACCACCACGTCGAAAGCTGGTTTCAATCGGCTGCTGCTTATGATGCCTTGGAAAAAGCGGGACATCTGAGCTGTGCAACCTGCGGCAGCAGCAAGATTACCAAGGCGCTGATGGCGCCGCGCGTGCGTGTTTCTGAAGAGACCACCACCAAAGTACCAGTTTTGTCCGAGCCTGCAGGCGAAAAGGAACAGGCGCTGGAGGCGTTTCGCAAGAAGGTGGAAGAGAGTTCGGACTACGTTGGTGACCGTTTCGTCAAAGAGGCGCGCGCGATGCATATCGGCGACGCGCCGGAACGTTCGATTTATGGCGAGGCGCGATTGGATCAGGCGAAAGAACTGATTGAGGAAGGCGTGCCCTTGATGCCGCTACCGTTCCGGCCCAAACAGAAATTGACCTGAGTTTATAAGGACGTCCGATGAATATTGTGATTACGGGAGCCAGCCGCGGTATTGGCGCAGGGCTGGCAGAACACTACCGCGCGTTGGGGCATGAGGTTGTCGGAACGGGACGTTCTGTGGCCTCTCAGTTGCAACTTGATGTGACCCGCCCCGCCAGCCACAAGGAGATGGCCGAAACCCTGGAAGGCCATGCGATCGACCTTTTGGTGTGCAATGCGGGGGTCTATCTGGACAAAGGCGATGATCTGGACACAGGATACGGTGCGGACCTTTGGGCCCAGAGTTTTGCGACGAATGTGACGGGCGTTTTCATGAGTATTCAGGCCTTGTTGCCTCATTTGCGCCGCGCGCGCTCTTCGAAGATTGCCATCATCTCATCGCAGATGGGATCAGATGCCCGCGCAAAAGAAGGCGGCGGCAGCGGCAGTTATATTTACCGTGCTTCCAAAGCGGCGGCACTTAACCTTGGATTGAATTTAGCCAATGATTTGAAAGCGGACGGTATTGCCGTCGGGATATACCATCCCGGCTGGGTGCAGACCGACATGGGCGGCGAGGCGGCCGCGATTACGACGGATGAGGCCGTTGCGGGGCTGGCGGCGCGATTTGATGCGTTAAGCATTGAAACGACGGGATGTTTTGAAAATTGGGATGGCCGCCCCCACGCGTTTTGACGTAGCGCGGTGCGACGAGTCTTTTATTGAATTTGCATAGGGCAAATTCGTTGAGGCGCTGCCTCAAACTCCGCAGGATTTAGAGCCAAAAAGAGGAAGGCAGGGTTTTGGCGTTGTCCTGCTTGCTCTTGCGGGTGTGCTGGCGTAAACGGCGCTGGACTTAAGAGGCGAGGGAAAATGCCTGTTCTAGTGATGAAATTCGGTGGCACCTCTGTGGCCACGCTGGACCGGATCCGCCGCGCGGCGAAACGTGTGGGTGTTGAAGTGGCCAAGGGCTATGACGTGATTGTCATTGTATCTGCCATGTCCGGCAAAACCAACGAGCTGGTCGGCTGGGTTAACGAGACGTCTCCGATGTATGACGCGCGTGAATATGATGCGGTTGTGTCATCGGGCGAGAATGTGACCGCTGGTTTGATGGCGCTGACATTGCAAGAGATGGATGTGCCGGCGCGGTCCTGGCAAGGCTGGCAGGTGCCGGTGCAGACCACCAGTGCCCATTCCGCGGCGCGGATCGAGGATATTCCGCCGGCCAACATCATGGGCAAGTTTGCCGAGGGCATGAAGGTTGCGGTTGTCGCTGGATTTCAAGGGGTGAGCCCCGAGGGGCGGATCACAACATTGGGGCGCGGTGGATCGGACACAACTGCGGTGGCGTTTGCGGCGGCATTCGAGGCTGAGCGTTGCGATATTTATACGGATGTGGACGGGGTTTACACCACAGACCCAAGGGTTGAAGCCAAGGCGCGCAAGCTCGACAAGATATCGTTTGAAGAGATGTTGGAACTGGCGTCGCTTGGGGCCAAGGTTTTGCAGACCCGGTCGGTTGAACTGGCGATGCGCTACAAGGTGAAACTGCGGGTACTGTCGAGTTTTGAAGAACAATCGGACGATGCCGGAACGCTTGTCTGTGATGAGGAGGAAATTATGGAAAGCAATGTGGTTGCAGGAGTGGCGTTCAGCCGCGAAGAGGCCAAGATGACGCTGGTGTCGGTTGCGGACCGGCCGGGCATTGCGGCGTTGATCTTTTCCGCCTTGTCGGATGCCGGTGTGAACGTGGATATGATCGTGCAGAACATCTCCGAAGAGGGGCGCACAGACATGACGTGGTCCTGTCCGGTGGATCAGGTCAAACGCGCCGAACAGGCGATGGCGGATGCGAAATCCAGTGGCGTGATCAACTACAGCGAATTGTTGGCCGATCAGGAGGTTGCGAAGGTGTCGGTCGTCGGCATCGGCATGCGCAGCCATACCGGCGTTGCCGCCAAGATGTTTCAGGTGCTGTCCAATGAGGGCATCAACATTCAGGTTATCACCACATCAGAGATCAAGATTTCTGTGCTGATCAACCGTAAATACATGGAACTGGCCGTGCAGGCGCTGCATGACGCCTTTGAACTGGACAAGGCCGCCTGATCTGGGGCGCGGGGATGGCGAATTGTTGCGCCGCCCTGCGGCGTTGATTTTCAGCGCATTGCCGCGTTGCAACCAAGAATTGTACCTCTCGACCTAAATCGGCCATTTCGCTTTTGCGTGGCCTGTGGTGTAAGCTGATCTGGGTTGAACCGGAAGGACGCGCCAGTATGGCCGAGCGTACAGAGACAGAAAGCCGCAAGCTGTTAGGCAGGCTGCGCGATGCGATGGCTGGCGATCACGCCGGTCAGGAGCGTTTGGACAAGATCACCCATCTGATTGCGACTTCAATGGGGTGCGAGGTCTGTTCGATCTATTTGTTCCGCGACGATGACACGCTGGAACTTTGCGCGACCGAGGGTCTGAATGCGCAGGCGGTGCATGAAACCCGTATGAAACTGGGCGAAGGTCTGGTCGGGCGGGTCGCAAAATACCGCCGTGTGATTAACACACCGGATGCACCGCAAGCGGTCGGTTTCCGTTTCATGCCCGAAACGGGTGAAGAGATTTACTCGAGCTTTCTGGGCGTGCCCGTGCAGCGGCTGGGCGAAACGCTGGGCGTCCTTGTGGTTCAGTCAAAAACTGCGCGCGAATTTTCTGCCGATGAAGTTTATGCGCTTGAAGTTGTTGCGATGGTTCTGGCCGAGATGACCGAGTTGGGTGCCTTTGTGGGCGAGGGCGCTGCCATGTCGGCGCGCCATTCACAGCCGGTTTTGCTGCGTGGCACCGTTGCACAGGAAGGCGTGGCCGAGGGTCATGTCTGGTTGCACGAACCGCGTGTTGTCGTGTCCAACGTCATCGCCGATGATCCGGTGCGTGAAACAGAGCGTTTGACCGAAGCGGTGGATACCCTGCGTGTCGGCGTGGACCAGATGCTGTCAATGGCCGCTAACGGCGACAAGGACCAGCAGCAGGTGTTGGAAACCTACCGGATGTTCGCCAATTCCAAAGGGTGGATGCGTCGGATGTCGGAAGACATTCAAAGCGGGTTGTCCGCAGAGGCTGCTGTCGAAAAGGAGCAATCGCTGGCGCGCGCCCGGATGAGCCAATCGACCGACGCTTACTTGCGGGAGCGTCTGAGCGATCTGGATGACCTTTCCAATCGGTTGCTGCGCATTCTGACCGGGCAGGGGGCCGATACCGGCGCGGAAATGCCTGCCGATCCGATTCTGGTGGCGCGCAACATCGGTCCGGCGGAATTGCTGGAGTACGGGCGCAGCCTGCGCGGAATTGTCCTTGAAGGCGGCTCTGTCGGGTCGCATGCCGCAATTGTGGCGCGGGCATTGGCGATTCCGTTGATCGTCCATGCCGGACGGATCACCAATGATGCGTTGAACGGCGATCACATCATGGTGGACGGCGAACAGGGCATTATCCACCTGCGCCCCGATGATATGGTTGCCACGGCTTTCCGCGATAAAATCGCGATGCAGGCGGCGGCACAGGAACGTTATTCAGCGATTTTGGATGAACCTGCGCAGGCGAAATGTGGTGCGGTGGTCAAACTGGATATGAACGCGGGGTTGATGGCGGATCTGCCGTCGCTGGTCAGTTCCGGTGCTGAAGGTGTCGGGCTGTTCCGCACTGAATTACAGTTTCTCGTGCGTAACCAGATGCCGAAACGTTCCGAGTTATCGGCGCTTTATGCGCGGGTACTGGATGCGGCGGGTGGCAAGCGGGTGGTGTTTCGCACGCTTGATATCGGGTCGGACAAAGTGCTGCCCTATATGAAACCCAATGACGAACCGAACCCCGCATTGGGGTGGCGGGCCATTCGGGTGGGCTTGGACAAGCCCGGTGTCATGCGGATGCAATTGCAAGCGTTGATCCGTGCGGCAAACGGGCGACCCTTGACGGTGATGTTTCCTTTTGTTGCCCAGTTCGAGGAGTTTCGCGCAGCGCGTCGTGAGGTCGACAAGGCCATCGCGCGCGAGGAAAAGCTGGGTCATGTGTTGCCAAGCAAGATCGAAGTCGGGGCCATGCTTGAAACGCCCAGCCTTGCATTCGCACCCGAGAAATTCTTTGAAGAGGTCAAGTTTCTGTCGGTTGGCGGGAACGATCTTAAACAGTTTTTCTTTGCCGCGGATCGTGAAAACGAACGTGTCCGCAAACGCTATGACACGTTGAACGTCAGCTTTCTGACCTTTCTCGAAGGGATCGTCGAACGCTGCGCGCGCACCAACACCGATCTGTCATTTTGTGGCGAAGATGCGGGCCGTCCGGTTGAGGCGTTGTGCTTTGCCGCCATCGGTTTTCGCAGCCTGTCCATGCGGCCCGCGTCAATCGGTCCGGTTAAAAGCCTGCTGCGGCGTTGCAATCTTGAAGATGTCCGCGAGGTTATCAACGCCGCGCGTGAACGTGGCGAGATGTCTGTACGCGCGGATGTGATGGAATATGTGAAGGCGCAGCATCAAACCTGACGTGCTACTTTGCCGCCTTCACTGCGGCGCGCAAAACGTCACGGTCCCCGATGTGGTTGGCCAAGATCAGGATCAGTCGCGCGTTGAACGCGTCACTTTCATCATCGCTCAATCCGGTATGGGCCTGCAAAAGTTCATCATAAAACCCGTCTGGGTCAGGGATGTTCGGCGTAAGGTTCAAGGTCATGTTCAACCCTTTGCAAGTGAAGTGGTCAGGGCGGCCTGTACAGCCGCTGCGTCAAAACCGGACCAGCGTGCGACGATGTGTTGGTCAGGCCGGATCAGATAAAGCGCCTTTTCGGCTGTGCCGAGATACCGTTGCGTCAGCAGGGGGGACGGGACGGGGATATGCACAATTTTCGGTGTGACACCCTGCGCTGTAACAGGCGCGGGGACGGGCCCGCCGATGGCGAGCAGGGTGAACCCGTTTAGATGGTCCAATAGAAACCCGTCGCCAACCGGCGCATCGACGCAGGCCGCGCCGGGCCGTGTGATCGCAGGACCGTCCAGCCCGTCGGGACCGAAAAGCGCGAAACCATCGTAGACGCAGGGTAACGATAACCGCCCCGAATTGACGAATGGGCGCGCAAAACTGTGTTTTCCGGCCAGATCCAGGACAGCATTGCGAAAGGTTTTACTGATCTTTGACTTGGGGGTCATGAAATCCGTCGCGCGAGAAGAGTTGAGGATGTTCTCATCCGCACCGAATTCCCGTTCGCTTGCGTAACTCTCCAGCAGACGCGCATCGGCGTATCCTTTCAGCACCATGTCCAGTTTCCACGCCAGATTTTCGGCGTCCTGCACCCCTGAATTTGCACCACGCGCGCCAAAGGGTGATACCTGATGCGCGCTGTCACCGGCAAAGAACACTGGCCCGTGGCGGAACTGTTGCATGCGGCGGCATTGGAAAGTGTAGATAGAAGTCCAGACCAGTTCATATTCCGGCACCGTCCCTGTCTGGCTGGACAGCATGGCGTCGACGCGGGCGCGGATATTAGCCTGATCCAGCTCTTTGGCGCGATCAATGTCCCAGCCCAATTGAAAATCAATCCGCCAGATATCGTCGGGCTGTTTGTGCAAAAGCGCGGATTGGCCGGCGCCCTCAAAGGGTGGTTCAAACCAGAACCAGCGTTCGGTCGGAAAATCCGCTTTCATTCGCACGTCTGCAATCAGGAAATTATCCTCGAACACCCGCCCGTCAAAGGACAGGCCCATCATATCACGCAGTGCCGACCGCGCGCCGTCACAAGCGACCAGATAATCGGCCTCAAGCTGGTAGGGGCCGTCCGGTGTGTCGACGTCCAGCGTCACATGGGTATCATGGTTGTGCAGGCCGCTCACGCGGTTGCGTCCGCGCAATTCGATCGGGGCACCATCGCCTTGGGCCGCACGGATGGCATCGACAAGAAAGCGTTCAAATTCAGGCTGTTGCAAGTTGATAAAGGCGGGGTTGCGATGGCCGTCTTCGGGCAGCAGATCAAAGCCGAACAACTGTCCGTCGCCGCGAAACACACGGCCCACATTCCACACGACGCCCTTGTCGACCATCGGTGCCGCGGCCCCGAGCCGGTGGGCGATGTCGAGCGTGCGTTTGGCAAAACAGATTGCCTTGCTTCCCAGTCCGGCACCGTCGTGATCGTCCAACAGCAGAACCGGCGTGCCCTTTTTTCCCAGATCAAGGGCGAGCGACAGGCCCACAGGGCCGCCCCCTACAATGACAACAGGATGGCGTTGCGGCGCATCATCGCTTTGCGCTGGAACTTTGGCGTATGGATAGAGTTTGAAGGCGGTTTCGTAACGTGACGCAACCATATTGTTCCCCGTCGATTTTATCTTGCAGCATTCAAATGCCAGTCGATAACTGGTTAGTAGTTACTTTTGTAACCAACAACAGGTTTCTTCAATCAGGTCTGGCTTTCCAGATCGTTCAAACCGGTAAGGCCGGTCTGCGCCATGGCGATGCTCAATTCGTCACTCAGGACCTGCCACAAGGCGTTCAGCCCGTCCTCACCGCCCGCTGCGATGGCAAATTGCAAGATGCGCCCGAAAAAGGTGAAATCGGCGCCCGCATGCAGCGACTTCAGCACGTCTTCGCCCGAGCGAAGCCCGCTGTCGAAAAACAAAGGGATATCGGGACCAACGGCCTTGCGTATCGCGGGCAGCACCTTGAACGGGGCAGGCGCGCTATCCAACTGGCGCGCACCGTGGCTGGAAACCTGTATCGCGTCGACACCGGCCTGTTTTAGCATCACAGCGTCCTCGACATCCAGCACCCCCTTGACGACGAGTTTGCCCTGCCAGCGGTCGCGCATCTGCTTTAGCGTGTCCCAATCAGCGCGTGCGCGGCTTTCAGTCCGGTCGAAACGATAGCCCTCCATCTGAAAATTCGCCATCTCGGGTTTGCCGTGCAATAGCGTGTTCAGCGACCAGCGCGGGTGCAGCGCAAAGTCGATGAATTGTTTCGGGCCCATGCGAAACGGCATCTTGAAACCATGGCGCAGTTCGCGCGGGCGGCGGCCCACTTCGGGCACATCCGCAGTCAACACCAACGTCTGGTATCCGGCATCGCGGGCGCGGTCGATCAGTTTGAAAGTCCCCACACCATTCCCGCTAAAGTAAATCTGGAACCATGCATGCCCCTGAGCGACATCAATGATTTGCTCTAGGGGGGTGGAGGCCACGGTGGAAACCCCATGCGGTATTTTGTATCGCGCGGCCAATCGCGCCAACATCAGATCGGCACCGGGTGCAGACAGATTGCACATGCCCATAGGGGCAATGCCAAAAGGGCGTTCAACAGATGCGCCGAAGAGATCAACAGATAACGAGCGGTGATGCACGTCTTTCAGGATACGGGACCGTAGGGTCATGGCATCAAGGGCCGCGCGGTTGCGCGCCGCCCCCGTTTCACGCCCTGCGGCCCCGTCAATATAGTCGAATACCATCCAGGGCAGGCGACGTTTGGCAATGCGCCGCGCGTCCTCTGCCGCGTGGATGGCACGGGCAGACATCAGCCTGCGACAGCTTTCATGAACCGGTCGCGAATGACCACAGGGTCCATTGTGATGACCGGCAACTTGATGTTGCCGCTGTCGCATTTACAGACGATCACCGTCATCTTTTTGCTGTCAATTGCGCCTTGCAAAACAGGCCCGAGGTCCTTGTCCTGCACCTCGATCACATTCTCACAACCGCAGGCCTTGGCGACCGCCGTCAGCGATGTCTTTTTGCCCGCATAGGTCGGTTGATCGCCGGTCGATCCGTATGATCCGTTGTCGATGATCAACAAGATGTAATTGTCGGCGACATTGTTGGCGATGGTCGGCAGGGTGCCGAGGTTGGTCAGCACGGACCCGTCACCGTCGATGGAAATGACGGTCTTGTCTTGCGACAATGCCAACCCAAGACCGATGGAGGAGGACAGGCCCATGGTGCCCAACATATAAAAATTAGTGGGCTGGTCGTCGATCATGTGCAGCTCTTGGCTGGGCAAACCGATGTTACACACAACAAGTTGGTCGCGGAGGATGGGCGCGATGTCGCGCAGGATTTCAGATCTGATCATTGGTCGCCATAGCCTCCCCAAAAATTGGCGTCGGTCAGGATGGCGACCGGTTTGTTGCACATGAAGGTGTATTTCAAAATCGCATCCAGCTCTTCCACATCGGACTGGTGGTGGAAGTGGTAGGTCGGAATTTTCATCTCGGCCAACAGCGCCTTGGTATGGACGGCCATTTCCACCTGACAGGCCACCGGTTCGCGCAATTCACCACGATAGGAAATGAGCATCGGCAGTGGCATGCGGTAGTACTGGATCAGCGTCGCCAATGTATTGATCGTGACACCAATCGCGGTGTTCTGCATGATGATCGCCGGGCGTTTGCCCCCCATGAAAGCACCGGCGCACAGGCCCATGCCTTCGTCTTCCTTGTTGGACGGTATGTGGAAAATTTCGTCGCGCGCGTCGATTTCATCGATCACACCGGCCAGCTGTTTGCAGGGCACAGTGGTGACAAAAGAAATATCGTTGGCGACAAGATCATCGGTGATCTTCTTGTCGATGTTCATGTTGGAATGCCTTTCCTGATTGGCGTTAATGCGGATTTCGGTGTGTTCTTATGACCAAGGGGCAAGCATGATCTTGGGTTCGGCAACGCGCCCGTTACGAAGGTCGTCAAAGGCCTGTGCACCCTGCGAAAGCGGGCGGTTCTGACACCAGTCCAAAGCCCCCAAGCGTCCGTCAAAGATGGCCCCGGCGGTATCGCGGAAATCCTGCGCTGTGTAGGTATAAGTGCCGATAAAGCTGATTTCCTGCAAGGTCATTCGGCGGATATCAAGGCCCCCGCTGTCTTCGCCCAAACCCACGTGGGCAATGACCCCGCCGGGCGTGGCATGGGCGGAGGCTGTCGCGCGGGTCGCGGCGTATCCGACCGCATCGACAACCAACGGATAGCTGCCTTCGGCCCCGGAGAGCACGGTTTCACCGCAGGTTTCGCGCAGAAATGCGCGGCGCTGCGCGTTCGGTTCCACCATGCTTACCTGTGTCACACCCTGCGCTTTAAACGCGAGGGATGCAGCCAACCCGATGGCCCCCCCGCCGATCACCAAAGCGCGGCGTTCTGCCTGCGGATGCAACGCGGCAAGCGCCAGGCGGACGGCATGCCAGCTGACGGCCAGGGGTTCGGCCAGCGCAGCTTTGTCCAGTGGGACGTGATCGGGGACCGGCACCAGATTGCTTTGCGGCATGGTGATATATTGCGCAAACGCGCCTTCACGCGGGGGCATCGAAATGATCTGGCGGGAGGGGCACAGGTTTTCGCGCCCGGCAAGGCAGGCGGCGCAACTGCCGCAATGGACCAAGGGGTTGATTGTTACGCGCGTGCCGTTTTCAGGTCCGCCCTCGATGACGCCCGCGGCTTCATGACCAAGGATCAGCGGGGCAGGGCGTCGCGCATCATGACCCAGATAGGCATGCATGTCAGATCCGCAAATCCCAACGGCTTCGACGCGCACCAGCGCATCCTCACCGTGGCGCACAGGGTCGGGCATGTCGCGAAACCCAAGCGTTTCAACACCGTCATATACCAATGCTTTCATTTCGCGGTGAACCCCCCGTCGACCATCAGTACCTGACCTGTCACATAATTTGAGGCATCTGAGCACAGGAACAGCAGGGGGCCGTCCATATCCTCCAGCGTGCCGTTGCGCCCTGCACAGGTTTGCGCCGCATTGCGGGCCGCGCGGTCGGGGTCCTCGAATACGGCTTGCGTGAGTTCGGTCGGAAAGAAGCCCGGTCCGATGGCGTTGGCGGTGATGCCATGGGGCGACCATGCCTCTGCCATGGCGCGGGTCAATTGGCCGATGGCGGCTTTGCTCGCCCCATACGCGATGCCGCCGGGAAAGGCGCGGGTGGTTTGCAGGGAAGCAAAGTTCACAATCCTGCCCCAGCCTTTCAAGCGCATTGCGGGCATCAGGGCCTGGGACAGGAAGAAAGGTGCCGTGAGGTTCAGCGCTAGCGTCTGATCCCATCCATCAGGGGTCACGTCATCAGCGGCCTGACGGGTGTTCACGCCGGCCGCATGTACGATGATGTCGGGCGGGCCAAAGGGGGCTGCGATGCTGGTGCAGAGCGCAGAGACAGCGTCGCGGTTGGCGATGTCTGCGGTGACGCTGGCGGCATCCGCGCCGATTTCCTGCGTCAGTGAGCGCAAGGGTTCAGGGCGGCGCGCCACGCCCACAACCTTGGCACCGGCGCGGGCAAGCGTGATGGCGGCGCGCCGTCCCAACCCCGAACTGGCACCGGTCACACAAGCCACGCGGCCCGTCAGATCAAAAAGGGCGCGCGGATCACTCACTGTTCGTGCACGGATAGATCAAAGGTTTCGTCCGGGAAGTATTTGGCCAGACGCACATCCGCTGCGCGGGCATGCCCTTCCATCCCTTCGAGCCGCGAGATACGGGCGGTGGCTTCGGCGACGCGTTTGGAGGCGTCGCGCGTGCTGCGCTGCCAGGTCACGATCTTCATGTATTTATGAACCGACAGCCCACCGGTATATCCCGCCGCACCGGATGTCGGCAGCACGTGGTTCGTGCCCGATGCCTTGTCGCCATAAGAAACCGTGGTCTCTTCGCCCAGAAACAGAGAGCCATAACAGGTCAACCGGTCCAGCCACCAATCGGGGTCTGCGGCTTGAACCGTCAGATGTTCGGGGGCGTAATCGTCCGAGCAGGCGGCCATTTCTTCGCGGTCGGCGCACAGGATCACCTCCGCGTAGTCGCGCCATGCGGCAAAGGCGTTTTCGCGGTTCACCTCCGGCAGATCGTCGATCAGACCGGGGACCAGTTCCATGACCTTTTCCGCCATGGCGCGGTCGTCCGTGACCAGCCAGACGGGGGAGTTATAACCGTGTTCAGCCTGTGACACGAGGTCGGTCGCGACGATATGCGCATCTGCGTCCCTGTCGGCGAGGATCAAACTGTCGGTCGGACCTGCAATCATGTCAATGCCCACACGGCCAAACAAGATCCGTTTGGCTTCGGCGACAAACTGGTTGCCGGGTCCGACAAGGATGTTCGCCTTTGGCAGATCAAACAACCCGAATGTCATTGCCGCAACGGCCTGTACACCGCCCATCGCCAGAATTTTGTCTGCACCACAAATATGTGCCGCGTAAACGATGGCAGGGGCGACACCAACGCCGGGGCGCGGCGGCGAACAGGCCGCGATGTGGCGACAGCCCGCGACCTTGGCGGTGGTCACTGTCATGATCGCCGATGCAATGTGGCTGTAGCGCCCGCCGGGTACGTAACACCCTGCTGCATCAACGGGGATCGCTTTTTGGCCGGCGACGAAACCCGGCTCGATCTCCATCTCGACATTGGTCAGGGTGGATTTCTGGATCTCGGCAAATCGGCGCACGTTGTCATGGGCAAAGCGGATATCGGCCTTTAGCTGTTCTGGCACAAGGGCGCAGGCAGCTTCAATCTCTTCGGCGCTTAGGATCACATTGCCCTCGTAGCGGTCAAACTTTGCAGCGTATTCCAGCGCCTTTGCGTCGCCGCCGCTTTCGATATCATCCAGAATGGCCTTTACCGTATCATGGGTTTGGGACGCATCCGATTTAGCGGTAAGCGTGGCCTTCTTGAGATATTCGCGTTTCATATCTTTGAGATCCTATGTCTTGGCGACTCGGAATGTAAGCGCTTACAGCCCTCCTTGCAAGCGCTTACATTTTGCGATAAACCTTTCATTGTCGCGCAGAGCGTTGCGGCACCAAAGCTGCCGAAAAAAGTGATCGAAAACCGACGATGCCCGCGAAACCAAAGCTGCCGACCCTTGATGATGTGGCCAAAGCCGCGGGCGTTTCGACGGCGACGGTGTCGCGCTGTCTGAATGCGCCGGATCGCGTGGTCAAGGCGACCAAGGATCGTGTTTTGGCAGAGGTCGCGCGCCTGGGGTATACTCCCAATTTCGGGGCACGGGCGATGGCGGCAAAGCGCACCTTCACCGTTGGCGCGATTATTCCGACGATGGACAACGCGATCTTTGCAAGGGGGCTGCAAGCGTTTCAGGAGCAATTGCATGAACGCGGCTATACCTTGTTGGTGTCCAGCACGTCTTACCGTCCGGAATTTGAAGAGGAACAGGTGCGCACCCTCGTGTCGCGCGGGGCCGATGGGGTGCTCTTGATCGGCTATGATCGTGATGCCGCGATTTATGAATACCTCGCCTCGCGCAGTGTGCCGACTTTGATTGCTTGGGCCTATGACAAGGAAAACGCCCAGCCTGCCGTGGGGTTTGACAACCGCGCCTCGATGCAGGCGCTTGCGCAGCTGGTTTGGGATCACGGGCATCGCCGGATCGGCGTCATTTCGGGCACGACACAAGGCAATGATCGTGCGCGGCGCCGCCTTGAAGGGCTGCGCGATGTCTTTGCGCAAAACGGGCTTCCGCCCGAGGCCTTAAAGGTGATCGAAACCCCTTATGGCGTTAAAAACGGCGGCATCGCCTTTGCCAAACTGATGGCGGGGGATATGCGGCCAAGCGTCGTAATGTGCGGCAATGACGTTTTGGCAGTCGGGGCCGTGCGGCGCGCGCACCTGATGAAGCTTGACGTGCCGCGTGATGTGTCGATCACCGGCTTTGACGATATCGAACTGGCGCGCATTGTTTCGCCACCCCTGACGACCGTGCATGTGCCGCATCGCAAAATGGGGCGGGCGGCGGCCAATGCGTTGATTGATATGGTGGAAACCGACAACATTGGGCCCTTTCCCCCGCTGCAAAGTAAAATACGAATGCGCGACTCACTTGCCGATATAAATGGAAACGATACCGGTACCCCTGACCCGTAAAGCTGCCGTCCCCCCATGATTGAAAGTCGCCAAAGCAGAGCCGTGTCGGATGGCTGCACGCTCTGCGGGAGGGAAAACTTGAAAATTGCCGCGAACCGACGCAAGCTGGGGCATGCCTGAATGAATTTGGGGCTTCGGTTAGGGGGAAACCGCGATGAGCGACGATCCGGACAGCTGGCGCAACGATCGGTCAATCATGGATTGGGTCGGGTTGTTTTTTGCCGAAATGGGCTGGGCGTTGCAAGAAATGCAGCAGGGCGTCCCCGATGAAGTGCTGGAAGATCTGGATGTAGACAAGCAATCGTTGAAAGACCGGATCGCGGCGGCGGCCTTGATCATCCCTGCCGATGGCAGCCTACAATCGGCAGGATTGGGGGAAACGCGCGGCGCGCTTGATGAAGAGGTCGATGCGGTGTCTTCTCCGCTGTCCTTGGCCAATGCGACAGACGGCGTTGTCGCCTTTGAGGCCGCCGTGCAACGGGCTGCCGGCACCGTGCCACCAGCCCCCTTCGATCCGCTTGCCCGCAAGGCGCAGGCCCGTCAGTCGCTCATGGCTATTATGATTTCGGCAGCGTTTCTGCCAGACAAGCGCCGCGCCTTCGCTGCAGAGAAAAAAGCGATTGCGGCCCGCATCGAGGGGGCGACCGATAAGGGGGCATTTGACACACTTGATGTAGAGATTGCGACCCTCGCCAAAGCCGTAGGCGATCAGGCCGGTGTGGTGACGGCCCGTGCGGCGGCCGATCAGGCGGTCGCGGATGCGCGCGCGAAATTTGACGGAGTCGCAGGAGATTTGGATCGGGGTGGTTTCGTTCATCTGGAGGCGCAATACGCGGCACTTGTCGGCATTTGGCACCAATCCGGATCAGAGGCGGCCTTTAAAACTGTGAAAACCAAGGCGGATGATTTCGTCGCGCTGGCAGAAAAAGCGGAGACTTTCGGACGTTTTTATACAAACTGGTTCGACACATCGGTCGCGCTGATCGGTACCTCCGTGGCCGAGGTTCACCGCGACGACGCGATAAGTGACCGCCGCGCCGCCCTGGATGCAGCAATCGCTTTTTCGCAAATCGGGGACTTTAAGGGCGCGGAAACCGCTTTGCGTGCCTTTGCGCCCGTAGGTGTTGCCGCTTCGACGGATGCGAAAAACATCAGCGACTTTCTGGCAAAACTCGCCGCATGCGAAGCGAAATGTAGCAAGGATCTGGCGGTTATCAGCGCGAGCTGGCTGAAGAACTCAAGTGAAAAGGATAACGCGTTCAAAACCATCCGCAAGGCCGCATTAAATACGCCGGACTATGCAGGGCAAAGCGCCAAGTTGGACACGTTAGAGGCTTGGGTCAAAGGAAACCTGCCGCTTGCAAAAGAGATCAGCAAACACCAGCAGGGCATGAAGTCATCACCGGCGTTCCGTCAGATCATCGCCGATATGGAGGCACTGCGAGGGCAGGGGGACTGGGACGGCGCATTGGCCAAGCTTAAGGAAATTGGTGACGACGCGGCGCTTGCGGCGCAATCCGCCAGCTTGACCTATGACAAAACCATGGAGAAGCGGTACACCGCTTTGTCAAAAAGCCTGCCAAAGCCGGAGCGCGAAGCGCTGAAGGCTGCATGGACAAAACACACGGATGCAGTGAGCGCGGGCGCAGTTGATACGGCCAAAGCGGCTTTGGTTGAATTGCGCAAACTCTTTGTTCTCGAGGACCTTTTGGCGTTACGGGCACAGGAGAAAAAGCTGTCCGACAAGACGCACAAGATCAAAGATTACAAATACCTCGAGCAATACCGCGCATTTGGTAGGGCGGGTGAATACATCCAAGCCAAGGCGGAGATTGAACGCGTCTTGCTTTTGCTGCCGGTCTTGGCCGAATATATTTCCCGTCGTGAACACGCCCGCAGTTTGCTCTTGGCTTTACCCGACGACCCGCCTGAACTGCGCAGCACGCTAACCGCAGCACTTGATGCGGCCGATATCAAAGCGCAAAAGGGCGATCCGGCGACCGCACTGGCCGACCTAAATACCACACTCAGCGGGACGGATTATGAAGGTCTGTCCCTCGAGATTGCCGATTTCGGTCGCCGCGCGGAAAAGGTGGACCGTCAGCAGGCCAAGGTGCTGAAGTTTATGGAGTTGGCGGCCCCCAAGGCCAAGCTGGAAGAGTTGCTGGATGCCGCCAAAGCGCTGGCGTTCCCCGCCTTCAAATTCGACGAGGCGTTTGACAAGTTAAACGATCATTCCGCGCTGCTGGTCACGGCGATGCACTATGCCACCACCCGTCGACAGGCCAAGGGTATCAAAAATGCCTTGGCACGCGCCGTTGCGCAAAGCGGCCAAGACGAAGCGGACTTGTTCGCAGGGGGCAAACTGCTTTCCGAAATCCAGACCGCTTTTGACAGTGCCGATGAGAAGGCCAAGCGCGCGCAATTTGACAGCGCGCAAAAAAGTTACGCCGCGCTGATGGCGGACTGTCAGAGTATGACGGCACAGGCTGTAAATTACTATGAACTTGCCGATGCGGCCGACGACTGTAACGCGGGCCATTCCATCGGGCGTCATGGGCCACAGCTGACAGACGGGCAACTGATCGAACGGTTGAAATCCGGTAAGGCGGCAGATTGGTCTCCCGGTAAGAAACTGTCTTTCACGGGGGCGTCTTCGAAGTTCAAATCGATGGAAGACTGGCTTGCGGGCCGTGAAATGGGCGCAGCCCTTGCGAAGGAAAAGAACGGCGTTGACGTCGGGGCGTTAAAGCTGGGCAAAGATCCCGACACTGGCGCATTCATCGAACCGGTGGCGCAAAAGTTTGTAATCGATCATGGCAGGCCTATCGACGAGGCATTTATCGGGCGCAAAAAGAATGTTTCCTACAGTGCCGACACAGGTGAAATCAAAGAAGAACGCACCTATGAAACCTATGAGGCGCTGACCGGCATTTCCAAGGCGCGGGTGAACTTTACATGGGAATTCAAGAAGATTGCCGGTGCCAAGCCAAGCAGCGTCGCGGATTATATCAACAAATACAAAGCCGCCAATGCCGGTGCCGCGCCTGTGGACATCGAAGGGCGCTGGGTGATGATGCAGCAATTCCCCGAATGTGATGGGTGGGATCAGGAATTGCAGACATATGTTTTGAGAGACGAAGAGGTCGCCTAGATGAGAATGCACCGCGAAATGATCAAGCGTTATACAACGCATCTGACCTCTGGCATAGGTGTCACCGAAGAAGACCCCATGGCGGATTTGTCAAACTTCGACCGCGATATTCTGAGCATGGCGGCAGAAGCAAAGCGGGACGGCAATCTGGACTGGCTGCGCCTGTCGCTTGACGCGCTGGTGGCGAATCCGGCCGGGCGCATCAAGTTGTTTGCGGATTACGTCTATCCCTTTTCGGAAGAGGAATTGCGCCGCTTATTCGCCTATGCGTTTCTGAAAATCTGGCCGGACGAGGAAATCAGCGTTCTCGGATCTGAGGCGGATTTGAAATTCGTTGCAATGACGGATGAAGAATGGGCAGATATCGTCGACCCGGAAGATATGTTCTGATCTGTAGCTGCTTTGAAAGCTGTTGCGTTTAAGGCCAGTCTATTCGCCGGTTTTTGACACTACCGCTGCGATTTGACCCTGTCCGGAGTTTTAGGTCGACTTGTCTTAAGCAGCAGTGGGGGTGTTGAGTTTGGAGGCGAGTACCGGATTGGCCCCCTTCTCAAGATTATTTTGGTAAGTTCTTGCAATAAAATGATTTTTATTGAATGTTGATCCGCTCGTAATGTCGTGGATAATGTCACGGCTAGCAACTTTTGCTTCTAGGGGGGTGTTGTCGACCCTAGCCACTGGATGATAGGTTTGAGTACTTCATACGCGGTCCGGGCTTTCGGAATAATTGATATACCTTTGTCGAGGCCGGACAGCAGGCCGCTAAGCTTAAAGCGGTTAGGGGCCGGTTTTTCTAGCTCAACGACTGCTTCTTTGGCTACCTCCGCCAGAGCTTCATCTGCCCCGTCAACGGCCCCAGACTGCAGAGCTTCGATTACTTTTCTCAAAGCTCTAATGAGTTCTTGCTTGGAGGAATCTTCGACATAAACGGTTCCAGAATTTCCCGTCCCGGAGATTACCTGTTGAACTGGCGCATTGAACACCATTTGAGGTTGCGAATTGACCGGAGTTTCTTGAGGGCCTTCGTTCTTCAGTGCGAGGAGGTCAATTGCGGATTGCACGTTTTGGAATGCCCTCTCCTGAGCCGCGTTTAATCTACTCCGGCTTTCCGCAATATCGACTAGTGGTTTCTCAGCCCTGAACAGGGGTAAGTCGTACATAACTTGACGAAAGTCTTCTGAGTAGGAGGTCATCGTCTCATAGACTTGCTGGGCGACGTGTTCAGAGTTTTCTCCTGTAATTTTGACGCCAGCCGCGGTATAGCACTCAATTAAAGTCCTAAGAGCAGTTTCAGCAAGAACCGCTTCTGCCCCTTTTATGATTTCCTCCAGTGAAACTACGGTGCGTCCCGAACGGTACATGCCGTTTTTTGCCATCTCGGCTTGTAAGCCCATGCAATCAGAGCGGGTCTTCTCCAGAAGCGCAAATGATGCCGTAGCGATTTTCTTATGATAAATTTTTAGAGCGGTTTCCAGCACCTTAGAGCCTCACTATCCTTAGTGTTTTGGAAACCTTAGAGGATTGTATGCACAACAACAAATGGAGGCGAATACTAACGGTCAGAGGAAGTCGAAAGAAGAGGATACGACTTTGATGATGGCAATTGCCTAACGTCTTCATTTCGCAAGGGGTTTTGCGACCGATTGGAGGCGACGGACAGAATTTGCTGACCACAACCCTCTGCCCGAAACCGTAGGGACACCTAAAGAATTCAGACGCTGCGCTATCTGGCGAAGTGACAGTGTTCTTTCAGGATCGACCTTGCCCAAAATTGCAGCCTTTTTCGCGGCACTAGCTCTGTACTTCTCTGAGCGGGCGATAGAGGCGCGTTTGGCGTCCTCGGCAGTTCCTACCCTGCCAACGAAGACACCGTCTCTGTACGCGCCTAATTGGACGCCCCTCACCTTCGCTGCCTGAAGGGCTTCTCGTGTCCGTTTGCTGGTCGCTTCACTTTCCTGTTCGGCCACTAAAGCCATAATGCCCACGGTCAGACGGTTTGCGTTCGGCATGTCCGCAGCAACGAACTCCACGCCAGCGTCTTTCAGTGAGAGTAGGAAGGCCGCATCCCGTGTAAGCCGATCAATCTTCGCCACGATCAGAGTTGCGCCGATAGCGTGGCAGAGTTCTATGGCTTCGGTAAGCATGGGCCTGCCGTTGCTCTTTCCGCTCTCAACCTCAACAAACTCCTCTACCACCTCCCAGTGTCCGCCATTCAGATGGGCTTCGACTGCATGGCGTTGTGCTTCTAAGCCTAATCCAGAGCGTCCCTGCTTTCCCGTAGAGACTCTCAAGTAAGAGACATACTTTACATCCGTCATTGTTACGTTCCATCAATCGTTGGTTTGATGCAGCGTAACACTCTCTGGAATCCCTGTGAATCCCCTTTCTTCGGTCTGAGGGGTGGGGGGGAAGCGCCATGCCGGGTACCCACCGTTACCATATACAAACTCTCCACCGGATAGGGTTCTGGTGTTGTAAACCCACACCGCAAAAATACAGCGTGTTCGCATAATGTTCTTGCACTCGACGCTCATCTTCGATATAATGGTAACAGACACGGTAGATGTGTCTTTTCCCTGAAATCGCTATCCGATCCCGGCCCGATACGATGGGAAAATAAGGCACTGGTTTCCAGCTGCCTTTATGGCGTCCAATGCGATGCCTACTTTTTGGTCTTACCTCTGATCTGAACGCCGCTGCCCTGACACCCGGCAGCTGTCGGCTCCCGCGATAAAGGTGGGACGCTGTGATAACCCCGGAACGAGGCAGGTTTGGTCCGCTGCCGTAACAACACGGACAATCGGGTATAAAGGCCTTCAGACAGTCACGGCTATGACCGTGCCAGAGTTGTCCCTGACAAAATCGATCCTTGCTCAAGCCGTGCTTCTCTCTGGGAGGTGTTCGTCTGACAAGAGTCGGGTGTCGGGTGCTACCTAAGACCAACCCTCCAACCCCCAAAACCACCACAACAACGGTTAATGCGTATGAGTTACGACCCACAGTTCCCCAAACGAAAACTCACAGGAGATGAAACTGAATACCTTTTTATGGAGAAGATCGCTGAGGAGTTTGGTGGTGCAGCACAGTCCACAATCTCTCTGGAGGAAGGCAATGCCCCTAAGTTTGCCCACCCCAGTATAATCGACGACGCTGGCCCCCGTTACTCTGTTTCCCCCGACTTCGTGTTTTACCTCCCTCACTACCCCAAAGGCTTCACAACACAGGCTCAGGTGAAACGGAAGAAGGTCTACGGCCCCTCTGACGAACCGTTCATTTACCTAGATGAGAAAGAGCTTCACCGCCTGAACCGTGCTGCCGACTACTTTGATCTTCTGTTCGTCATTCATCTACCGGACGCAGCAAATACCGATGGTTCCGTAGCGGAGTGGCTGTGGGTTGACGCTGAAGACCTCAAAGCAACCCGCCTTCATCAAAGAACCGTCGCTAGGAAGAAGACTTTCCTCATCCCCCTGACCCTTTTCAAACCCTTCACCGCCCTATCTGAAAGGATTCCGTATGTGCCAGCAAACACCAACACTCCGCCAGCGTATGAACGCCCACGAACGCAAACTCATTGAGGAGGCAATCACCCGCTTCCCCCGTCGAAAAGATCAGGAGGAATTTCTAGGCCTTCCCCACATGACCTACTACCGGAAGCTCAAATATCACCAGTTGATTTAATGCACAGCGGCGCTGTCACCCTTTAAATTCCAAATCCGTCAACCCATCTCCAGAGCCGTATCCCGTTACTCACGGGTGCGGCTTTTCCGTTGGGGATAGGGGCTACGCTATCCTATTCGTGTCGCCTTAGGAGGTCGTCAATACAACCCGTCAACTCAAATCTAGCCGTTTGCGATCTGGGGTGGTTTGACATGTTTCTGTAAACCAACTCACCCCCTGCCTTGCCACCTTTACAACGCAGTCCTCATAGCTATCGCCAGCCTCCACGGGCATAGCCACTTAGGTGCTGCCTAATTGGGAAACCTCATAGGGCAAATGAAGCTGCTCCTCTCTTTCTGCGGCTTCCCAAAGAGCTTCTGCCAAATCCCGTGTCTCTTCAGGGGTTATGATATCCATCATCTCTCTAGACCCTTCAGGTAGGGGTGTTCGATCTTATCAACAGCCTCTTTTAACTTTCGGAGGGATGTCCCGTAGCCGTACGCTCCCGCGACCTTCCCTCTGTCGTGACCGAAAAGATCGTTGCTTACGTTGGCCTGCACATTGGCTTCTATGAGCTTATCCTTCAGTGATCCTCGCATGGAGTGACTGGTAAATCGTCCCGGACCTACGGGGGCCATTCCATAGAGGTTCACTTTGCGTAACCAATATCCACAGACCTCTGATGCGCGGCTCTTCCCGTTGTTCTTTACGGCAAAGTCGAACAGCCTTCCATTTTTGCCTAGGGGGCGGTCCATCAACCGTTTGATCGTGGGGAGGATGACTTCTGGAATAGGCACCTGCCGCTTTGAGCTGTCAGTCTTCACCACCGCTACCCGCAGGTCAAAATAAGGAGGGTTGTCTTCTAGCCGAACCTGATCCTGCCTTAATAGGGCAGCCTCGTCTGTTCTCATGCCCGTAGTAATCAAAATTGCCCAGAGTATGCGTACATTCTCTGGCAAACCAACGACCCTGAATAGAGCTGCCAGCTGCGCATCATTTAACGGCCTGTAGTGGCGGCTCTTCGTTCCGACGTCCCTCAGCTTCAGACCGAATAGCGGGTTCTGATCCAATAGACCTTCCTCTGTGGCGAATTGGAGAAGCCTAGAGACTCCTGTCAGTCGGCTCTTTATTGTCTTTTCGGCTTTTCCTTGCGCGGCCAAAGCTTTGGCAAACTCGCGTCCGTGTTTCTGTTGAATATCCCTGAGAGGAAGATTACCCACCGTTTTGACGAACTGGGGTACAAAGGTAAGCCACTCATCCATTGTTTTCTGTCTAAGACCATCGTTCTGAACGCGACCCCGCAGATGCTTCTCAAACTCTAATAGCACATCCTCGATAGTCTGTTGGCCATTCGGCTGGTCATTCAACAGCACCTTCCTCAGGCCCCTCAGGTGCTGTTCAACGTCTTCTTCTGAGAGCCTAGTGCCACGGTTACGACGGATGAGTTCCAAATCCGCAAGGCTTACCGCCTGTACTGTGTGGGCATTGGCCTGCACCCGCCTTGCGGCATTGTAGATGGCTTCAAATGCCTGCCGCTTCTCACCAACGTCTTTCGGTGGCTGGCTGAGAGGGATTTCTACAATGTCGTTGACGTCATCGACCCATTCCCCACGGTAGAACGTGTCCTCCAGACATAGGGATTCGACGGCTTTGCGATAGGGGCTACCGGGTTCCCATAAGGTAGAGGACTCAAACTTGCGCATGATCTCCTGACGCATCTGCGCTTCAACGTCGTGCTGCCGTGCTTCCGCTATACGTTTGTCGGTTGTCCCGGCGGACTTGCGATGTTGATTCCGACCGAACGCATTTCTAGCCCACTGCGGCACAGTCATCTGGACCTGCCAATTTCCGCCTCTTTTCCGTTGAACCAGCGTTGCGGGATGCCACTCTAAAGCCTTCACACACACCTCCGTAATGTCACAAATAATGTCTTCCGTAGTGCGTACCCTGCTGGGTAAGCCCCTATAAATAAGACAATATGGGGATTAAGAGGTCAATGGAGGCGAGTACCGGAATCGAACCGGTGTACACGGATTTGCAATCCGCTGCGTAACCACTCCGCCAACTCGCCGACCGGTGGTTTTTGCTTGCTATCCGATCAGCTTTGCGGCCGCAAGACGTATGATGCTCGAAAGTGAACCAAGTGGGCGTTGCTGAGCGCTGCGGGATGTGGCACATCTGGGGACGATAGAATCTGAACGGATGAGTTTACCCGATGAGTGATTTCACCGCACGACGCATTATGATGGTCGATACACAAGTACGCCCTTCGGATGTGACGAAGTTCCCGATCATTGACGCGATGCTCAGCATTCCGCGCGAATCCTTCGTGCCTGCGGCCAGTCGCGAAGCGGCCTACATGGGCGAAAACCTCGCGTTGGGGCAGGGGCGTGTCCTGCTTGAGCCGCGGACTTTGGCGAAAATGCTGGATGCGCTGGCGATTTCCAATGCGGAGCTGGTACTCGATATCGGCTGCGGGATGGGATATTCGGCGGCGGTGATCGCCCATATGGCCGAAGCTGTGGTTGCCGTGGAGGAAGACGAATCCATGGCGCAAGAAGCGGTCGAGGCATTGATGCAGGAAGGCGCGGACAACGTTGTCGTCCATACCGGTGCATTGGCCGAGGGCGCTGCCGGTCACGGTCCTTATGACGTCGTTATTATCGAGGGCGGCGTAAGCGATGTACCGCCTGCGATCCTTGAACAGCTCAAGGAAGGTGGTCGCATTGCGGCGCTCTTTATGGAAGACGCATTGGGCGAAGTACGTATCGGTCATAAACGCGGCGGACAGATCAGCTGGCGCATGGCTTTCAATGCTGCCGCACCGGTGTTGGATGGTTTCAAATCCGCGCCAGCATTCCAGTTCTGAAGCGACACAGCAATAACGAGGTCTGCCAAAGGCAGGCGGTGGTGTAACAACAAAGAGGTCACGAGACCCATGCGGATCGACAAAATGCCTATCGGAATGCGCCTGCTGGCCAAAACCTGTACTCTGGGCGCGTTTGCGCTTGGTCTGGCCGTCATGTCGCCACGCGCGTCGACTGCGGAAACTCTGGCCGATGCGTTGGTCGGGGCCTATACCCACTCCGGCCTGCTGGATCAGAACCGCGCCTTGTTGCGGGCCGCTGACGAAGATGTCGCCAGCGCTGTTGCCACTCTCAAACCTGTCTTGCGCTGGTCCACCAGCCTGTCGCAAACTTTTGGTCGGGTGCGCACGGGATCAAGCTCCCTTATCATCGACAACGATGATTTGACCGCAGCTGTTAGTCTTGCTGCTGAGCTGGTGCTCTATGACTTCGGATCGCGTCAATTGCGCGTCGACGCGGCCAAGGAAACCGTTCTGGCCACCCGCGAGGCCTTGGTCGACATCGAACAGCAGGTGCTGTTTCGCGCAGTGCGTGCCTATATGGGCGTGGTCGAAGCGAACGAAGTTGTCGCTTTGCGTCAAAACAACGTGCGTTTGCTGACGCAGGAATTGCGCGCCGCTCAAGACCGCTTTGAAGTGGGGGAAGTGACCCGCACTGATGTGGCTTTGGCGCAGGCACAGCTGGCACAGGCCCGCAGCGGGCTGGCCGCCGCTCAGGGCGCGCTGGTTTCAGCTGTAGAGGAATATCGCAACGTGGTCGGCCGCAAACCGGGCAATCTGCGCCAGCCATCAAGCCTGCCAAAGCTCGAATCAAGTGTGGAGAAGGCCAAGGCCATTGCCGTGCGTCGCCACCCGTCCTTGTTGGGCGCACAACATCAGGTCGCCGCAGCGGATCTGCTGGTGCGGGCAACCGAGGCCGATATGAAGCCGCAGTTCAGTCTGACCGGCCGGTTGAGTGTGACCGAAAACCTGGGCACCAGCGAATTCAATCGCGGTGGTTCTGTCGGCATTGAAGCGGGGCAAACCATTTATCAGGGTGGGGCATTGTCCGCGACCAACCGTCAGGCCAAAGCGCGCGCCGATGCGCAGCGCGGCAACCTACATGTGGTGCGCCACGATGTGCAGCAGAATGTGGGCGACGCTTACGCGCAGCTGACCACAGTGCAGGCACAGCTTGCGGCGTCCGAACGTCAGGTGCGCGCGGCCAGCATCGCCTTTCGCGGAATCCGCGAAGAGGCCGCTTTGGGCTCTCGCACGACGCTGGACGTATTGGATGCAGAACAATCACTGCTGGATGCGCGGTCCTTACAGGTGTCGGCGCGGGTAAGTGTTTACGTCGCGGCCTACGGCATTTTGGTTTCGACAGGGCGGCTTACCGCCAAGGATTTGCGCCTGCCGGTTCAGATGTATGATCCCGTCGAATATTATAATCTGGTCAAGGACAGCCCGGCGAAACGCTCCAAACAGGGGCAAAAGCTGGACCGTGTGTTGCGGGCGCTGCAAAAAGACTGACAATTTTCTACGACCCATTGTGCGAAACTCTATCTGGGGTTAGCCTGCGCACGAGAAAAGAGTGGTAAATTCAATGTCCGACCCGGTCACAAACGCTGAGGTAGAGGATGTTCTGTCATCGATCCGACGTCTGGTTTCGGAAGACAAACGTCCTGTTCAGGTAGCAAAATCCGAACCCAAGACGGCTGTGTTCCGCCACGCCGAAGCGGCGCCGTCAGAACCTAAACCAGATCGTTTGGTTCTGACACCTGCGCTGCGCGTGACAGAGGCACCAAGTGCAAAGGCATCCGCCGATGCGGATACGGGTTCAGACGTCGACATTAACAAGCTGGTCGCGGACGATACGCCGCTTGATGTCTTTGCCCCGCGTGCGGTGGCGATGCCTGAGCCGCCGCAAGACGATGCTGATATACTCGTCTTTGATGATGTGCCCGAGGAAGAGCTGTTTGACGATCCGGCCCATGATTATTCGACCGATCCGTATAATTTCGACGATGAAACGGACGATGATGGCGAGGGCCACGCGCAGGATGGCGGTAGATCGCAAGCATCTGTAACAGAAGAAATTCCTCACGATACTGGCGAAGATGACGCCACCGAAATCTCCGAAACAGCCATTCTGATGCAACCGCAAGAACCGCAGCAGGACGAGCAGGACGCGCCCCGCGCGGATGCCAAACCGGCACCGCCGAAGGGGCAGGGCATGGGCACGTCCATGGCGTCAGATAAATCCATTGCATTGACGGCGAAAATTGCTGCTTTGGAAACCGCGATTGGGCAAATTTCAGAAACGTGGGAACCTGATGACGCAGGCGAAAGCGACTATGCCGGCAGCGAAGGTGAAGCCATGGCATGGGAGGATGACGCCCCTGAACAGCCAATCCTGTCAAAATCGCTGGCTTTCGGCAAGGAACAGCAAAACAAGGCGGAGCCATCCGAAGAGACCGAATCTCTTGAGGTAATGGAATCGCAGCTGGAAGAGTTTTTCGCAAAGTCCGAAACCAGCAAGGACACCGCCGAGACCGCGGTGGAGCCTCCCGCCGCTGAAGAAGCGTCACACACTGAAAAGACCTCAGCATTTCAGGACAAGGACGCGTTTGAATTCCCCGCTGAAGAGCAGCTGATCGACGAAGAAGTCCTTCGTGATCTGGTGTCGGACATCGTGCGCGCCGAGCTTCAAGGAGCCCTGGGCGAGCGTATCACCCGCAACGTGCGCAAACTGGTACGTCGCGAAATCCATCGCGCATTGGCCGCGCAGGATCTGGAATAGGTTGGCAGCCGGTAGGCGGAGTTAAACCGCGCTGGCGATATCCAGCAGCCGATCAATATCAAAGAACTTTTCAACATGATCGGCGAGGGCGTCCAGCGTTTCCTCGACGCCCTCGTCAAAGTCGAGCGTGGAATGCACCCCCAACTCTGACAAAAACGCACGGCGAAAACTGTCGGCGTTGAACAGCCCGTGCATGTAACAACCTTGCACCTTTCCGTTCGGGCTTGCCGCTCCTTCATCCTTGCCGTCAAACTGCAGCCACGCGCGATCGGTATCCGCGCCGGTGGTTTCACCGATGTGGATCTCATAGCCGGACAGATTTGTTCCGCTGGTGGGATGGTGCCCTTGCTTGAGGGACAGGTGTTTGATTGGGGCCATCTCTGTCGCGACATTCAGATGTCCCAATCCGGACACTGTGGCCGGTGCCCCTTCGATCCCAAGGGGATCTGCGATGCTTTTCCCCAACATTTGATAGCCACCACACAACCCCAAGACACGCCCGCCCCTGCGAATATGTGCCGCAATATCAATGTCCCAGCCTTCGGTCCGCAGGGCGGCAAGATCAGCAATGGTCGCTTTGCTCCCGACCAAAAGCACCAAATCGGCATCTGCGGGCAGGGGCGATCCCGGCATGATGATGCGCAAATCGACACCCGGCTCAGCGGCAAGCGGATCAAGATCGTCAAAGTTCGAGATGCGCGGCAATCTGGGCACGGCAATCACGCACCCTGTGCCGCTTGAACGGGAGCGTGAAGGCAGGTCCATCACATCCTCTGCGGGCAACTTGTGCGCCGCATCGAACCATGGGATCACCCCAAGGCTGGGCCAGCCGGTGCGCCGCGCGATATCATCGCGGCCTGCGTCAAACAGGCTGCGGTCACCGCGAAATTTGTTAACTGCAAAGCCGCGCACCATGGCGTTGTCGGCGGCATTCATCACGGCTTGCGTGCCGACGATCTGGGCAATCACACCGCCCCGATCAATATCACCCATCAGGACTACCGGCACATTGGCCGCCGTCGCGAACCCCATGTTGGCGATATCCCCTTCGCGCAGATTGGTTTCGGCGGGGCTGCCTGCGCCCTCGACAACGATCAGGTCGCATTGCGCCGCCAAGCGCTGAAACGACTCTAGCACGGCAGGCATCAACGCGGCTTTGTTCTTTCCAAAGGCTGCCGCGTCCTGATGGCCGGCAATCTGCCCCTGCACAATCACCTGCGCCCCTGTGGTGGACTGCGGCTTTAACAGGATCGGGTTCATATCGGTATGGGGTTCAACGCCGGATGCGCGAGCTTGCAAAGCTTGGGCGCGACCGATTTCGCCGCCATCCGATGTCACCGCAGCATTGTTCGACATGTTCTGTGGCTTGAAGGGGCGCACGTCCATCCCGCGCCGCGAACAGGCGCGCAGAATTCCTGCGACGATCATCGACTTGCCGACATTACTGCCGGTGCCTTGAATCATGATAGCTTTGGTCATGGGGCGCACCTGTCTGGTTTCAGTGCAAACTGGCGTAGTTTTCTGCGGTGTGAAAGGGGGCAGTTGCGGTCCGTTTTGCGCAAGAACTGCGCTGCCATCTGCCCACAAAAAAACGCAGCCCGAAGGCTGCGTCCATCGTCCCGAAAACGGGATATATGATCAGGCGGCTTCGGCCTGTTGTGCGGCGTGGCGACGCTCGGATTCTTCGCGGGACAAAGCGACAGAGGTGCGCACACCCTTGCCAACAAAGTCCATCAATCCGGTTACAACGCGCTCGTTCGGGTCAATGCCCGCACAGCTCAGCACTTCGCGGCCATCGCGCGAACGCGCCCAGCGGGCGATCTGTTCCGGGCCATTGCCGTATTTCTTGTCATCTGCAATTGCATCGTCCAACGCAGCAAGTACTACCGCTGCAAAGAGTTTGCGGGCGCGGTTGCCTTGCTCGTTATTGAAAGCGGTGCCGTCAACGAAATCTCTCAACTCGTCGTCCTTTCGATTATTCTTGCTCTTGTCATTCAGGCTTGTCGGTTCTTATGGATCATCTTCAACGATTCGGATACATCTTATTCACATAGCAGCCATGCCACAGGCGCATAACGTCGGGTTTTCGACCGCGATATATCGTGCGCTTGCAGGGTGCCACTACGCGAGATATAGGGTGCGTTATACATTCATCAACCTTTTGCCTTGGTTTTGCCTCATGCCTAAAATTAACGGAAACGAGATTCGCCCCGGAAACGTTCTGGAGCATAACGGCGGCCTTTGGGCTGCGGTTAAAGTCGACCACGTCAAGCCCGGAAAGGGCGGCGCTTTTGCCCAGGTCGAGATGCGCAACTTGCGTAACGGGTCAAAATTGAACGAACGCTTTCGCTCTGCCGACAAGGTTGAAAAAGTGCGTCTGGAACAAAAAGATCAACAATTTCTCTATGAAGACAGTGGGATGCTGGTTTTGATGGACACGGACACCTACGATCAGGTCCAGTTGCCATCCGAGCTTTTGGGCGAACGCCGCCCCTTCTTGCAAGATGGGATGATGGTCGTCGTGGAGTACCACGAAGACGAGGCGCTGAACGCGTCCTTGCCGCAGAAAGTGATCTGCAAGATTGCTGAAACGGAGCCGGTTGTTAAAGGTCAGACGGCCGCAAATTCTTTCAAACCGGCCGTTTTGGACAACGGTGTTAAGGTTTCAGTGCCGCCATTCGTTGGTCAGGACGAAGATATCGTGGTGAATACCGAGACAATGGAATACGTCGAACGGGCGTGAAACGGGCCGTGTGGCACCGATTTCTTTACGCGACGTAATATTCTGTTAAGTTTTGAAAAGCCCCGCCTGCGCCTCCCGCAGCGGGGCTTTTGTTTGGATTTTACTTATTTTCGGATGGATTCTCCCAAGTGACCTGTGCTGATCCGGCCTCCATCGGGGCGGTGGCGCGGTCAAATCGCAGATATGCGATGCCTTTCCCGTCTGATTGAGTGAACAGGGTGCCCGCCGTCTTGCCGTTCGCCGTCAGCTCCGTGCCCTGCGGCGCCTGTCCGTCGACGGTCACCTGCGCCAACCCTTTTCGCAATTCGGTCTTGTGTTTCATCCGCGCCGTCACCTCTTGGCCGACGTAACACCCTTTGCGGAAATCAACCCCATTTAGCCGTTCGAAACCGGCTTCCAGAATAAAGGTATCCGGTGTCAGCTCGATCATGGTTTCGGGCAGGATATGCGTCACGCGCAGGGCATCCCAGTCGACAGTATCTTCTTGCTGGGGCGGGCTGCGATACGCCCGCCAGCCGAGTTCCGGCACACGCGGGTCGGCAAACCCGTCATCAGGTACCGCACCCAAACCCCGATGCAGATGCAGGCCGGCGGTTTCAATGGTGACGGCTGCACGCAACTTATACATTGTCAGCCGTTGGGTCAGCATATCACCCAGACTTTCGGCCACGTCCAAAAGCACCGCGTCGCCGTCCGGCACCATAAAGAAATCTGCCAGATACTTTCCCTGCGGCGTGAGCAATGCGGCATAGACCATACCGTTCTTCAGTTTGGTCACATCATTGGTCACAAGCCCTTGCAGGAAATCATGTGTATCGGTCCCACTCAGGCGCAGGATGCGGCGGTTGGTCATGGGTTCTGTCCTTTCTAGGTGCAGATGCGATATAGTGTTCCCACGTCACATCAAAAGGGGCAAGCATGCGCGCACCGATCTCGGTCATCATTCCAACTTTGAATTCAGAACATGGCCTGCCCAGATGTCTGGGCGGGTTGATGGAGGGTGTCGAAGCGGGGCTGATCCGCGAGTTGATCGTCAGCGATGGCGGCTCGGATGATGCAACCGGCGCGATTGCGCAGGCGTGGGGAGCCGAGGTATTCCACGGCGAAGCCTCGCGCGGGGGGCAATTGAAACGCGGCTGCGCACAGGCCGCAGGCGATTGGTTACTGGTGCTGCACAGCGATACCGTTTTGCAAAAAGGATGGGCTGCTCAGGTGCAGGCACATTTGGCCCATCCTGATCGGGCTGCCTATTTTCGCCTGTCATTCGACCGCAAGGGCCTTGCCGCGCGCACCGTCGCGGGCTGGGCGAACCTGCGCAGCCGCTTTGGACTGCCTTACGGCGATCAGGCTTTGTTGATCGCCACGCCTCTTTATACGCAAGTAGGTGGCTATCCTGACCAGCCTTTGATGGAGGACGTGAGCATCGCGCGCTCCCTCAAAGGCAAGTTGGTTGAACTGGACGCTGTGGCGCAGACCAGCGCCGAAAAATATGTCCGGCAAGGGTGGATCAGACGGGGCCTGCGCAACCTTTCAACCCTGATCCGTTATTTCGCCGGTGCCGATGTCACAGCACTTGCAGCACGCTATCGGCGTTAACCGAACAGCCGACGCCAAAAACCGGTTTTGGACGTCTGGGCGGATTTTTTGCGGGTTTTGCGGTGGTGTTTCGCACGTGGCTCCGAAACCTGCCGCCCGTTTTTGAATTGCAACCGGTAAAGGTCGGCGTACAGACCGCCACGTTCAAGCAACGCGTCATGGGTGCCAGCGTCGACGGCGCGGCCCTTATCCAGCACCACGATGTTTTGCGCATTGCGGATCGTCGCAAGACGATGCGCGATCACAAGAGTGGTGCGGCCCTTGGAAAGGCGGTCAAGGGCGGCCTGCACCACCTGTTCGGATTGCGCATCGAGCGCGCTGGTGGCTTCGTCCAGCAACAGGATCGGCGTATCGCGCAGCAAGGCGCGGGCGATCACCACGCGCTGGCGCTGCCCGCCCGACAGGGCAGAACCGCGCGGGCCCACCAACGTATCAAGGCCGTTTTCCAGATTGGGCAGAAAATCCGCGACATGGGCCGCTTCCAGAACCTCTTGCAGGCGGGCCTCTGTCACGCTTTTCCGGTCCAGCACGATGTTTTCGCGCAGATTGGCGTCGAACAACAAGGCCTCTTGCGTCACCACGGAAAAGAGGTTGCGCAGGTCGGTCAGTTTGAGGTCTGTTGTGGCAACCCCGCCCAACGTGGCCTGACCGCTTTGGGGATCAATTAACCGCGTTAGCACGTTGAACACAGTGGATTTCCCCGCCCCTGATGCGCCGACCAGTGCCGTTGTCTCCCCCGCTTTTGCGGTAAAGCTTAGCTGGTTGAGCACCTTGGCGTCCCCATAGGCCAGCCCGACGTTATCAAGCACGATTTCCGGCGTGCCCTGTGGTGCGGCAACCGGTGTCGCGGGATCTTTCAAACGGACGGGCGCGTCCAGCAATTCGCGGATGCGTTCAAGAGCGGCCGCCGCGATCTGCCACAGGCCGGCGATCCCGCCCAAGCGGCGCAGCGGACTAAAGGCAAAGCCCATGGCGGTGAAAAACGTCATGAACTGACCGATGGTTTTGTCGCCGGATATAATTTCCGATCCGCCGTAAAGGATCACTGCCATGAACCCGATGCCCGACAGGATATCGACCATGCCCGGTATCGCGGCGTTTCCAAAGGCCGCGCGAACCTCTGTGTCGACGAACCGGCCTGTCAGGCTGCGGTACTGGCGGGTTTGATAGGCTTCAAGCGCGTTAAGCTTTACCTGTACGATGCCGTGAAACACCTCGTCCAACCGTGTCGCCAGATCAGCGCCCAAATCCCGTGCCTCGCGTGCACGTTTGCGCACAAACCGTTGCGCCATGGCGGCAGGCAGCACCATCACGGGAATGCCGATACACGCCATCAAGGCCCAAACGGGATCAATCGACACGGCGACCCCCAAAAGCACAAGTAAGCCGATGAAATCACGCCCCGCACCGGTGATCACCGCGCGCCAGACGTCGCCCACGGCATTTACATCCGATTGCACCCGCTGGATCAGAAACCCCGGTGGATGGCTTTGGTGAAAGGCGCCGTCCTGCTGCATCATCCGTTCCAGCAGATCAATGCGCAGATCAGCCGCCGTGCCCTGTGCAACCTTGGTCAACAGCACTTTCTGGCTGACACCAGCAATCGCGCGCATCACAAAGATGCCGATCAGGGTAAGCCCGACCCAGATCAAGGCATCCTCCTGTCCAGCGACAAAGACCTTATCAAACATCGGCTCCATCAGGCGCGCCAAAGCGCCCAGGCTGGCCCCCTCGATCACCATGAACAACAGGGCCAGCAGCATCAGTCCCAGATGTTTTTTCAAATAATCCTGCCAAAGCCATCCCAGCAGCTCTTTGGACGTATAGGTCTGGTCATTCATCGGGAGGTGCCATTCTGCTTGGAAACTGGCGTAACATCTAAGCGTACCGTCCAAGTTGGGCAAGGCAGGGGGGCTGGACGCGTTCTGCGGTTGACGCGGCTTTCAGGGAGCATAGTCTCGCCGCGAACACTGCTTTGATAAAGGCCCCCCTAAATGTCTACCCCACCGAACCTCGCGCATGGTCGCTCCTATCTTGCCATTCCCGGACCCTCCGTGATGCCCGATGCCGTTTTGCAGGCCATGCATCGCGCGGCACCGAACATTTATGCCGGCGAGCTGGTGAACATGATGCCTGATCTGGTGGCTGATCTGAAACGGGTGGCCCGCACAAAGCATCATGTGGCCATGTATACGGGCAACGGTCACGCGGCGTGGGAGGCGTCCCTTGCCAATATCATCCAACCCGGTGACAAGGTGCTGGTCCCCGCGACCGGGCGTTTCGGCATCGGCTGGGGGGAAACCGCCAGATTGCTGGGGGCTGAGGTTGAAACGATAGATTTCGGCAAACAATCCCCGATGGACATGGCCCGCATCGAAGAGGTACTGCGCGCGGATAAATCGCATGAGATCAAAGCGGTGTTGGCCGTGCATGTGGATACGTCGACCTCGATCCGCAATGACATCGCCGCCTTGCGCAAGACGCTCGATAGCGTTGGCCATCCAGCACTGCTGATGGCCGATTGTATTGCTTCATTGGGCTGCGACCGCTTCGAGATGGACGCATGGGGCGTCGATATTATGGTCACCGGATGTCAAAAGGGGCTGATGGTGCCGCCCGGCATGTCATTTGTGTTTTTCAACGACAAGGCCGAAGCGGTTCGCGCCAAGATGCCCCGCGTCAGCTGGTATTGGGACTGGACCCCTCGGGCCCATGCCGAGGAGTTCTTTCAATACCACGCAGGGACCGCCCCAACGCATCACCTTTATGGGCTGCGTACCGCGCTTGATTTGATCCACGCTGAAGGCATCGAAAATGTCTGGGCGCGTCATCGTGTTCTTGCCCGCGCTGTTTGGGCCGCCTGTGACGTCTGGAGTACAACAGGCAGCTTTGCGATGAATGTCAACGATCCCGCCTATCGCAGCAATGCTGTCACCTCTTTGCGTCTTCAATCGCCGGACGCCACCGCCCTGCGCGACTGGGTGGAACAGCAGCTGGGCCTGACACTGGGCATTGGTCTAGGCATGGCAACACCGGGCGATCCGGCGTGGCACGGGTTTTTCCGGCTCGGCCATATGGGGCATGTCAACGGGCAGATGATCATGGGGATGCTGGGCGGCATCGAAGCGGGCATGCGCGCGCTGAAAATCGAACATGGCACAGGTGCGTTGGATGCGGCGGCTGAAGTGATCGGCGGCGGTTAACCCCGCGCCAACGCGATCCGGTTGATGACGTGATTGACCAGCCAACCGGTCGCCGCCACGGCAAGCAGCCCCCAGACCACCCAGATTACCATCAGGATCCACGTCAGGTTGACGCCAAACATCACGATGCAGGCCTGTGTGAAATTCGGGGCGGCGGGGCGGTCATTGGTGTTGCGCATTAGGGGCGTCCGGTTTTGTTCCGCCAGAACATTACGCTGAAATTTCTTTACGTCAGCCTTTTTTTGCTGCGGCGATGGCGTCCGGCAAAGCGGCGGCAAGCGCATTCAGATCGTCATCGGTGCCACAACTGATGCGAATACACCGGTTTTGCGGGGCAACAAACGGCATGCGCACAAAGATGCCACGCGTCACCAGACCATCCAGAACCGCCTTGGCAAACGCTCCGTCGCGGCCGCAATCCAGCGTTACAAAGTTGGTGGCCGAGGGCAGGGGGAGCAGCCCGTTTTCCTGTGCGATCTGCGCAATACGCGTGCGCGCCTGTGCAACGCGGTCCTTCACCTCCGTCAGCCACACCTGATCCGCCAGCGCGGCCAAGGCACCGGCTTGGGCGCTGCGGTTCATGCCGAAGTGGTTGCGCACCTTATGGAAGGCCGTGATCAATTCAGGCGCTGCAATCGCATAGCCGACCCGCGCCCCAGCCATCCCGTAAGCTTTTGAAAAGGTGCGCATCCGTATCACGCGCGGATCACCCCATGCCAAAGGCAGGGCAGTTCCTTCCGGGGCCGTTTCAACATAGGCTTCATCCAGCACCAGCAGGCTGTGCGCGGGCAGTGCGTCCATCGCTGCTGCGATGTCTTCGCCTCTATGCCATGACCCCATCGGATTGTCGGGATTGGCCAGATAGACCAGCTTGGCGTCGACTTCGCCAGCCTTTGCAAAAAGCGCTGCCGGGTCTTCGTGATCCTCGCGGTAGGGCACTTTGTGCAGCGTACCGCCATAGCCCGCCACGTGGTAATTGAACGTCGGATAAGCCCCGTCAGAGGTCACCACCGCATCGCCCTGTGCAACGAACAAACGCACAACATAGCCGAGCAGCCCGTCAATGCCTTCGCCCACGATAATGTGATCCAACGTCGTACCGTGATGCGCTGCAAGCGCTGTGCGCAAGTCGTGGCTTTCGGGATCGCCGTACATCCAATGTCCGGCTTCAGCCATGGCTTTGATCGCATGGGGCGAGGGGCCAAAAACGTTTTCATTCGCTCCCAGACGCGCCTCGAACGGTCGCCCCATGGCGCGTTCCTGCGTTTCGGGGCCGACAAAAGGCACAGTTGCGGGCAGGGATTTGGCAAGCGGGGTAAGGCGATATTCTGTCATGCGACTGGTGATAGGCGGCAACGGCCAGCGGGGCAAGGGTTGGAAATCCGCCCTGCAGTTCCTATATGAGAATGGTTCGCAAGTAATCGGAAGGCCAGACCAATGGCAAAACTCACCCGCCGCGGCTTTATCGCCGCCACTGTTGCCGCTGGCGCTGTGCGCAGTGTACCGGTGGTCCTTACAAAACCGCCCGCACGTCGCATTCTCACGCTGGTCTATGACAAAAGCCTTGGGATGATGCGCGCGGTCGACCGTCTGGTCCCCTGATCTTCCGCCACGTTCTGCTGGCGTGGCTGCAGCCGATGCGCTGTACTCCCTCCAACCCAAACCGGAGGAACCCATGACCCGCGCCACCGTCACTTACGAAAATCACATCGCCTTTGTCCGCCTGACACGTGCGGACAAGATGAACGCGGTTGATCAACAAATGATCGACGGAATTAATGCGGCAGGACAAGAGGTTGCCGCCTCTGACGCGCGCGCGGTCGTGCTGTCGGGGGAGGGGCGCGCCTTTTGCGCCGGCATCGACATCACCGGCCTGTCCTCGATGATGGGCAAAGATCCCGCCGAGGTGATCAATCCGCGTACCCATGGTGAAGGTACCACGAACCAGTGGCAAGAAGTCTCAATGGTTTGGTCGCGGATGGAGATTCCGGTGATCGCCGCCATCCACGGCGTGTGTTTTGGCGCAGGCATGCAATTGGCGCTGGGCGCTGACATCCGCATCGCCGCACCTGATACCCGTTTTGCGGTGATGGAAATGAAATGGGGCATCGTGCCGGACATGGGTGGCATGGTCCTGCTGCCCAGACTGGTCCGTTCCGACGTGCTGCGGCGTCTGACCTATACGGCGGAACAGGTAAGCGCGGCGCAGGCCGCAGACTGGGGCCTGATCACTGAAATCGCCGATGACCCTCTGGCCGCCGCGACTGCGTTGGCAACAACAATCGCAGGCAAAAGCCCCTCCGCCATCCGTGCGGCCAAACGGCTGATTACAATTGCAGAATGCCAAGACGCGGCAACGGTCCTCGCGGCTGAATCCAGCATTCAGGCCGAACTCATCGGCAAACCGCATCAGATGGAGGTGATTGCCGCTGAAATGGGCAAACGGCCCGCGGTTTTCAAATAGCCCGCCAAAACAAATGCGGCACGCCAGTTATGACGTGCCGCATCCGGACTTCATCTTGCCCCTAAACTCGATTCCGCGCCCGACAGCGGACGCGGCATAGGTTACTCCATCTCTGCCAGACGATCCAAAGCGGCCTGCAACTGGTCCGCCTCTTCCTGACGTGCATCCAGATTGGCCTGCGCTTCCGCGACGACCTCTTCGGGGGCTGAAGCTGCGAATTTCGGGTTGTTCAACCGGCCTTTCAAACCCCCAATCTCCTTGCCCAGCTTGTCCAGCGATTTCTGTAAACGCGCCTTTTCCTCGGCAATGTCGATCAGACCGGCCAGCGGCAGACCAAAGGTTGCGCCGGGGGCGCCGATCGACACAGTCCCTTTCGGAAATACGTCAGCGCGTTCAAGGCTTTCCACCCGGGCAAGGCGTTTGATCATGGTCTCGTTGCGCGCCCATGCACCTTTGGCGGCATCGTCCATTTCGGTCACGATCATCGGCACTTTCAGACCCGCAGGCACATGCATCTGCGCGCGCGCGGAACGGATCGCTTCGATCAGACCAATCACCCAGTTCAATTCGCGGTCCGCTTCCGCGTCCAGCAAATCGGCGGTGGTGTAGGTTGGCCAATCCGCGTGAACCAACATCTTGGCGCGGGTCGCGGTGGACTGCCACAGCTCTTCGGTGATGAACGGCATGATCGGGTGCAGCAGCACCAGACATTGATCCAGCACCCAGCCCAGCGTCTGGCGGGTTTCTTCGGCTTCCGCCGCGCCGTCTTGCAACAGGGGTTTGGACAGTTCTACATACCAGTCACAGACCTTGCCCCAGACAAAGGCGTAAAGCGTGTTGGCGGCATCGTTGAACCGGTAGTTGGTTAGGGCGGCATCCACCTCTTCACGCACACGGGCGGTTTCACCGATGATCCATTTGTTCAGGGTCGCAGCGGGTGTCGGCATCGTGCGCGGCGTGCCGGTGAAAACCCCGTTCATTTCGGCGAAACGGTGGGCGTTCCACAGTTTCGTGCCGAAATTGCGGTAGCCGGTGATGCGCGCGGTCGACAGCTTCAAATCGCGCCCCATCGCCGCCATCGACGTCACGGTAAAGCGTACCGCGTCCGCGCCGAACTCGTCGATCAGCTCCAACGGATCAAGCACGTTGCCGAGGGATTTCGACATCTTCTTGCCCTTCTCGTCGCGCACCAGGGCGTGGACGTAGACGGTATCGAAGGGCTTTTGATCGACCACGGCGTATTGCATCATCATCATGCGGGCGACCCAGAAGAAGATGATGTCAAAACCTGTGATCAAAACAGAGGTGGGGAAGTATTTTTCCAAGGCTTCCGTCTGTTCGGGCCAGCCAAGCGTGCCGATGGGCCAGAGGCCGGAGGAGAACCAAGTGTCCAGCACGTCAGGGTCGCGCCAGACCGGATAAACGATATCGGTCGGATCCTGACTGCCGGTATAAACTGCAAGGCTTTCGGCCAGAACATGCATGGCTTCGCTGCGCGAACCGACTTCGACGACGCGGGCATGGTTCAATGGCGTTGGCAGCTTGACCAACACATCGGCAAAGCTGTCGTTGACCGCATCGAAATCGGCGGCGCAGTGATGGTGATCGCTGCTTTCCGGTAGGGATTGCTGCAACAAAAGGCGGGACAATTCGACCATGTCCAATGCGCCGTCGCCCTCATCATCGGTAAAGCCGCGCCCTTTCAGGTCAAGCCCGTACCACACCGGGATTTGGTGCCCCCACCACAACTGGCGCGAGATACACCACGGCTCGATGTTTTCCAGCCAGTGGAAATACACCTTCTTGTCCTGCTCGGGCAGGATGCGGACCTCATCATTGCGCACCGCGTCAATCGCGGGCTGCACGATCTTGTCGGTGGCGACGAACCATTGATCCGTCAGCGCCGGTTCGATCACAACCTTGGAGCGGTCGCCGAAGGGCTGCATGATCTTTTTGGCCTCGACCAGCGGGACGGGGGACTCATCCTGCGGCTCTACCTCGTCTTCGCCCTTTTTCTTCTTCTTGGCCGGCTTGCCCAGACGCGGATCGTCATGGGCTGTCATTACGGCCAGACCTTCGGCTGTAATGTCGGCGATGACTTTTGCACGCGCGTCGAAGCGGTCAAGACCGCGGTAGTCTTCGGGCACAAGGTTGATTTCGGTCGCGTCGAACGGCGCTTCCTCGGTGCCATTGGCGATGGCCTGCGCGCGGGCGGCAGCCTGATCGTAGGGCAATCCGTCGGCACGCATCGCACCGCGCGTGTCCATCAGCGCGTAAAGCGGGATATTGTTGCGCTTGGCGACTTCGTAGTCGTTGAAGTCATGGGCACCGGTGATCTTCACGGCACCGGACCCGAAATCAGGATCGGGGTATTCATCGGTGATGATCGGGATCAGGCGGCGGTGTTCCTTTGGGCCCACCGGAATTTCGCAGAGTTGCCCGATAATGGAGGTATAGCGTTCATCGCTTGGGTGGACCGCAACCGCGCCGTCGCCCAGCATGGTTTCAGGGCGCGTGGTGGCGATGGAGATATAGTCGCGTTCTTCGGAAAGGGTGACGTTGCCGTCTTCGTCTTTCTCGACATAGGTATAGGTGGAACCGCCCGCGAGCGGGTATTTGAAGTGCCACATGTGGCCGTCAACTTCTGTGCTCTCTACCTCAAGGTCCGAGATTGCGGTCTCAAAATGCGGATCCCAGTTCACCAACCGTTTGCCGCGATAAATCAGGCCCTTGTTATACATGTCGACAAAGACTTTGATCACCGCGTCGTGAAAATTGCCTTCTTCGCCGGCGGGGGCGTTCGGGGCGCCGGACATGGTGAACGCGTTGCGATCCCAATCACAGGACGCGCCAAGGCGCTTCAGCTGGTCGATGATCGTGCCGCCGGATTTGGCTTTCCACTTCCAGATCTCGGCAGTGAAATCATCGCGTGACCATTCGCGGCGGGGCGGTTTGCCATCAGCCGCAAGCTGGCGTTCCACAACCATTTGCGTCGCAATGCCTGCGTGGTCCTGACCCGGCTGCCACAACGTGTCGAACCCGCGCATCCGGTGCCAGCGCGTCAGAATGTCCTGCAAGGTGTTATTGAACGCATGGCCCATGTGCAAAACGCCGGTGACATTGGGCGGCGGGATCATGATCGAAAACGTCTCATCGCGCGAGGCGTTTGCACCCGCCTTGAAGGCACCGGCCTTTTCCCAGGCGGCGTAAAGGCGGGCTTCGGCCTCGCCAGAGTCAAAATTCTTTTCCAGAGCCATGATTTTGCATCCTCAAACAGGTTTGACCGATGATCTAACGAACGTTGCGGCGAAGGGAAAGGGCGGGCTGGACAAGAGGCGTCAGGCGGGTATGTCTTTGTAGGGAAATCATCCTCAGCAAAGGGCAGCGCATCATGGATAAATTCGGGAAAAGCCAATCGACCATTCGGACCGAAGATGTGCGGTTTCTGACCGGCGAGGGCCGATATGTCGATGACATCGCGCCGAAAGTGGCGCTGCATGCCTATTTCTTTCGCTCGACCGTGGCGCATGGGATGATTACCGAGCTGGATGTGTCGGATGCGAAAGAGTCCGACGGTGTGCATCTTGTGCTGACCTGTGCCGATCTGGAAGCGGCGGGCATGGATATTGCCATGGCCGGTGCGCAAATTCCCAATCGTGACGGGACCAAAGGCGCAGGGCCGCTGCGCCCCATGCTGGCCAAGGACCGTGTGCGCTATGTGGGGGAACCGGTTGCGGTGATCATCGCCGACACGATCGCGCAGGCGCGCGATGCGGCGGAACTGATCATGTTTGATGTGGATGACCTGCCCGCCAAGATCGATGTGACGGCAGGGGGCGAGACCCTGCATGCCGAAGCGCCTGACAACAAGGCAATGGATTGGGGCATGGGTGACGAGGCCGCGACCGAAGCGGCGTTCAAGGCGGCCGCGAAAACCGTAGCGCTGGATGTCGATGACAACCGCATCATCGTCAATTCGATGGAGCCGCGCGGCTGTTTCGCCGAATGGTCCGATGGCCGCGTGCATGTCGCCAACAACGGACAAGGTGTTTGGGTTCACAAGGGCTATATCGCCAAGGCATTCGGACTGGACGAAGACAAAGTGCGTGTGACCAATCCCGACACCGGTGGCGGTTTCGGGATGAAATCGATGACCTACAATGAATATTTCTGCGTGGCGCAAGCCGCACGCGCGGTGGGCAAGCCGGTGCGCTGGATGTCCGAACGCACCGAAGCAATGCTCAGCGACAATGGCGGGCGCGATCTGACGTCCTTGGCCGAATTCGCCTTTGATGCGGACAACCGGATCACCGCCTACCGCGTTACCAGCAAATGCAACCTTGGCGCTTATAACTCGCAGTTTGCCCAGTTCATCCAGACCCAGCTGTTCAGCCGTGTCTTGACCGGTGTCTATGATGTGCAAACCTCTTGGTTGCAGGTCGACGGCTATTACACCAACACCGTGCCAGTGGATGCCTATCGCGGGGCCGGTCGGCCTGAAGCGATTTATGTGCTTGAACGCCTGATGGACCGCGCGGCGCGCGAATTGGGTGTCGATCCGTGGGAGTTGCGGCGGATCAACTTTATCAAACCGGATCAGTTTCCGTACAAGGCGGCAACGGGCGAAACCTATGATGTCGGTGATTTCAACCGGTTGCTGACCCGCATCGCAGGCGAGGCGGACCTTGACGGGTTTGAAGCGCGCAAGGAAGCCGATGCCAAGCGGGGGCTGCTGCGCGGTCAAGGGCTGTGTTACTACATCGAAAGCATCTTGGGCGATCCCAGCGAGGGTGCCAAAGTCGAATTCGAGGAAGACGGCAGCGTCACAATCTACGTCGGCACCCAGTCAAACGGGCAGGGGCATGAAACGGTTTACGCCCAATTTCTAGCCGACCAAACCGGCATTCCTGCGGACCGCATCCGCGTAGTTCAGGGCGATTCGGATCTAATTGCAAAGGGCGGTGGCACAGGCGGTTCGCGATCTGTAACCACACAGAACAACGCGACCTTGGCGACTGTTGCGGCGATGACAGAAAGCTTCACCGCATTTCTGGCCGATGAAATGGGCGTACCAGCGAGCGAGATCAGCTTTGACGATGAACGTTTCCGCGCCGAGGGATCGAACCTGACGCCGACCATGCTGGAGGTCGCCGAAATGGCCCGCGAAAAAGGCCGTGACGAACTGCTCAGCCATCACGAACGTGCGACCTTGCCAGCGCGCAGTTTCCCCAACGGGGCCCATGTTGCAGAGGTCGTGATTGATCCCGAAACTGGCGTTGTAACAACCGATCGCTATACCGTCGTTGATGATTTCGGCAACCTTATCAACCCGATGCTGGCCGAAGGTCAGGTGCACGGCGGGGTCGCCCAAGGGGTCGGACAAGCGGTGCAGGAACGGGTGGTTTACGACGAGGACGGTCAACTGCTCACGGCATCGTTTATGGACTATGCCATGCCCCGTGCGACAGACCTTCCTTACATTTCCTTTACGTCTGAGCCTGTACCCTCGACGGCGAACATCATGGGCATGAAAGGCTGCGGCGAAGCGGGAACCGTGGGGGCCATGGCGGCCCTCGCGAATGCGGTGCAGGATGCGCTGTGGGATCAAGGGGTGCGGCAGGCAGATATGCCGTTCACGCCGCATCGTGTCTGGGAGTTGTTGAATGAGGGCCGGATCGCGGCAGAGTAACCCCAAGGGCGACCAGACCCTTTACGCGCAAACGGCACCTCGGGCCGCTGCCACCCATGTGATCGTGCTCGACGGCACCCTGTCGTCGCTGGAGCCGCTGCACCAGACCAACGCCGCGCGCACCTATATGTTGCTCAAGGAACAGGGCGCGGCGGTTTCGCTTTACTATGAGGCGGGGTTGCAGTGGGACAAATGGCGTTCCGTGTTGGATGTGGCGTCAGGCAAAGGGATCAACCGGTTGATCCGGCGGGCCTATGGCTGGCTCGCTTCGCGCTATCGCCCCGGTGACAGGATTTTCCTGTTTGGCTATTCGCGCGGGGCCTATGCGGTACGCTCGTTGGCTGGCGTGATTGATATGGTCGGGCTGCTGCGGGCCGAACATGCAACCACACGCAACATCCGCATGGCCTATCGCCATTACGAATGCAGCCCCGAACAGACGACGCGGCAGGCCTTTCGCGCGGCGCATTGCCACGACGCGGCCGAAATCGAGATGATCGGCGTTTGGGATACGGTGAAGTCGCTGGGGATCAATGCGCCTGTGCTGTGGCGCCTGTCAGAACATCTGCACGCCTTTCACAATCACGACCTTAGCGGCGTTGTGCGCAACGGGTTTCACGCGCTGGCCCATGATGAAAACCGCGTGGCTTATAAACCGGTGCTATGGCAATCACATGCGGGGTTTTCGGGGCGGGTGGAACAGGTCTGGTTCCCCGGTGCCCACGGCGATGTCGGCGGGCAGCTCGGCGGGTTCGAGGCGGCACGCCCCCTTGCGAATATCCCTCTGGTCTGGATGCTGGAGCAGGCGGAAAGCTGCGACTTGCCGTTGCCAACCGGTTGGCGGGGGCGCTTTACACAGGATGCAATGGCACCTGCGCGCGGCACCTGGCGCGGGCATGGCAAGATATTGATGTCACGCAAGAAACGGATCATCGGATACGACCCGTCAGAGCGGCTGCATGAGAGTATTGCGCTGCGTCAGGGCAGTTTGGTTGACCCCGAAACACCCGCGCGGGCGGCGGATGCGCGCGATACTTAAAACGGTGAGGCGGAACGCGCGTTCAGGCGATCTTCATCACGATGCAGGTCGTTGAGCCCGTGGCATATAGTTTGCCATCCTCGACCCCGCGGATTTCACCATGGGCAACACCGGTTGAGCGGCCCACGTGATCGGTGACGCCGGTGCAATCAACCTGCATGCCCAATGGAATGCCGCGCAAAATATTAATCTTGTATTCCAATGTGGTATAGATCGACCCGCGCGGCACTTGTGTCATCACGGCACAGGCCATCGCGCTGTCCAGCAATGTCCCGTACCAGCCGCCGTGCACCGTGCCCATCGGGTTGGTTACGTTGAATTCCGGCGCGCCGCGAAACACCGCGCGTCCTGCTTCGATCGCATGCAACGAATAGCCCATGGTCCCCCCGATGGGCGGGCCGGGGTTGGTGCCATCAAGGATCGCCTGCATGAACTCAAGGCCTGAAAGCTTTAACGCTTCTGACTGGCTCAACAGATCTTCGGGTTTTGTGGCAAGGCGGGGCATGGACGGGTTCCTTTGGCTTCGGGTATCGGCTGATGCTAGGGCGCAAAGCCCCCCGAAGCCAAGCGGTTACGCCACGTCCCGAACCGAGACCTGCGGTGTCACGCCAAGCGCGCGGCAAACGTTGCGGGTCAACTCGGCACGGTTCAACGTATAGAAATGCAAATCCTCGACGCCTTCGTCGACAAGCGTGCTGCACATTTCGGTGCACAGCGCGGTCGCCAACAGATCGTGGCGGTCGTCACGGATGGCTGCCTCAAAAGCATCATCCAGCCATGCAGGCACTGGCGTGCCGCAACGCTTTGCAAAGTTGCGCGCAGACTTCCAGTTCAGGACCGGCAGGATGCCCGGCGTGATCGGTTTGTCGATCCCGGCTTTGGCGCAGGCATCACGGAAACGCAGGAAACTGTCGGTTTCAAAGAAGAACTGGGTGATCGCCTCGTCCGCGCCCGCCTCGAACTTGCGCTTGAGCCATTGGACGTTGGCATCCATATCGGCGGCCTCGGGGTGGCTGTCGGGATAGGCCCCGACGCGAATGTTGAACGTGCCCTTACCGGCCAGCGCCTCGATCAGTGCGCAGCTGTCGGCAAACCCTTCGGGATGCGGTGTGAATGTTTTGGCACCGTCCTGCGGATCACCACGCAGGGCAACAATATCCGTAACGCCGATTTTCGCAAAAGTATCAGCGACTTCCAGCGTTTCCGCCTTGCTGGCCCCGACACAGGTTAGATGTGCGGCAACAGGTAAACCGGAAGTGCGACGCAGCACATGTGCGGCGTCATGGGTCAAATCGCGGGTTGTGCCACCCGCACCATAGGTGACGGAGAAAAACCGCGGCTCAAGAGGGGCCAACATCTGCGCGGTGTCCCAAAGGTTGAAGCCCGCATCGACATTGCGGGGCGGGAAAACTTCGAAGGAAACGCGAGGGCTGGTCATCTGGATCGTCCTTTTATGCTCTGAGCACCCTTGTACTGCACTGCGCGTCGTGAAACAAATTCATAACTTTCATCTTGAACATGAGGATCGCCTCACATGCATATCGAGTTCCGGCATCTGCGCACCATTCAGGCCATCCACGAAGCTGGCGGTCTGGCCCGCGCGGCCGAACAGATGAACATCACCCAATCCGCGCTGAGCCATCAGGTGAAGGGGCTGGAAGATCAGGCCGGAGTCGAGCTGTTTGTCCGCCGGTCCAAGCCGTTAAAGCTGTCGCCGGCAGGATTGCGCCTGTTAAAACTGGCACAGCAGGTTTTGCCGCAAGTACAGGCCTTGCAAGATGAATTTACCGGCCTGCGTGCGGGCAGTACCGGGCGGATGCATATCGCGATCGAATGCCATGCCTGTTTCGAGTGGCTGTTTCCCGTTTTGGAACAGTTCCGTCGCAGCTGGCCGGACGTGGATGTCGACATCCGTCCCGGTCTGGCGTTCGATGCGCTGCCGGCGTTGCTGCGCGAAGAGGTGGATTTGGTCGTGTCCTCGGACCCCGAGGATCTTGCCGGCGTGACCTTTGTTGAACTTTTTGATTACAAAGCGGTTTTTGTGGCGGCCAGCACCCATCCCCTGGCGGCGAAGCCGTTTGTCGATGCCGCGGATTTTCGCGGTGAAACGCTGATCACCTATCCGGTCGAGCGCACGCGACTGGATGTGTTCAGCCAGCTATTGATCCCCGCCAAAGTGGAACCGGCTGCGATCCGGCAGGTCGAACTTACCGCCGTGATCCTGTTGCTGGTGGCATCGAACAGGGGCGTGTCGGTGCTGCCCGATTGGGTGGTGCGCGAGGTGAAATATTCCTCCGACTATGTCACGCGCCCTTTGACGAAGGATGGTGTGACGCGCCGCCTATATGCGGCGGTGCGCACCGATGATCTGGGTAAACCGTTTATGGATCAACTGCTGAAACTGGCAGGGGACGAGGCACGAAAATTACAGGCGGTTTAAGCTGGCGCGCCAACGCGGGCGGTTGCGTGCGTGCCGACATGTGATTTGAGTTTAGGGGCAAAGCGAAAGCGCACCCTTCCGCTTCATCTTGCCCTTAAACTCAAGAGCTACCGAAGCTGCGCATTTCACGTCGTGCTTCGATGCAAGGAGTAGGGCGGGGTTATCCCCGCCCAGACTTTAATCAGGAAACCTTCACGATCGCTTTGCCAACGTTCCCGCCCGTCAGCAGATTGATAAAGGCCTGCGGCGCGTTCTCCAGCCCTTCGGTGATGTCCTCTTGCACGGCAATCTCGCCGCTGGCGACTTTGGGGGCCATTTCCGTAACGAACTCGGGGAAGCGGTCCCAATGGTTCGAGATGATAAACCCGTTCACGCTGAGGAAATTGACCAGAATGGTGCGCCACAGTTTTGGGGCGGTCAGACCTGCGCCGCCGGCCTTTTCGCCAAGGCCACCGGCGTTGTACCACGAAATCATGCCGCAAATCGGGATGCGTCCAAATTGGTTCATTAGCGGGAGTACCGCCTCAAGAACCTTGCCGCCGACATTTTCGAAATAGATATCGATCCCTTTAGGGCATTCCGCCTTCAGGGCCGCATTCAGCGCCTTTGCATCGTCATAGGCGCGGTGGTCAAGACAGGCGTCAAAGCCGAAATGTTCCACAGCTGTTTTGCATTTATCCGCGCCGCCCGCGATGCCGACAACACGCAGCCCCAGTGATTTTGCAACCTGACCAACCATTGACCCAACCGGTCCCGTGGCGGCGGCAACGACCAGTGTTTCGCCGGCCTTGGGTTTGCCATAGGCCATCAACCCGTGCCAGCCGGTCAGACCGGGCATGCCGAGCACGCCCAGAGATGTGGTGATGGATGCCTGTTCGGGGTCAAGCTTGCGGCACATCTTGGCATCCGCAACCGCATGTGTGGCCCAGCCGAAGGGCCCGAAAACCATGTCGCCTTCTTTGAGATGCGCAGAATTCGAGGCGATGACCTTGCCCGCGCTGCCGCCTTCCATCTTGCCGCCAATCGGGACTGGGGCTGCATAGGATTTTGCGTCATCCATGCGCCCGCGCATGTACGGGTCGAGCGACATGTAATGGACTTCGACCAGAACCTCACCTTCGCCCGGTGTTGGCATATCGGCGCTTTCAAGGCGGAAATTCTCCGGTGTCGGCGCTCCGTCCGGCCGGCTTGCCAGTACGATCTGTTTCATTTGCGTGCTCATGGTCTCTCTCCCTATGTGGTTTGCTTTGCCGCCACCCTGACGTGCTGGTGCGCAATGACAAGAGGGGACAGATTGTGACGTGACGATGCGGTTTGCAGGGTGAAACAAGTGGCGCGTTTGTGATTTGTCTGCCTATCGCGGCAGAATCATAGCCTTGAAAGGCCAGCCACCCTTGGCAAACAGGCCCCATCGGCCTAAAGGGTGCATCTTATCGCGGCAAAAAGGCGTCTTTCAATGGTTGGCAGTGCGAATCTTAACATCATGATCAAAGCGGCGCGCAAAGCGGGGCGCGCCCTGACCAAGGATTTCCGTGAGGTCGAGCAATTGCAGGTCTCCGTTAAGGGCGCGGGCGATTTTGTGTCCAAGGCTGATATCGCGGCCGAGCAGATCATCAAAAGCGAACTTATGAACGCGCGTCCGACCTATGGCTGGCTGGCCGAAGAGGGCGGCGAGGAAGAGGGCGTCGACCCGACGCGCCGCTGGATTGTCGATCCGCTGGACGGGACCACGAACTTTCTGCACGGCCTGCCGCATTGGGCGGTATCCATCGCGTTGGAACACAAGGGCCAGATCGTTGCGGGCGTGGTGTTTGACCCAACCAAAGACGAGCTGTTCTTTGCCGAAAAAGGTGCCGGTGCCTGGATGAACGAAAGCCGCATCCGTGCCTCCGGCCGTCATCGCATGATCGAGAGTATTTTTGCCACCGGTCTGCCGTTTGGCGGCCGTTCGGATTTGCCGCAAACCTTGCAGGAACTGGCGCGGTTGATGCCGGTTTGTGCTGGGGTGCGTCGCTGGGGCGCGGCATCGCTTGATTTGGCCTATGTCGCCGCGGGGCGGTACGACGGTTTCTGGGAACGGCGCTTGCACGCATGGGATCTGGCGGCGGGATCGCTGATCGTGCGCGAGGCCGGTGGTCTGGTCGAACCGCTTGATGAGGGGCGCGACATTGTCGGCCACGGTCAGATCATCTGTGCGAACGAACCGGTGTTCTCGAGCTTTGCCAAAGCCGTGCGCGGCTGATCAGTTTGCGTCTGACGGGTGGTTTATGCCGTCCGTCCACTGGATCGGATCGTGATCCCACGGGCGGGCTCCGTCGATACATCCCAGATTGATGCCGCATTGCGCAGGGTCTGACCTGCGTTGGTGGTGAGTGTATATGCCACAAATCTTGCAAAAGTAATGGCGCGCGGTGTGGGTATTCCAAGAATAGACTGACAGGTCATCGGCACCTTTGGTGACGGTCACCGAAGCGGTGGTTGCTGTAACCGCCGCCGCCTGTCTGCGCGCGCAGAACGAACACGTACAGCGCGCAGCATCGGTAAAGCCATATGGCAATGTCGCGGTCAGTGTGACTGCGCCGCAGTGGCAGCTTGCCTTGATGTCGCGGGGGGCGGTCATCTTCGTTTGACCTTTGGGATGCGGCTGTTGTTGATCTGTGGATATTTCGCCTCTGGGTGGGGCGGATGGCCGTCTGTCCGGTTCCAAAATGCCACACCCCCGCGTTTCAGCCAGACCGGCAGCGCGCCAAGAATACCCGCGACAAAGCCCCCCGCATGTGCCCAAAAGGCGGTGCCGCCGGTGTTGGGATCCGCGCCAATTCCGCCCACAAACTGCATGCCGAACCACAGGATCAGGATGATCCATGCGGGGATCGGAAAGATGCGGAAGAACACCACAAAGATGATCAGGATGTCCACCTTGGCCTTTGGGAACAACAGAAGGTAGGCGCCCATCACACCGGCGATTGCGCCGGAAGCCCCTACCATGGGCACGGCAGAAGAAGGTTCGAAAGCTACCTGCGTCAGCCCCGCCGCGACACCGGCAGCCAGATAGAAGGCGAGATAGGCGAAATGCCCCATCTTTTCTTCGATGTTGTCGCCATAGATCCATAAAAACAGCATGTTACCTGCCAGATGCATCCAGCCGCCATGCAGAAATTGGGAGGTAAACAGCCCTTCGAAACCGTAACCGTCGCTGACACGCACCGGCACAAGGGCATAGGCGTTGTACAGCGCGTAAAGGGCGCGATCATCGTTCAGGATCGGCACATAGCTCAGGAATATGCCGACATTCAGCGCCATCAGCACATAGGTGACATAGGGCACACGGCCGGACGGATTATGATCGCGAATGGGAAACATTGCGCCAAGCTGGGCGATTGGACGGGCGGGGTCAAGTGGCCGCGCCCGTCAAATTGGCGATGCGTGTTAGCTGGCGGCACCTAGCAGGGCGGCATTGCCCCCAGATGCGGTGGTATCGACGCAAACATGACGTTCGGCACGCACCCTTGCGGGATCGGGCAAGCCCGGGATCAGGGGCAAAATCGGACCTGTGCGTTTGGCCAGCGCCTGTTCGATCCGCCGTCCGGTGTCCGCGTCCCCCCACCACAGGATGCCCCCGAAATCCGGCCCCGTGATCAAATGCTCGGGATCGATCTGGCCGGTTGTGCGCAGGGCGATGCCGCCCAAAGCTTCGACCGCGCGCGCCTGCGCGGCACTTGCCTCGGCCCCCGGTCCCATGCACAACAATGCCGCGCGCGGCAGGGTGCTTAGCCGGTTGGATTCACCCGTCGGCCCCGGCATCGACAGGGTTTCGATTGGCGCGCTGGGCGCATGTTGGGGCAGGGCGGGCAGGTTGTTCTGCGCCTTTTCCCATGTGTCGCTGACCTGCTGCACATCCGGCGCGCCGAAACGCGGCAGATAGTTCGGGCCGCCCGCCTTGGGGCCGGTGCCTGACAGGCCTTCACCGCCAAAGGGCTGGCTGCCAACAATTGCACCGATCTGGTTGCGGTTGATGTAAATGTTACCCGCCTCGATGCGTTCGGACACATATTGAACGCGGTCGTCGATACGGGTGTGCAAGCCAAAGGTCAGTCCGTAACCGGTGGCATTGATCGCGTCTATCACCGCGTCAAGTTCGTGCGATTTGAACGTTGCTATATGCAGGATCGGACCGAAAATCTCGCGCTCCAGATCACCAATGCCGCTTACCCGCAGAATGGTAGGGGCAACAAAGGTCCCTGTTTCAGGCGCGTCGAGTTCGGCGACCAGACGCCCCTGTGATCGTGCGGTTTCAACGTGATCAAGGATGCCCTTGCGCGCAAGTTCGTCGATCACGGGTCCGACATCCGTGCTCAGGTCCCACGGATCGCCTATGTTCAGCGCTTCCATCGCGCCGATCAGCATCTTGGTCAGGTCTTCGGCGATATCTTCCTGCACATACAGACAGCGCAGCGCGGAGCAGCGTTGGCCTGCCGACTGGAACGCGGATTCAACAATTGCCTGCACGGCCTGTTCGGGCAGGGCGGTACTGTCCACGATCATGGCGTTCAGCCCGCCGGTTTCGGCAATCAACGGGGTGCCGGGTGCGCAATGCTCGGCCATGTTGGCACGAATGCGTTGGGCCGTCGTGGTAGAGCCGGTGAAGGCCACGCCGTTGACGCGTTTGTCACCGGTCAGCGCGGCCCCGATGTCTCCACCCCCGGGCAGCAGTTGCAGGGCGGTTTTCGGCACGCCCGCCTGATGCAGTAGTGACACGGTCAGATGGGCGACCAGCGGCGTCTGTTCGGCCGGTTTGGCCAGAACAGCATTGCCCGCCGCCAATGCGGCAGAGATTTGCCCGACAAAAATTGCCATCGGAAAGTTCCACGGGCTGATGCAAGTGAAAATGCCCGCGGGCGGTTCACCCGTGGCTTGACCGGCGTAATAGCGCAGAAAATCGACGCCTTCGCGCAGTTCGGCCACACAATCAGGCAGGCCTTTTCCGGCTTCGCGGGCCAAGAGGGCAAAAATTTCGCCGAAATTGTCCTCGATCAGATCCGCGGCCTTAAGCAAAACAATGCGCCGTTCCGACAGGGGCGCAGCCCAAGCCACTGCCTTGTCCAAGGCTGTGGCCACATCGGCAAGCGAGGCGTTGCGCACTGTGCCGGGGGAGGTTTCGGGGTTCGTCGGGTTGGTGACAGCCACAGCGGGTTGCGGTGCCGCCTTGCCGGCGAGCAGCGGTGCGGCGTCCCATGATTTGTTCAGGAACGGGGCACGGGCCTGTTCGATTTCATCGAGTGTTTGCGTGTGGGTCAGGTCAAATCCGCGGGCATTGCCGCGCAGGGGGGCGAATACCTCCGGCCCTTTGGCGATGATCAGGTTGGTGGGCAAGCCCAATTGCTCAAACGGGTCCGCCGCGACAACCTCTGGCGGAACGTCCTCATCCACGATCTGGTTCACAAAGCTGGAATTCGCACCGTTCTCGAGCAGACGGCGCACCAGATAGGCCAACAGGTCCTTATGTGCCCCAACAGGCGCGTAAATGCGGCAGCGTGATCCGTGATCTTTCATCACCAAAGTATGCAGGGTTTCGCCCATGCCATGCAGGCGCTGGAATTCGAAGGCGTCCTTTTGATCGGCCCCCATGTGCAGTACCGCAGCAACCGTATGGGCGTTATGCGTGGCGAATTGCGGATAAATCCGGTCTGTCATTCCCAGCAGCTTGCGGGCGTTGGAAATATAGCTGACGTCGGTGGCGGCTTTCTGGGTGAAGACGGGAAAGCCGTCGATGCCTTCGACCTGTGCGCGTTTGATTTCCGTGTCCCAGTAGGCACCTTTAACCAGACGCACCATGATTTTGCGGTCATGGCGTTTGGCCATGTCATAAAGCGCGTCAATCACCGTGGCGGCGCGCGGGCCGAAGGCCTGTACCACGATGCCGAATCCGTCCCAACCGGCCAGCGCCGGTTCGCTCATCACACGGTCGATCACTTCAAGCGAGAGGCCAAGGCGGTCGGCTTCCTCCGCGTCGACGTTCAGGCCCATGCCGGCAGATTTCGCGAGCAGACAGAGCGCGCGCAGGCGCGGTACCAGATCGGTCATCACGGCCTCTTCCTGCGAAACCTCATAGCGCGGATGCAGTGCGGAAAGTTTCACCGAGATGCCGGGATTTTTGCGGATGTCGCTGTCGGTACAAGCGGTCGCAATGGCGCTGATCGCCCGCGAATAGCTCAGGTGATAGCGCTTGGCATCGCTTTCGGTGCGGGCCGCTTCGCCCAGCATGTCATAGCTGTAGGTAAACCCTTTTTTCTCCATACCAGCGGCGCGTTTCATGGCCGCATCGATATCTTCGCCCAGCACAAACTGGCGGCCCATTTCCTTCATCGCGCGGGACACGGCGGTGCGGATCACCGGTTCACCCAAACGTTTAATCGCGGCGCGCAGGTGGCGCACGGGGCCGGGTTGTTCATCATCCAGAACCCGTCCCGTTAGCATCAGCGCCCAAGTGGAGGCATTGACCAGCGACGACGTGGAGTGCCCCATGTGGCGGCCCCAATCGGAGGGGGCGATTTTATCTTCGATCAGCGCGTCGATCGTATCGGCATCAGGCACCCGCAACAGGGCTTCGGCCAGACACATCAGGGCAACGCCCTCATCTGTTGACAGACCATATTCGGCCAGAAAGACCTCCATCAGCCCGGGTTGGGTGCTGCTGCGAATGGCGCGCACCAGATCAGCCGCCTGTGCCGAAATTTCGGCGCGTTCGGTTGCGGGCAGGTTGGCGGCAGAAACCAGGCGGTCCAATACCGTATCAGGATCGGCATACATGCCGGCATCAATCTGGTGGCGTAGCGTTTGCAGTGTATGATTGGCCATGGTTCTCTCCATAAGGCGTTTCGTTGATAATACACTATCTTTGAAAGGCGGTTTGCCTTAGATTGGCGAAACTTGCAGATAAAAAGCAAACTTTCGGGGGGAAATGTAATGCAAAATGCTCAATTCGCGCTGGATCGTTTCGATAACGCGATTCTCTCCGTATTGGCCGAAGACGGGCGCATCAGTATTACCGAACTTGCCAAGCGCATCGGCCTGTCAAAATCCCCCACTCAGGCGCGGCTGCGCCGGTTGGAGGAGAACGGCGTGATCCTTGGCTACCGCGCCATGCTGGATCCCATCCGTTTGGGCCTTGATCACGTCGCCTTTGTCGAAGTGCGGCTGAACGACACCCGCGAAAAGGCACTGCGAGAGTTCAACGCCGCAGTCGCCAAGGTGCCCGAAATCGAGCAAGCCCATATGATCGCGAGCCATTTCGATTATCTGCTAAAGGTACGGACGCGCGACATGTCCGCCTATCGCCGTTTTCTGGGCGAAACGATATCCTCTTTGCCGCATGTCTCCAACACCTCGACCTATGTGGCGATGGAAGCGGTGAAAGAAACGATGCTGGCAGACGGCACTTGACGCAGCACGCTGTCGTGTCTTTGATTGGGGCATGCGAAAGTTACTGTTGACCCTTTGCGTCACTGCATTTGGTTCGGGCGCAATGGCGTGGGCCGATTGTCCCGCACCGGCGGACACCAGCAATGAATTGCTGAACCTGATCGCCCGCGCGCAGGGTGCGGAAAACGCGACGCAGGGACAGCGTATTTCCAATCAGATGTGGCAAGTCTGGCTGCGCGCCCCTGATGAAGCGGCCCAAGCGGCGCTGGACGCCGGAATGCGCCGCCGTGAGGTATTTGATTTCGCTGGCGCGATCCGCGAATTCGATCGCTTGGCGGCCTATTGCCCGCATTACGCGGAGGGGTTCAACCAGCGTGCCTATATCCATTTTCTAAACGGCAATCATGAAAAGGCATTGGTAGATCTGGACGTGGCCTTGTCATTGCAGCCCTATCATGTCGCGGCGCAGTCGGGCCGTGCCCTGACCCTGATGAATCTTGGCCGCATCGCAGAGGCCCGCGCGCAGATGTTGTTGGCGGTGGAAAACAATCCGTGGTTGTCCGAAGCTGCATTGCTGGCCGATGGCGCACCATTGGGACGTGCAAACAAAGAACTCTGACCATTTACACCACCCCCCGCTTGGGCTTAATTGCACCTGCTGCGGGCGTGATGGAATGGTAGACATACCAGACTTAAAATCTGTTGGGCCTTGTGCCCGTGGGGGTTCAAGTCCCCCCGCCCGCACCACTTCCATATTGCCGGAACAGAGCGTGTAACGCGGGAACGTCGGGCTGTGTGCTGCCTGCGCCCTGCTCAGGGTGCGGGGTTTCAGCTCGGTGTGAAATCCGAAATACGCGCCAGCCCGCTGATTGCGCGGCGACAAATTATGTCCTGCTGCGAATCGCGGGCTGATCCTTGAGGCCTCCGAAAAACGTCTCGGCAGGAAGGGGGATCTCAAGGTCCGGCAAATCGCCCGGGAAATCGGAAGCAGCCGCGCATCTTATGGGGTGGGGGCCTGTGCATTGTCGGCCATCGGTGCGGTGCCCAGATCAAATACGCGCCCCGGATTTAGCAGGTTCTTTGGGTCCATCGTCTGTTTGAGCGCGCGCATCAGCGCCAGCTCTGCGGGGCTGCGGCTTTGCGCCAGATAATCCCGTTTCAACAATCCGATGCCATGTTCCGCCGAGATGGAGCCGCCAACTTCACCGACCCAGCCATAGATGATTTCCTGAATTGTATCTCTCGGTTGCGGCCCTTCCTTCAGTGACTTTGCCACCAGATGCAGATTGCCATCGGCAAGGTGGCCGCCGATGAACAACCGCACGTCGCCCAACGCAGCCTGCAGCCGGCTCAGCAATTCGCTTTCAATCACCTTCATATCCGCAACCGACAGGCTGATATCAAATCCGACGGACGGCTGCTGTTTGCCCATGGCATGCGCCATCCCGTCGCGCACGTCCCACAGCGCATCAATCTCGGCGTTCGAGCGTGAGAGGACCGCGTCGACAATTAGCTCGTTCTCCAGCGCCTGACCCAGACAGGTCTCGAATTTTTCGGTGTCATGTGCCGCGTCTGATCCCATCATTTCGACCAGAACATAAAATGCGTGCCCTTCGGGGATCGGGGCTTTGATCCCAGTAACGTCAGACAATACGGCGGCGTAGGTTTTTGCCCAAAGCACTTCGAACGCGCTTAGATCTGCCCCGAGGCCTGTCCGCATATGGGCCATAAGATCAGCGACAGCGTCGAAACTGTCAGCGGCGCAAAAGGCCACGACTTGCGTTTTAGGTTTCGGATACAGGCGCAGGGTCGCACGGGTGATCAGGCCCAGCGTACCCTCGCTGCCGATAAACATCTGTTTCAGATCATACCCGGTGTTGTTTTTCATAAATCCGTTCAGGCTGTTGATCACCGTGCCGTCCGCTAGAACCGCCTCGACCCCCAGCGTCAGATCACGTGTCATGCCATAGCGGATGACGCGGTTGCCCCCCGCATTTGTCGACAGGTTGCCGCCAATGGTACAGGATCCGCGCGCGCCCAGATCAAGCGGATAAACCATACCGGCAGCGTCCGCCGCTTCCTGAACAACTTGCAGGGGCGTGCCCGCCAGAACTGTGATTGTGCCGGCCTTGGTGTCGATGCTTTCGATGCCGTTCATCCGCTCCATGGTGATGACCACTTCGCTGTGTTGGGGGCGTGCACCTGTGACCAGACCCGTCAACCCGCCTTGCACAACAACGGGTTGCGCTGCGTCGTGGCAAATCTTCATGATTTGCGACAACTCCGCCGTCGAGGCAGGGCGCATCACCACGTTCGGGCGCACGTCACCCAATCCGCGCGGGTCCGTGTAATAGCCTTCGTGAACATCCGCACCGGTGACGATCCCCTTATCGCCAAGAATACGGTGCAGATTGTCTAGTGTTTCCGGGCGCATGTGGTCTCGCTTGTGTTCAAGTTTTGCGAGCATCCTAACTTGGGCCGGGCCGGTGGCAAGACACCAAGCCTTTCAAAGATCACGCACTGTTGCGAAAAACGTCAATCTCGCGTTGAGGAACGTCGACAGATTTTGCCGCTTCCGCCAGTTGTGCGGCGGTGCCGTTGTCCAGAAAAATGCCATTGGCGCGCCGGTCCTTGGCGCTGCTGCGTTCGGGGTCTCCGGGCAGTTGTACGGCATCGAAACCGGGGGCAGGGGGCGATGATTTGATCCAATCGGTATAGGCGTCAACATCCATGCCAAAGGCATCCGCAGTGCCGAACACATCCGGGTCAATCAGGATCGCCATCATGTTGTTCAGGATCTGCGCCTCTACTTCGCGTTCGGGCAGATAGGCCCCGCCACCGCTGAAGGATCCGCCAAGGATATCACCTAACAGGGCCAGTCCGAACCCCTTGTGTTGCCCGAAGGTCGTCAGCGCCCCGAGTGGCTCGTTGAACATCACGGACGGGTCGGTCGTCTGGTTTCCCGCCGCGTCAGTCACGCAGCCTTCCGGCACCTGTTTGCCGCTTAGATCAGCGACCCGTACCTTGCCCATAGCAATGGTGCTGGTGGCCATATCCAACAGGAACATAGGGTGTTTGTCTGTGGCGGGAATGGCGGTGCAATAGGGGTTGGTGACAAAGCGCGCGTCACTGCCGCCAAAGGGTGCCACGATGGGGCGTGATGACTGTACGTTGGCGTATAGTATGCAGATGAACCCTGCCTCGGCCGCCATCGCGCCCCAGTCGCCAAGCCGCCCGAGGTGAAAGCTGCGCCGCAGGGAAAGCACCGCAAAGTGACTGGCTTTGGCCCGTTCGATGGCCAGCGTCATTGCCTGTTCCGCAACGATATGGCCAAACCCCTGCTGGCCATCAACCAGCAGAAACGGCCCCTTGTCCTGCACCACCTCGGCATTGGCGTCAGGGATCAACTGGCCGGCCAGTACCCCCTCGACATAGGCGGGGATCATACCGACGCCGTGGCTGTCGTGACCTGTCAGGTTGGCATCCACCAGTCGGGTCGCAATCCTGCGCGCAGCGTCTTCGGTACCGCCTGCATGGGTCAGGATGGAGGTCGCCAGTGTGGTCAGGTTTTCGGCAGATATCTTCATTTCGGTAGCTTTCTATATGTCTTTCAGGAGCAAGGGGCAGGGCGTCTTGCGATAGACGTCGCAGCGCCGCAGGCCCCGATGATCAAGGCGTTGACGGGACGTGCCCCATTCAGGCGGTCAAAGCTTGATCCCGCCCAGTTCGGCCACGCCGGTGAAGCTGCGGTTCCATGTCGGGCTGATCAGAACCTCGTTAATGCAGACGTGCGGCGGCGCTTCGGCGATATAGCGCACCATCGCTCCTAGATCATCGGCTTGCAGCATTTTCCCAAGGTCTTCGGGCGAGGGTGGCTTGGGCCGCGATTGCATGATGGGTGTCGCAACTTCGCCAGGCATCAAGGCGGTGCAACGGATGCCATTGACCCCTTCGTCCTGATTGATCGAATGGCTCAACGCAACGACCGCATGTTTCGATGCGCTATAGGCGGGACCGGTCAAGCGGGACGGGTGGCGCCCCGCCCACGACGAGGTCAGGATCAACGTGCCCGCTTTCTTGAGCCGCATCTGGGGCAACACCGCGAGCACGCCGTTCATCACCCCGTTCAGATTGACGTCAACAACACGTGCGAAATCGGCGGCTGTGACCGCGCTCACCGCGCGGTTGGGCACGTTCATCCCTGCGTTCGCCATGAAAATATCGACGCCGCCCCACCGCTTGGTCAAATCATCCGCAATCGTTTGGGTCGCTTCGGCATCAACGACATCAAGCGCGGCAATCTCGGCATCGCCGCCTGCTACGTTAATCTGCGCAAGCACACGTTCCAGCTCTTCGACGCGTCTACCGGACAGCACAACATGCGCCCCGCTGGTTGCCAGAGCGACGGCAGATGCTTCGCCAATGCCGCCTCCCGCACCAGTGACCCACGCAACTTTCCCCGTTAAGTTTTTCATATCGTCCCCTCCCGATCTGTGCTGTCTTACGGCGCAGGAACTCATAGAATTGGCGGCTTGTCCATAAATTGTGCAGAAAAGGAATTGAATATGACACTCACCAAGGTGTGCGAAGGATTGGATTTTCCAGAGGGGCCGATTGCAATGGCAGACGGGTCTGTCATTCTGGTCGAAATCCGTCGCCAGACCCTGTCGCGTGTTTTGCCGGATGGCACGATCACGGTAATTGCTGAATTGGGCGGCGGACCAAACGGTGCGGCCATCGGGCCGGACGGGATGGTTTATGTTTGCAATAACGGCGGGTTTATTTGGACCCAAGAGGGCGGCATCACGCGGCCCATAGGGACACCAGAGGATTACGTCACAGGGTCGATCCAGCGCGTCGATCCCGAGACAGGTGCGTTCGAAACGATTTATGACAGTTGTGACGGGATACCGCTGCGCGGCCCCAATGATATTGTATTCGACGCAGAGGGCGGATTTTATTTCACTGATCTGGGTAAATCCAATGCCGAATTTGTGCACCACGGTGCGTTTTATTACGCAAAGGCCGACGGCAGCCGGATCACCCGTGTCCATGCCCCGATGATTACGCCAAACGGTATCGGCCTGTCGCCTGACGACAAGACTGTGCATGTGGCCGAAACCCGCACCGGGCGCGTCTGGAGCTTTGATCTGATTGCCCCCGGTAAAATCGCGCCCTTGCCGTTTGACATGCCCGGACGGCTGGAAGCGACGCTTCCCGATTATCAATTGCTGGACAGTCTGGCCGTACAGGCGGACGGAAAAATCTGTGTCGCTACGTTGATGCGCGGCGGGATCAGTACAGTGCCGGTGGGGGACGGACCGGTGACGTTTTTCGAAGTGCCGGGCGATCCCTATATCACCAACATCTGCTTTGGCGGGGAAGATATGCGCGATGCGTGGATCACCGCGTCAGGCACGGGATGTCTTTATCACACCCGATGGCCTGACGCGGGACACCGCCTGCATTTCAACGGTTAGGGGCGAGGATGCTCTCAACCAACACTTGAACACGCAGGGCTTCTTCAGGTTTGGCAAGCCGGTTTGGCTTGCCCGCAATCATCAGGGATAGGTCGTCCAACTGCGCCTTAAGGCTGGCGGCACGCGGGTCGTCGTATTCGTCGTGAAGCTGCGTAAAAGGTCCGCCGTTTGATGCTGCATTGCGATAGAAGTCCGAGATGCGGCGACTTTCAGTGCTGCCCTTGATGGTCACCTCTTGGCGGTCCGGTTGCGCGCCGCCGACGCTGCCCATAATCGTCACCGGCATGCCAGTCGCAGAAATCAGCCGCGCCGCCACATGGGTTTCGCACAGGTCACTTTGCGCGGGATAATCCGCTTGTGCCCAAACCAGTTCAAGCGGCCCGAGAATACGTTCCGAGAAAAACAGGAAGTGTGAAATCACTTCGCGGGTCATCCCCCCTTCGGCATGAAACCGCAGCCAGTCTGCCGCTTCTTGCCACGCGCGCGGCCACTGCGCATAGCTGACCACGATGTCCGCGCCCATGAGCGTGCCCAAGGCCCCCGATTGCGCTGCGCTGCTGACTTCGTTCAGGGCATCGCCTGCCGCTTGGGTGAAATTCACTGCCGCTGGCACGCCAGAGGCCGCAAGTGCGTCGACCAATGCGCGGCTTTCGTCAATATCAACGCCCAACGGCTTTTCCAGAAACACCGCTTTGCCCGCCGCCGCGGCTGCGAGCGCGTAAGCTTTGCGTGGCACGGGCGGGCAGGCGAGATAGATCAGATCAGCCGCTGCAATCGCCGCTTCGGCAGTGGCGGCAACCGTCGCATCGGGGGCCATGGCGCGGGCCAATGCGCAGGCGGCGGGATCGGGATCCCAGATGGCATCTACAGTAAAGTCGGTGTGTAGCGTCATATGTTCCGCCATGCGCCGGCCCATGATCCCCAACCCGATGATTGCTGTACGAATGGCCATGATATGTCTCTCTGAATTGCTGCGTCTGGTGGGGGCATAGCGCAGATGCACGCCAATGCGTATCGTTTCGTCCCGTCAGCGGGAAAAACCCCTATGTCTCCTTTTCTGCCCGCCGCCTCTTGTCAGTCTGCCGGGTGACTTCTACTGCTTAGCCACGGGAACTTCCCCATTTTTCAGGTTTAGCATTTCTTTATGTCCAGCAGACCCACCTCCCAGATCACGGGTTTTGCCGCGGCGTGGTCCATTGTTTTTGTCTGGTCCTTCTGGCTGATCGTCAGCCGCGTCGCCAATGGCAGCGGGTTGACCGTCTATGATCTGGCCGCGATGCGCTATGGTCTGGCGTCGCTGGTTGCCGTGCCGCTTTGCCTTTATTACAAGCCGTGGCGCGGATTGCGTTTAATGCAAATCGCGGTGCTCTCGTTCATCTTGGGACCGGTTTATATCCTGTGTGTTTTCACCGGTTTCCAATTCGCACCAGCGGCCCATGGCGGCATCTTTATGAACGGTATCCTGCCGCTGATCAGCATCATTTTCGGGGTTATCCTGTTTCGGGCCAACCCTTCCCTGCGTCAACTTTTGGGGGCCGGTTTGATCCTTGTTTCGGCAATTGTACTGGCGTGGGACGGATCAGGCACCAGTGCACAGGGTGCGTGGATCGGGGATTTGTTGTTCGTGACCGGCGCGGTGTTTTTCGCAATTTACATGATCCTGTCCGAACGCTGGCAGCTGACGGCGATGCAGATCATCTTTTGCGGAACGGTGGTGAATGCGGTGCTGTATCTGCCGGTTTGGGCGCTGTGGTTGCCGTCGGGGTTGGCTGACGCACCGATGGGGCCATTGCTGTTGCAAGCGGTCTATCAGGGGTTCGTGCCAAACCTGATCGGGCTGTTGTTCATTGCCCATGCCTCGCGCAGCATTGGCACGGCGAATACTTCGTCGATCTTGGCGGCGGTGCCGGGGGGCGGCGGTATTTTGGGCGCGTTGATCCTCGGCGAGAGCCTGAGCTGGATCAGCATTCTTGCCATCGTGTTGCTGACGATCGGGTTGTTGATCAGCGTGCGCAGACGGCAACCGCCGCCGGTTTGATGCTTAGGCTAGAACGGAAAAAGGGCCGCGCTTTGACACCAAAGCGCGGCCCTTTTTTGTCGTGCGGCGGGGTTTACCCGATGATCGCGTTCAGCGTTTCCGAGGGGCGCATCACGGCGGCGGTTTTGGCCGCATCCCCGTGGTAATACCCACCCAGGTCAACCGCCGGACCCTGCGCCGCTGCCAGCTCTGACAGGATCTTCTCTTCGCCACTTGCCAGTGCTTCGGCGATGGGGGCGAAATGCGCGGCAAGTTCCGCGTCGCTGTTCTGGCGCGCCAAGGCTTCGGCCCAGTAGCGCGCAAACCAGTAGTGGCTGTTGCGGTTGTCCGGCTCGCCCACTTTGCGCGACGGGGAATGACCGTGATCAAGGATGCCTTGCGTTGCGGCATCCACCGCCTGACCCAAGACGCGGGCCTTTTCATTGCCTTTGGCATCGGCGAGGAAGGTCAGGCTTTCACCCAAGGCGCAGAATTCGCCAAGGCTGTCCCAACGCAAGTGGTTTTCTTCCTGCAACTGCTGAACATGCTTGGGGGCCGAACCACCGGCACCGGTTTCAAACAAACCGCCACCGTTCATCAGTTTCACAATCGACAGCATCTTGGCCGATGTGGCCAGTTCAAGGATCGGGAACAGATCGGTCAGGTAGTCGCGCAACACGTTGCCGGTGATGGCGATGGTGTTCTTGCCCTCGGTGATGGTTTCAAAGGACGCGCGTGTTGCTTCGCGCGGGGCCATGATTTCGAATTTGTCGGCCACACCTTTGGCTTCAAGGATCGGTTTGACGTATTTGATCAGCTCGGCGTCATGGGCGCGGTCGGCATCAAGCCAGAAGATCGCGCGGCAGCCTTCGGCCTTTTGGCGGTCGATGGCAAGGTTCACCCAGTCTTCGATCGGGGCCTTGCGCGCAGAGGCAGAGCGCCAGATGTCGCCGGCCTCGACCTCATGGCTGTGCAACACCGTGCCATCGTCAAGGATCATCTTGACGGTGCCCGCTTCAGCAATCTCGAATGTGGTGGGGTGCGAGCCGTATTCCTCGGCTTTTTGCGCCATCAGACCGATGTTCTGAACTGTGCCAGCCGTGGCGGGGTTCATTTTTCCGTTTTCTTTGAAAAACTTGATCGTCTCATCATAAACCGGCGCATAAGAGTTGTCGGGGATCACACAATTGGCGTCTGATTCCTCGCCCGACGGTCCCCAACCTTTGCCGCCTGCGCGGATCAGCGCGGGCATGGACGCGTCGATGATGACGTCGGATGACACGTGCAGGTTGGTGATGCCCTTGTCGGAATCGACCATATACATCGGTGGGCGCGCGGCCATGCAAGCATCGATATCTGCCATGATTTCGGCGTTGTCCTTCACACGGGCCAGCAAATCGCCAAGGCCGGAGTTCGGGTTCACACCCAGATCGGCCATCGCGTCACCGTGCTTTTCAAACACTGGTGCAAGGAAGGCCTTGACCGCATGGCCAAAGATGATCGGGTCGGAGACCTTCATCATCGTGGCTTTCATGTGCAGTGAAAACAGCGTGCCGTCGGCTTTGGTCTGTTCGATTTGCTCGGCCAGAAAGTTTTGCAACGCTGCCGCGCTCATGAAGGTCGCATCCACCACGGTGCCCGCCGGATAGGTGATGCCCTCTTTCAACACGGTTTCGCCTGCGTCGGTAACCAGCACGATCTTGGCCGTGGCTTCGGTGTCCAGAGTGGCAGAAGTTTCGTTGGAAAAGAAATCACCCCCCGACATGGAAGACACACGGGTTTTGCTGTCCGCAACCCAGTCGCCCATGCGGTGCGGGTTGTTCTGTGCAAAGCTTTTCACCGCTTTGGCCGCGCGACGGTCAGAGTTTCCTTCGCGCAAAACAGGGTTCACCGCCGACCCTTTGATGCCGTCATATTTTGCACGCACGGCTTTTTCCGCGTCTGTGCCGGGTGCTTCGGGGTAATCGGGCAGGGCGTATCCTTGTGATTGCAGTTCCTTGATGGCGGCAACCAACTGCGGCACGGAGGCCGAGATGTTGGGCAGTTTGATGACGTTTGCATCTGCGGTTTTGACCAGACGGCCCAGCTCGGCCAGATCATCAGACTGACGCTGATCTTCTTTCAGGTGCTCGGGGAATGTCGCCAAGATACGGCCCGCAAGGCTGATGTCTTTGGTCCCTACGGACACACCTGCAGCAGCTGCGAATTTCTGGATGATCGGCAGGAATGACGCCGAGGCGAGTTCCGGTGCTTCGTCGACTTTGGTGTAGATGATATCTGACATGGTAAACCCCTTGAGTATGCCGTGAAGAACAATTGTGCCGTCCATAGCGCACACAAGGGGTAAGGTCGATAGTATACTGTAGTATGCAGAACGAAAGCGCCGATGCTCTACGGGACCTGTTTTCCCGATCCGATGTCCCAGAACAGGCCCGCCATAATCGCCATGGCGCTTGCGCAAACCGATTTCAGAACATGTTCATCCGGCGCATGCTGGCTGCACCCCAGATAGCTGTGCGGCACCCAGACTGTGGGCAAGCCAAGGATGTCCGCAAAACATTCGTTGGGCAGGGAGCCTGCAAGGTTGGGCAGGATATGCGGCGTTTCGCCGGTGGTTTCGGTCAATGAATTCTTGACGTAGGTGACCCATGGATCACTGGGGTCAAGGCGCGTGGCGGGGAAAAAACCGCGCTCATGTTGTTCGATGCTGACGGCATGAAACCCCAGCGCATCAAGATGGCGGCGCAAGGCGGGAATGATCCCGTCGGGGTCGGTGCCCACCACATAGCGCAGCTGGCAGGTCGCCCGTGCATGGCCGGAAATCGCGTTGACCGGCGCCTCCGGCACGCCGCTTTTCATGGCCAGAACAGCAAAGGAGTTCCACCCGTAGGTGCGTTCCGCCGGTGTCAGGCTTTCCTCGCCCCAGTCTTCGTCGACTTTTGGGGAACTGCCTTGCGTGACAGGCAGCGCCGCAAGCGCCTCTTGCACGGATGGGGTCAGGCTGTCCGGGCGCCATTCGGGGATCTGGATTTGACCGCGTGCATCGGTGATGCTGGCAAGCGCATGTGACAGGATGATCGCCGGATCAGCCAGCAAACCGCCGAAATTGCCGGAATGATGCGCGCCCTCACGCAAATCAACCACCAAATCAAAGGACATCCCGCCGCGGGCGCCCATGAACATCGTGGCCCTTTCGGGGCGCAGGCGCGGTCCGTCGGACGCAATCAGCACGTCTGCGGCCAGCATGTCCTTGTTGATTTCCATAAAGGTTGCCAACCCGGGCGAGCCGATTTCCTCGCTGGTTTCGATCACGATCTTGACGTTGAACCCCAGCGTTCCGCGCGTTGCCACGACGCTTTCAAGTGCCGCGATATTGATCATATGCTGGACCTTGTTGTCCGCCGTGCCCCGCCCGTAAAGCCGTTCGCCTTCCTCGACCAAAGTGAAGGGCGCAAGCCCCGCGCGCCATGCATCGGTCTGGGCGCGGATCACATCGCCGTGCCCGTAAGTCAGAACGGTTTTCAATGCGGGGTCTTCGATCCGTGTACCAACCAACAGCGGGCCGCCGGTAGGATCGGGGTTGTCGTGAACCTTGCAGTCAAATCCCAGTGCGCTGAGGCGCGGTGCAATTGCGGCGTCCAGATAGCGGCGCAGCTCCGGCATCTTTTCGGGGTTCTGGCTTTCGGTTTCAAAGGCGACCAGCCGGCCCAGATCGGTCTGCAGCTGGCCAGTTTCGAAATAGGCGGTCGCGTGTTCGATGGCATCCTGTCGGTTCATATTGTTCCCTTGTCTTCGGCAATGGCATCGCCCCACGGCGACATTATTTCAGTGCAGCCTGAATTCTTGCCGTTCCTGCGCATTACCCCTGCGGGGCAGGCGAAAGCATAGGGGAAAAGCGTGCGTTTGGTTGTGGTGACGGATCGCGTGGCACGCAAGGCTTCAAGGGTTGCATCGTCCAGCGCCTCATCTGCGACGATGGTTTCACCGCCCGAAACGTCAATGCGGGGCTGATGGAAGGTCGCGGCCAGATCCATGTCGAAGTCCGCCACAAAGCTGGAAAGCTGGGTCACTGCCGATACGATCTTGCGCCCGCCCGACGCGCCAAAGGCAAAACGGTTTTCACCTTTCGATCCCAACGCGGGGCAGATGTTCATCAGACAGGGTTTGTCAGGGGCCAGTGAATTGGGCCGCTCTTGCACGGGATCAAACCACATAATTCCGTTGTTCAGCAGGAAACCCGTTGACGGGGACACCACGCGGCTGCCGAAAATCGACAGCAGGGTCTGGGTCTGGCTGACCATATTGCCGTGTTTGTCGACCACCGAGAAATGGGTCGTGCACCCCTCATGGCCATGGGTTTCACCATCATGGCCCATGCTGGCAAGACGGGTGGCATAGGATTGGTTCAGCCCGTCGGCATAGGCGCTATAGGCTTTGCTGTCCGGCGCCGCGCCAAGTTCACGCTCCGCCATCACCTGCATCGCTTCGCGCATCGTTGGGCCCGCTGTCAAACCGGGCAGAACGTCAAACTGTGTGCCGCGATAGTCAAACGACAAGGGATCGCAGAAAAAGGCGTGATAGTTGTGTAAATCATCTGCCGATAGCGCGCCGCCCTTGGCCTGAACATCGCGGGCCAGCATCTGCGCAAGGTCACCATCATAAAGCGCGCGCGCGCCCTGATCCGCGATTTCCTGCAGGCTGCGCGCCATGCCGGACATATCCAGACGCTTTTCGGCAAGCGCCGTCCAGCCCGATACCGTGGGCCATTGGCCGTCTTCAAGGAACAGGGCCGCCGCATCGGGGTCTTTGGCCAAAGACCGTGTCGAGGATGCGATGTTAAGGGCGGCGAACCAATCGACCAGCAAGCCCTCATTCGCCATCGCGATGGCGGGGGCCAGCAGCTCGGCCCATGGCATTGTGCCGAACCGTTCGTGCATTTTGCCCATGCCGTCCACAAGCCCGGGCACCGCCACCGCCGTGGCACCGTGGACATTGCGTTCGCCCTCAACCGTGTCCCACGGGAACAGATCGTCAGATTTACCGCCTTTGTTCAGCGGGTAATCCGCCGGATCAAGCCCCGCTGGCGAGCGCATTCCGTAGTTCAACGCATAGGCGCGCCCCTCGTCCGCGCGCCACAACATCAAACCGCCGCCGCCGGCAGGGCCACTCATCCAAGGCTCTACCACACCGATCGCAAAAGAGGTGGCAATCGCGGCATCCACCGCATCGCCGCCAGCGGCCAAGACCGCAGCGCCAGCTTCGGCGGCACCGCGGTGCTGGGCAGCAACGACGCCCTGTTCGGTTTCGATCACCGTCTTGGTGATGTTCATGGAGGACGAGAGATTCCGGCTCATGACGAGGCTTCCTGTAGGTTACGCGACATATCGACATCGGGGTCGTGCAAATGGCATTCGACCAGCCCGAGATCGTCCGTGATCGGGCGCGGCACGATTGCCGAGCATTGCGATGTCGCCATGGGGCACCGCGGGTGGAAATGACAGCCCGACGGCGGCTCGATCGGGTTGGGATAGGCCATGCCCAGTTGCGTGTCTGGAACTTCCAATTCGGGATCGGGTGTCAGAACAGATTTCAGCAAAGCCTGCGAATAGGGGTGGCGGGCGTGATCGAACAAGGCCGCCGCGCCGGTTTCTTCGACGATCCGGCCAAGGTACATGACCGCCACCTGTGTCGCCAGATGTTCGACGACCGCGAGATCATGACTGATGAACAGATAGGTCAGGCCGAATTCGCTGCGTAAATCCCCCAGCAGGTTCAAGATCTGGCTTTGCACGGATACATCAAGCGCCGAGGTCGGTTCGTCGCAGATCACGATTTGCGGTCGCATCACCAAAGCGCGGGCGATGGCAACCCGCTGGCGCTGGCCGCCCGACATCTGGCTGGGGTAGTTGGTTAACACCCGCGATGGCAGGCCGACAACATCCAGAATTTCACGCACCGCTTTCGTGCGGCTCGCCTCGTCACCTACATTATGGACCCGCAGGGGCAGGGCGATCAGATCCTGAATGGTCTTGCGTGGGTTGAGCGAGGAATATGGATCCTGAAAGATCGGCTGGATGCGCCGCGCCAGTGCCAAACGGTCGTGCCCGCCAATCGGCGTGCCGTCCACAAGTACCTGACCGGAGGTCGGGGCTTCCAACCCCAGCAGGATCTTGGCCAAGGTGGATTTGCCGCAACCGCTTTCGCCGACAAGGCCCAGCACGTCCCCCTTATTGAGCTTCAAAGACAGATCCTTGAGCGCGGTCAGGGATTTGGTTTCACCAAAAAGCCCCTGCTTGATCTTGTAGGTCTTGGTGACATTGCGCAGTTCAAGGAACGGGGTATCGGTATCGCTCATGTGTTTGCCCCCTCGGTTTCGTCCACACCGGCAAAGCCGTTCGCATCAATGCAGCGGAAAGAATGGTTGTGCCCCGTTGCCGTCTGTTCGGGGATGTCGCTGCGACAGGTGTCGCGGGCATGAGGGCAGCGGGTGCGAAAGGCGCAGCCGCTAACCTCTCCGACCAATGAGGGCACGATGCCTGGAATGGTGCCCAACCGCGCGTCGCGATCGGACTTGCCGGGCAGGGGGATGCACCGCAGCAAACCACGGGTGTAAGGGTGCGACGGGGCCGCGAAAATCTCGGATGTGGGGCCGGTTTCGACAAGTTCACCGGCGTACATCACCGCGACCTGATCTGCGACCCGCGCCACCACCCCAAGGTCATGGGTGATCAGGATCATCGCCATGCCGAATTCCTTTTGCAGGTCTTTCAGCAAACGCAGGATCTGCGCCTGAATGGTCACGTCCAGCGCCGTTGTCGGCTCATCCGCGATGATCAGGTCAGGGCCGCACATCAGGGCCATGGCGATCATCACCCGTTGGCGCAAACCACCCGAAAGCTGATGAGGATACTGTGACATCCGGCTTTCTGCCGAGGTAATGCCGACCTTTTGCAACAGATCAATCGCACGGTTGCGCGCCTCCGCTTTGGGGCCGTTTACATGCAGGGTCATCGCCTCGATCAATTGGTCGCCAATGGTGAAGGCGGGGTTGAGCGAGGTCATGGGTTCCTGAAAAATCATCGACATGCGCGCGCCGCGCAGGCTGCGCATCTGGCGTTTTCCGGCGCGGGTCAGGTCGACGCCGTCGAATTCCATTTTGTCGGCAGTTGTTTTGATCGATCCGCCCAGCAACCCCATCAACGCCAGCGACGTCAATGATTTGCCCGATCCGCTTTCCCCTACAATGCACAGGGTTTCGCCCGGTTTCAGATCAAACCCGATGCCGCGCACGGCATGCAGCGTTCCGGTTTCGGTCGGAATGTCGATGCTTAGGTTTTCCACCGTCAGAATTGCAGGGGCTTGTGTCATCAATTGCGTCCTTCCGGTGCTGTCACATCGCGCAATCCGTCGCCCATCAGGTTGATCGCCAGCACCAGTACAAACAATACGGCACCGGGGATCATCACCAACCAAGGTTCAAACAGCATCATATTCTTTCCCTCGGAAACCATCAGCCCCCAAGAGGGGGTCGGTGGTTGCACCCCAAGCCCAAGGAAAGACAACACCGCCTCAAGCAGGATGGCATGGGCCATCTCAAGGGTGACCACAACGATCAGGTTGTTGGCGATATTAGGCATGATTTCCGACATCAGGATGCGCGGCGTCGACGCCCCGATGGCGCGCGCCGCCGTCACATAATCACGCCCCCGCACCTGTAACGTCGAGGCGCGCATCACAACCGCAAACCTGTCCCACAGCAACAGACCCAGCACGACAATCACCACCTGAAGTGAGCCGCCCATGATGGCAACCACCGCCAATGCGACCAGTACCACAGGCATGGCCAAGCGTACGTTGATCAAAAAGGTCACGACGGCATCAACACGCCCGCCAAAGTATCCGGCAGCCACGCCCATCGCCGTGCCGATGACACCGGAAATCAGCGCTGCGATCCCGCCGATCAGCAGGGAAACCCGCGCGCCGTAGATCAGCCGCGACAGATAATCCCGCCCTAAATGGTCGGTGCCCAAGGGGTGTTCCCACGTGCCGCCCAGAAAGACCGGGGGTTTCATACGGGCCATCAACTGTTGGGCGTAAGGATCATGCGGTGCCAGAATCGGCGCAAGGATCGCAATGATCAGCAGTAGTCCCAGAACGGCGGCGCCAAACAACAGGCCTTTGTGCCCGAACACACGGGCGCGCAGCCGCTGGCCCGGTGTCGGGCCGATGATTTCTTGCAGCAGGGCGTCGGGGGAGTTGGTCAAGTTATTCATGGCGGCCTCAACTGCTTCTCATACGCGGATCAAGCCATGCGTTCAGCACATCCGCCAGAAAGGTGAACACGATGTAAAACATCGAAAACACAAGGATCAGCGCCTGCACCGTCGGCAAATCGTTGCGTGATATGCTTTCCCAGGCAAGGTATCCGGCCCCGTGCAGCGCAAAGATGGATTCAACCACAATCGACCCGCCCAGCATGAACCCCATCTGAACGGCGGCAAGGCTGACCACCGGAATAATCGCATTGCGCAGGGCATGTTTGAACATCACCACCCCTTCGGGTGCGCCTTTCGCACGGGCGGTGCGAATATAATCCGACGAGAGCACCTCCAGCATGCCGGCGCGGGTCAACCGCATGATTGCCGGCATCGCATAATAGCCCAGCACAATGGTGGGCATGATGAAATGTTGCCAGCTTCCTGAACCCGAAACCGGCAGCCATTGCAGCTTGATCGCAAAGACGACGATCAGGATCAGCCCGAACCAGAAAGACGGCAGCGCCTGACCGGCGACGGACAGGAACAGGGCAATCCGGTCAATCAGGGAATTAGGCCGGATTGCCGCCATCACGCCCAACGGCACAGCCGTCAGCAAGGCAAAGCTGATCCCGCAGAGGCCCAGCAACATGGTGACGGAAAGGCGTTCCGCCAGCAGGCTGGCGACAGGGAGTTTGAAATAATAGCTTTCGCCGAAATCGCCGGACAAGGCGTTCAGCAGCCAGCTTACGTATTGGACCAGAACAGGCCGGTCAAAACCGTAAAGTTCGCGGATCGCATGCACGTCCTCGTCTGTGGCCCCTTCCCCTGCCAAAGCTGCCGCAGGATCGCCCGATAAATACAGCAGGATAAAGCTGATGAAGGACACAGTGAGCGCCACGAGGATCGCGAGGCCCAGCCGTTTTACGATAAATTTGAGCAAGTTGCGTTTCTCTTTTTATTCAGGGCGCGGGGGACGGATCAGGCAAAGAGATCGGGCACAGCGCGGTGCCCGACCCAATCGTTTTGTTTAGTTCCACGTCATCGTGGTAAAGCGCAGAACCTCGTCCGGTGTCGGGGTATAGGCCACTTCGTTCCCGAACACATAGTTGGTGTTGTACGAGAACATCGGCACCCAGAACGCTTCATCCGCGATCCGCTTGAGCGCTTTTGAATAGTTTTCCTTGCGGGTGTCGCTGTCGGTCGAACTGTCCGCGATATCCAACCAGTCGCGCACCTGTTCATCCCGCGCGTCGTCCAGATCGCCGAATTTGAAGAACTGGCTGGTGATCGCAGATGTGTCGTTGATCGAATAGGATCCCCAAGTCTGGAACGACACCGGCACGCCCTTGGTCGCGCGCAATTCACGCAATGCGGAGTATTTGAGCATGTTGAATTCGGTCTTGATGCCGACCGCGTTCATGTAGCTCGAAATCGCTTCGGCATAATCACGGTCGCGGTAAGCGTAGAATTCTGTTGTGAAACCATCAGGATAGCCCGCTTCGGCCAAAAGCGCCTTGGCCTTTTCGGGATCGTACTCATAGGCTTTGATATCCTGTTCACACCCGAACTGGCTGGGGAAACAGGCCGAACGCACAACCTTGCTTTTGCCTTTCAGCAGCGCATCAACCAAAGTCTGGCTGTCAATCGCATGCGCGACCGCCTGACGGACCTTAAGCTTTGTGAACGGATTATCCGCGCCAGTGCGGCCCGCCGCATCCAGCGTCATATACCCGATCCGCATGGTGCTTTCGTTTACCACATTGAACTGCTCCATCTGGCCCAGCTTTTCAGCCTGATCCGTGGGAACCTGCCAGATCAGATCCAGCGTGCCGGTAAACATTTCGGCCAATTGCGTGTTCACATCGGGGATTGTGCGGATATCAATCTTGCCAATTGTCGGCTGGCCTTTCGGGCTGTCATGATAGTTTTCGTTCTTTTCCAATACAAAATGCTGGCCCGGCGTCACCGATGTGGCCTTATACGGACCGGTCCCCACAGGGTTCAGCCCCATGCCAGAGGGGCCCACTTCGGCGTAATATTCGTTGGGATACATCGACACCGGACCGGACAGAAATTCGATCGCGGCTGGAAACGGGTCCTTAAGGTTGATGCGCACGGTGTAGTCGTCGATCTTGTCGGCCGATTTCATCCAGTTGACGTTGCGCTGTGTTTTGACACCATTTTCCTTCACGGACACGAAATTGACCGTGTAAACCACATCGTCCGCCGTAAAGGCCTCCCCGTTGTGAAAGGTCACCCCTTCGCGCAGTTTGAATTCAAGCGTGACATCGTCAATCCATTCCCAGGAGGTCGCAAGATTGCCTATGTATTCATTGGTCGCGGGGTCGCGGTAAATCAAACCGTCCCAGATTGCCCGCTGCAACACCACACCTTCGCGTGACGAGTTAAAGTAGCTGTCGACGTTTTCCAGCTCCTTGGTGAACCCGACCGCCAGCGTATCGTTCGCCTTGTCGGCATAGGCCGCGCCGCCAATTGTAAGTGCCAGCGCTGCGACCGAAGATTTTATCAGTGCAAGTTTCATGCGTTCTCCCGTTCTGTCCCTGTTGGACGTTTAATCACTTTTTTGTTGTATTATTATATAATACTTGAGACTGCTTTATAATAAAGTTAGCTGAATTCGGGCCGTAAGAGTCAAGCCAAATTTTAAGAAACAGGGAAGGGGGCAGGTGTTGAGCGAGAAACAAAATACCCTTTACGTCGGATCGCTCGCGAAGGGCCTAAAAATTTTGCGGGCTTTTGATGAGACAGCGACCGAAATGTCGCTAAGCGAAATCGCCGCGCGCACCGGTTTGGATAAAAGCGCGACACAGCGTTTGACGAACACGCTGCACGTTGAAGGGATGCTGGACAAGGATATGAAAACAAAACGTTTTCGGCCTTCCCATGCCTGGCTGCGCATGGCCTATGCCTACTTCTGGTCGGACCCTTTGGTGCAGCTGGCGATGCCGCGATTGATCGAGCTTTCGCAACACCTTGGGGCGACGGCCAATCTGGCAGAGATATCGGGTGACCATATTTTATACGTTAGCCGGATTCCGGGCAAAAGCAGCCATTTTTCCAGCACGATCATCGGGCGCCGTTTGCCCGCACTTTGTACCGCGGCGGGACGGGCGATTCTGTCGACGTGGTCAGCATCGGAATGCGCGGAGGCTATCGCCACATGGAGTGTGAACCAGATGACCGCGAAAACAACTCTGGACCGCACAGAGATCGGCCGTGCCATCGAAACCGCATCTCGGCAGGGATATGCCGAGACGCAGAATCAGGCGATCCTCGGGCAAACCGGCATCTCCGCACCGATCACAGGTCCTGACGGGGTGGCGTTTGCAGCGGTGCAATGCTCTTTCCCCTCCCGACTTTGGCCTGCCACGCGCATTCAGGAAGAGGCGTTGCCGTTTATTCTGGATGCCGCACATGCCATCGCGCCCCAATTGCAACGGGGGTATCACGCCCAAGGGCTTGCCCGACCGATGGGCGAAACTTGATGGGCTCTGACACTGGGCATGACAGTTTTCCAAACGCACCGGATTGGAGTGAAGGACGATGAATACGCTGCACGCACGGCTTCGCGTCTACGGCACATTTTGGCAGACAATGACGCCAGCAGTGCGCGGGATCATACTTATGTGTGCGTCCACCGTCGCGTTTTCGATCATGCACGGGCTTGTGCGCTTTGTCTCCGAAGTGCTGCCGCCTTTTCAAATCGCATTTTTCCGCAATCTGTTCGGCATCGCATTTCTCCTGCCATTGCTGATCCGGTCGCGCTTTTCGATGCTGCGCACCAACCGGCTTGGCCTGCATGCGCTACGCGGCGTCGTCAATATTGCGGCCATGCTGATGTTTTTCACGGCCTTATCGATATCACCAATTGCCAAGGTCACCGCCCTCAGCTTTGCCGCTCCCATCTTTATGGCGGTTCTTGCTGTTCTCGTTCTGGGCGAAAGATTTCGCATTTACCGCTGGCTTGCGATCCTGTCCGGCTTTGTCGGCATGCTGATCATCCTGCGCCCTGGCATCATCGCCATCGACTTGGGCGCAGTGTTGGTGACGGGATCGGCGGTGTTCTGGGCCGTTGCGATGATCCTGATCAAAATCCTGTCGCGCACTGAATCCAGCCTGACGATTGTCGCCTATATGGGCATTTTTCTGGGCGGCTTTTCGATCCTTCCCGCCCTTTGGGTCTGGCAGCCATTCGGGCTGCAGACCTTGGGCTGGCTTGTGATGATCGGCCTGTTCGGCACGCTCGCCCAAATGGCGCTGAGCCAGTCGCTTAAGGAAACCGACCCGACGGCCCTGATGCCTTTCGACTTTCTCAAGCTGATCTGGACCGCGTTGATCGGTGCATGGTTCTTTGCCGAAATTCCAGACATCTACACTTTGATCGGGGCCGGATTAATCTTTGCCTCAGGCTTTTTCATCGCTCTTAGAGAGCGCCAGTCAAAGGCTACCGTAGATTAGATTTTCCGGCCCGCCCCGTCCCAATAGGGCGCACGCAAGCGCGGCTTGAAAATCTTGCCACTGTCCTCGCGGGGCAGGGCGGTGTGAAAATCAATGATCCTCGGCTGTTTAAAACGTGCAAGTTTGCCATCGAGAAATGCCATCACTTCCGCCTCATCAGGTGCCCAACCGTCCGACGGTTCAATCGCGGCGACAATCCGTTCGCCAAATTCGGGGTCCGGCGCGCCAAAGACCGCGACGTCGCGAATGAAGGGCGCGCGCATCAGAACGGCCTCAATCTCGGCCGGAAAAATATTCGCGCCGCCGGAAATGATCATGTCCTTTTTGCGGTCGGTAATGAACAGAAAGCCGTCTTCATCAAGCCAGCCAAGATCGCCAATCGAACAATGACCGTGCTTTTCCGCCGCGCGCCTGCTTTCGGGATCGTTTGAATAATCAAACCCGCCAAAGGCATCCATTTTCGCATGGATTTCGCCAACCTCACCGGCCGGCAAGATGTTTCCGTCTTCATCAAGGATTAAGACGGTACAGCCCATTTGCATCTGCCCTGCGGTCCCCGGTTTGGCTAAAGCATCGGCCGAAGACACCATCGTCATAAACCCGATTTCGGTCGCCCCGTAGCTTTCCCAAAATACCGGCCCCCACCAGTCGATCATCGCGACCTTCAGGTCGTGTGGCCAGGGCGAACCTGTCGAAACGCAAAACTCGATCGACGATAGGTCGTAGCGCGCTTTTACATCATCAGGCAGTTTCAGCAACCTGCTCATCATGGTGGGTACAAGGTAGATGTGGGTGATCCGCTGCGCCTCGATCGTGGCAAGGAACGCTTCGGGCTCGAA